>CAIQQN010000134.1 GCA_903873975.1 uncultured Anaerolineales bacterium
ACATCGAGCAATCGCCCGGTCTGGCCCTGGGTATAGAATACTTCCGTCCCGTTCAGGTGCAGGTCGGTTTCCACCACTGGCTGGTCGATCTGAACGGCAATATTCTGGAGATAAGCGTAGGCCACGCGCTCGTCGAATACAATGACAGGTTTCAGGTCCAGCCCGCCTTGCCAGGAATTGAGCTGACCGGCCAGTTCAGTGAACAATCCACCCTGGCGTCCTATGTTGTAAGCCCGCTGGATGCTGGTCCCGGCATCGAAAATCATCCCCAGCTCGGCCGGTGTCGCCACCCATACCCTGTCCCCGCTGAGAAAAACGATTTTCCCGCTGGTGGGATAAGTCAGACGCTGGCCAAGAGCAGTTTGGGCCTGCTCCGGCGTCATGCTGGTAAGGTCCACGCCTGCCATGCTAATGCCGGGAAAAACCCGGCCGGCATATAGCAGTTGGTAACCACCCGTAATCAGGCCAACAGCCAGGAAGAACAGAAGCAGGCCGCCGATCAGGATGGCCAGTATTTGAAACAAGAAAGGGGTACGCTGGGGTCGGGGAACAGAGACGAACGACATTGGGGGTGATTATACTCCGTGTGAAAGGAACCTTGTATCAAGACGATTCTCGCCGCGCTTTGTTCCCTTTCAGGAATGGGATGAACATAGGGGTGACAGCCATGTAATTGGCATAATCCTGTCCGAACTCACGCTGCAACTTGCGCTCTTCGAAATATGCGCCGGTGATAACGTAGACCGTCAGGGCAATGTTGATCGCCAGGATGTTGGCGGTCATCAGCGGCGTCAACCAGATGAAGGCCAGCCCCGCCGAATACAGCGGGTGGCGGACATGGCGGTAAAACCCGGAGGTCGTCAGTTTGGAGGGCTTATCGCTCTCTCCAGGCTGGCGAAGGCCTAGGAATTCCCAGGCGTCCGTCTGGCCGAATCCAATAACCAGTATGGCAATGGCGAGTAGTTCCCCGAGCACCATCAGCCCCGACCAGGGCAGCGGGGCGAGGTACAGTCGCCGATCCGGGATCAGAGCGGCGACGACCAACACCGGCAGAAAACTGACGCAGGCGAGAACGTTATAGGCAAGGCGATAGAAACGCACTGGCCAGTCGCCGAGCCAGCGCCGGGCCACTTCTTTGGCTTTCAGAGAAGCCAGTAGGGAATGGATCAGCCCCCACATAAGTACTGATGAGACAAGCCAGAGCATGTTTCTCCTTGAGTCCTTCTCTGTCTCGACGACGATATTTTCGGAGCGAGGCATTACGGGTAAATTACCGTTGTCGGCACCGATTGGGTCATTGTCGGTATTGATTGGGGTGTTGTCTGTTCTGATTGGGACAGAGCCTGATTGTATACTTTCTGGAATTCTTCCAGGTATCGCGCGGCCACGTCCGCATTGTGGATGATGATCACGTTCTCGTCGTTGCTTGTCTCGGCACTGGCGGTGAAATTGTACGAACCGGTGATCACGATCTTCTTGTCAATGATGATGACTTTGTGGTGCATCAGCCCGGCATTGCCATCCCGTCGCACATCCAGTCCAGCTTGCATGAACGGATCGTACTCTGTCCCCTGGGCGGAATTGATCTGCCCATCGTCCATCACCCCGGTTACGGTCACACCGGCTGCCGCGCGCTGGCGGATGGCGTCACCGAGATCGTTGGCCGTAAAGGTATAATCCATGAAATAGATACTTTCCTGCGCACCCTGAAGGAGCGATAGGATATGCGCTGCGACGCCATCATCCGGCGAGAAATAGATTTCTATTGGAGTGCCGTCGATCGTCATATTGGGATGGGGGGTCGCCGCGCGTACATCCGGGCCGAACAGGTTATCTTCGAACATTTCATTGAACTCGGTGGTGTAATCTTCGGCAATGTCTGTCGAGCGAATGCGGATGAGATTGTTGTTGTCTTTGTAAACCGAGCTGGTGGTGTAATTCATCGAGCCGGTCCATACTTCGGAGCGGTCTATCACAATGAACTTGTTATGCATCAAGCCTTCGCGCTGGTCGCCTTTGATCGGAATCCCGGCATCCAGGAGCTGCTGGACTTCCTCGTTATCCATGTTGTCGCTTTCCATCACCATACGCACCACCACCCCGCGTTGATGCGCGTGGATGAGGGCGTCGCGGATACTCCACAGGTTTAGATTGTAGATGGCAACATCCACAGAAAGACGCGCATGCTCAATGGCGGCCGCCAGGATTTCGTCCGGGCCGCCTTCGTAGTCCGCTGCATGGAGGTCGGCTGGATTGGTGAAATAGATTTCTAGCCAGCCGGTCGCGGTTCCGGGTTCGGTCCCCGTCGTGACCGGGAGCGTCGTGGACAGATCAGGGGTCGAGTTAATGCAGGAAGTTAAAACCAGTGTCAATATCAGAAAGATTAGTAGATATTGGCTACGCGCAGTATTCTTAATCCTCATACCGGGATTCCTCGTGAACTTGGATTGGTTTGATTATACTGCTTCCTCCCATACCATAGCACATAAGTTCCATTATTTCTGGTGGTATATTTGGCGTATGCGGAAGCACCTCCGACATCCCCTCCTGACCCTGATCCTGGTGCTGGCTTGTGCAGTCTCCACCCAACTACAGCCGTTTCTGCTGAAAAGCGTGAGCGCGCTGGACGGTTCGTTTGGTGTCCAGCCAATGAGCCACGCCTGCGCTGGTCTGAAGCTGAACGGTCCGTCCATTGATTGGCTTCCTGCCGCAGATTTCCGCTTCAATGTGGGGCAGTTTTCTGTCCGCTACTGGGTGGATGAGGAATCCAGACTGGAGCGGCTGGTTTGTGTTGGGCAGGATATCTGGTTTGGGGAATTACACGGCTGGAGTATAATCCCCGCTCATGAGTGAGACCACCATTAACGCGAACAGGCAAATTGCCCGCGCGGCCGGGACCGTGATGGTTGCATTTGCTCTCAGCCAGGTCGCCGGGCTGGTCCGGCAGATCCTGGCGACCCGTGCTTTCGGCACGAGTGCGGTGATGGACGCCTTTAATACCGCCAGTATTTTCCCGGATTTACTCTTCAACCTCCTGGCAGGTGGTGCGCTGGCATCTGCCTTCGTGCCGACCTTCACCGCCTTCCTCGTAAAAGATGACCAGCCTTCCGCCTGGAAACTTGCTTCCGCGATCATTAATCTGGTCGTCCTGACCCTGACTACACTCAGTTTCATATCTTCGCTCTTTGCACCTCAAATCGCACGACTTCTCACCCCTACCCATACTCCCGCTCAACAACTATTGGTAGCACAACTGCTCAGGATCCTGCTGATCACGTCCACGGTCTTTGGCGCCAGTGGTCTCCTGTCAGGAATCCTCAATGCCCACCAGCGCTTCTGGCTGCCCTCTCTCGCTTCGGCCATCTACTGGATCGGGATCATCATCGGATTACTGTTCTTCGTCCCTTCCCTGGGGATCTTTGGGCTGGCATGGGGCGTCGTGCTGGGTGCCTGTCTGCATCTGTGCATCCAGCTCCCCGACCTGTTCCACCTGCAAAAACGGCAATACACGCCCACCCTCGGGAAAGGCAACCCATCCGTGCGTGAAGTGGTGATACTGATGGGACCGCGCTTGATTAGTGTGGCCACTCTACAGCTGAATTTTGTCGTCACCACTATAATCGCCAATGGCCTATCCACCGGCTCGCTCTCGGCCATCAAATATGCTTTCCCGATCATGACCGTGCCGCTCGTGATCATCGGATCCGGGATCGGCATCGCCACGTTGCCAACCTTCTCAGCACAGGTAGCCCGGGGTGAAATGAGCGAGTTGCGAAATTCATTGACTGCGGCGCTACGAGGTGTGTTGTTCTTGGCCATTCCAGCCACCCTTGGCCTGATCCTGCTGCGTCAGCCGCTGATCACCTTCCTGTTCCAACGCGGCCACTTCACATCCCTTTCAACTGAGATGACAGCTTGGGCTCTGCTTTGGTATACCGTCGGCCTGGTCTTTCACTGCGTACTGGAAATACTGGTTCGGGCCTTCTTTTCGTTACGCGACACAAAGACCCCGGCGTTTGTCAGCGCTGGGGCCATGGGGTTGAATATCGTCTTCTGCGTAGCCTTTACCGCCTGGTTCAAACAAGTCGGTTGGATGCCGCTTGGCGGATTGGCGCTGGCGATCTCCCTTTCAACAGCCATCGAAACGACAACCCTCTTTCTCCTGCTGCGCAAACGCCTGAAGGGTATCCAGGGAAAGGAATTGGTCACAGGGACAGGTGCCGCCGCCCTCGCTACCCTGGGTATGTCCGCCGCACTCGTTTTTTGGATGCAGGCTGTGAAGTCCCACTCCGCTGCATTGACGACGTTGGGCGGAGTAGTCATTGGCGGGCTAGTCTACGGTCTGGTTTTGATCCTGCTGCGCGTCCCTGAAGTCCGCCGTCTGTTTGAAATGGTCAGGCGACGATTGCATCGTTAATTCTGTTATGAACGTTGGCCCTCGCATGGAGCGAGGGCTTTTTGGTTATTATTCTTTCTGAGCGTCTTTATTTTTCGGTAACTTCATCTCTTCCGCCATCTTCACTCGTCGCTTTCTTATCGCAACCACAACCAAAAAACCACTGCCACTACCAAGCCCAGCAGCACGCCGCCCAACGCTTCCAGTGGCGTATGCCCGATTATTTCACGCAGATGCTGTTCATTGATCGGATGTCCTTTTAACAATTCTTCCACCAGGATATTAATTTTCTTCGCCTGCATCCCTGCCTGGCGGCGGACACCCGTGGCATCATAAACAACGACCAATGCCAGGGCCACCGCCACGGCAAAAAGCGGGTTATCAAAACCGTAATGCAACCCCACCGCCATGGCCGTTGAAGTAACCAGGCAGGAATGTGAACTGGGCATTCCACCGGCCGCAAAAAATAAAGCCCAGTTCCAGTGTCGTTCCCGGATAAAATCCACAGGGATTTTCAACACCTGGGCCAGGAACCACCCCGCCATTCCGGTCAAAAAAACATGGTTTTGAAGGATGGGGCCAATGTTCATTGGCTTTCCTTGAAATCCGCCAGCGATTCGCCCACCAGCACCTGGACTTTCAGTTCGGCTTTGTCCAGCAGTTCGGCGCAGCGTTTGGTTAACGCCTGGCCGCGCTCGAAGAGTGTCATCGACTCTTCCAGTGGGTGTTCCACGGATTCGAGTGCCGCCACGATCTTTTCGAGTTCGGCGAAGGCCTCTTCGTAGGTCAAAGCATCCATTGGTTTGACTTCATTTTTTGCCATAATCACCTATCCATTGCCCGAGACACGGGCACCGAATTCACCGTCCCGCACGCGGACGCGCAGCGCATCTCCATCCTGGACCTGGGACGTGCTGGTGACCACTCGCTTGTTTTTTGTGACGACCGCGTACCCGCGTTGCAGCACAGCCAATGGGCTGAGCGCCGTCAGGCGGTTTTCCAATCCTTTGAGCCTCTCCATAGCGAGTTCGAGTCGATGAACCTGTCCAGCGTTTCCCCGGCGGCTCAATTCATCCACGCGCTGGCGTTCGGTCTGCAAACGGCGCAATGGTGAGTAAAAACGCAGGCCGCTTTGGAAACCCCCCAGAAGATTGTGCTGTCGCTCGAAGAGTGTGCCCATGCTCCCTTCGAGACTTTGCCCCTTCTCGATTAATGTCTGCCAGAGATCCAGCACCGTAATGGCTGTCGCTAGTTCGGCCGCCGCGGTGGGTGTGGGCGCACGCAAGTCGGCGGCGAAATCAACCAGTGTGAAGTCCGTCTCGTGGCCCACGCCGGTGATGACCGGGGCCTGCGACCCGCTCACGGCGCGGACCACGCGTTCGTCGTTGAAGGCCCACAGGTCTTCGATGGAGCCGCCGCCGCGCGCCAGCAGGATCACCTCCGGCGCAGCGACCCTGTTTAGGGTGCGCAGCGCTGCCACCAGAGCTGGCGGAGCCTCATCTCCCTGCACCATTGCGGGAGCCAGGGTCACTTCCGCCAGCGGCATCCGCCGTCGCAGGGTATTGAGCATATCGCGCAAGGCTGCGCCGGTCGGCGAGGTCACGATCCCGATGCGGCGCGGGCAGATAGGGATGGGTCGCTTGCGGGCTCCGTCAAAGAGACCCTCGGTCTCCAGCAAAGCCTTGAGCCGCAGGAATTCCTGGTAGAGTGCCCCCTCCCCCAGCGGGCGGAGGCTGTCGGCGTAGAGCTGGTACTGCCCAGCGACTTCGTAGATGCCCAAGCTGCCATGCACTTCGATAGCCAGCCCGTCTTGCGGCGCGAAGCGCAGGTGGGCGGCTTCGGTCTTCCACAAGACACATTTCAATGAAGCCCCAGAGTCTTTCAGGGTGAAATAAATATGGCCAGAGGCTGGACGCGACAGGTTGGAAATTTCCCCCTGCACCCAGATTCCTTGCAGATCCGGGTCGGCTTCCAACAACTGGCGCAGATGGCGTGTCAGGTTGGTTACGGTCCAGCGGGGGGATGCGTCAAAGAGCGACAGTTGTTCCATATCCAGAGAATACTATTATTCGGAAAGTCTGTCAACTATCCAGAAGTTGGCTTTGGCTCACAACTCACCAACTAGCGGAAAGGGGTCATCGCGCGGCATATTATTTGTTACAATGAGTAAGAATATGAAACGGCTCTGGGCGCCCTGGCGCATGAAATTTGTCCAAATGAAAACCGCGGGCTGCGTATTCTGCGATGTACAGAAAGAAGCCGATGGACCCGATAACCTGGTCATTTTCCGCGCGAATCGGTGTTTTGTCATTCTGAATCGTTTCCCTTATACCAGCGGTCATATGATGGTGGTGGCCAACACACATCGGGACTCGCTCGAAGACCTGGATGCGGAAACGCGCGCTGAAATGATGGAGCTGGCAACCCGGGGAATGGTTATTCTTCGCAGCGAATACCATCCGGACGCCTTCAACGTCGGCGCGAATATTGGCGAAGCCGCCGGAGCGGGGGTTGTCGGGCATGTCCATCTACATGTAGTGCCGCGCTGGGCCGGTGATGCCAATTTCATGATGACGCTGGCTGAAATAAAAGTGGTGAATGAGGCGTTGGAAGAGACTTATGCTCGCCTCCGGCGCGCATGGGAGCTCAATGAATAAGAGAATCACCATCCTGAGCATCCTTATTGTATTGGGCATTTTCTTCTCTGCCTGCAGCGGGAAAAGCAGTGTGAACCTCAGCGCCACATCCACCGAGAGCGGAAATGATGGGCAGACTCGTACTTTGGAAGGTTCTGCCTCCGCCATGCCTGCCGGGACATTCACGCCAACCTTTACACCTTCCTCCACTTCCTCCCCCACCCCGCAGCCGGTCGGCGGGACGGGTGACTACGGTCCGCAGATTGGCGATTTCCCGCCAGGTATCAACCCCCTCACCGGTCTGCCCGTCAGCGACCCGTCCATGCTGGACCTGCCCGCTGTCCTGATATCTGTCCCGCTGTTCCCGGTCTCGTCCCGGCCACAGGCAGGCATCTCGTTCGCCCCCTGGGTTTTTGAAATATACATCGGCGAAGGCATGTCGCGCCTGCTGGTCACTTTCTACGGTGAAGAGCCGCGGGTAAAACCACGTCTCATTGGCTCATGCGGAGTGCGCACCGAGCCGTTCACAGCCACGAGTGCCGTCCTGGGCAACCATCTCTGGTCTGACGAGAACAAGGACGGGGTTCAGAATCCGAATGAACCCGGCATTGGCTGGATGTGCGTCACACTGTATGACTCTGGCGGGAATGTCCTGCAGACCACCTCCACCGATTCGAACGGGTACTATGGCTTTAACGTCGATTCCGGCCAGGTTTATCGCATCGGTTTCGAGCATCCGGCCAACCTGGACTTCACCAAGCCGGATGTCGGTTTTGACAATACGGATAGTGACACCGATCCGCTCACCGGCCTGACCCCGCCAATCGTCTTCACGGCGACGGACATGAACTGGGATGCCGGTTATGTCGAACTGCCGGCCGGGCTCACCCCCACCGTTGGTCCGGGTACGCCCACTCCCACCCCTGATCAAGGTCTCGCCGAGCTGCCGCTTCCTGAAGTGGGTCCCATCCGCTCCATGCGACTGCCCTATGGGACCATCGGCAAGTTCTTCCAGGGCGGTTGCATCGTTTCTGCCGGCGGCGATCCGTCCGTGTTGGCGCAGGTCCCCGGCTGCCGCTATGTTTTTGGCAGCGATTCAAATGACCTCAATAGCGCCCTGCTTAAAATCACCGACCTGCGTGCCCTGGCCGAGGCCAACAAGAATCCCAATTACCCAGCCAACTACTCTGGCAATGTTTTCAGCCCCCTTCCTCCCGCAGGCGGTGAACCGGCCAGCCAGGTGAGCGTTTTCTGGAACGAAGGCAATCAGTCCCAGTTCCGCTACGATCCTCTCTCCGGGGCGTACCAGCGCTTCTCCAATACCCCTGATAACGTACAGGAATTCACCCCCCAGACTGACCGCCTAACCGAACAGCAGTTGCTTTACGATAATATCATTGTCCTATACGTGCAGCACATTGCCTACGCTGAGACGAAAATAGACATCACCCTCGGTATCGGCGATATGGGCTCGGCTGACCTGTTCCGGGATGGAAAGATCTACCGTATATACTGGAACACGGTCGCCCAGGCCTATGAGCAGGCCACGCAACGTCTGCGGCCCATCCGCTTTACCGACGCCAGCAGCAACCCGATCGCGTTGAAACCTGGTCACATCTGGCTGCACGTCTTCACACCCGCTTCGGTTGTCTACGAGAAGCATCCCGGTTCCGGCCTGTGGACCGCGGAGTTCCACGCGCCGATCCCCGGTGCAGTACCTTGATTCCCATACATCTCGCGAATTTTTGGATGGATCTTAGCCAAAGGAGCAAACATGGAGCAAAAGGTGTACGATTTTGTCATTATCGGTTCCGGCTTTGGCGGTTCGGTCTCCGCCATGCGGCTGACGGAAAAGGGGTACTCCGTCCTCGTGCTTGAGCGCGGCAAACGCTACCGGGACCGGGATTTCCCCAAATCCAATTGGAACATCTGGAAATTCCTCTGGCTCCCCGCACTGGGCTGCCACGGCATCTTCGAGATGACCTTCATGAACGGCCTGCTTGCCCTGCACGGCGCGGGTGTCGGCGGCGGCAGCCTGACTTACGGCAACGTGCTGCTCGAACCGGACGACCATCTCTTCTCCGCGCCATCCTGGAGGCACCTCAACGACTGGAAGAAAGAACTGCGCCCGCATTACGATACTGCCCGCAAGATGCTGGGCGTGACGCCCAATCCGCGTTTGCTGAAAGCGGACGAGATCTGCAGGGCGATTGCCGAGGAATTCGGCCACGGCGAAACCTTCCGCCCCACCGACGTTGGCGTCTTCTTTGGGGAGGAGGAAGTAAACGTCCCCGACCCCTATTTCGGCGGCGCCGGCCCCGAGCGGACAGGCTGCAACTTCTGTGGTGGCTGCATGGTCGGCTGCCGTTACAACGCCAAGAATACGCTGGATAAGAACTATCTCTATTTTGCTGAAAAACAGGGGGCGGAAATTATTGCAGAGGCAAAAGTCACAGATATCAGATCATTGACGATTGACGGTGGACCATCGCCTGTCGCGCATCGTCAATCGTTCAGTGACGATGGCGCCCTCTATGAGGTGGTTTACCGCCGCTCCACGTCACCCGTCACCCGTCACACCTCCGTCCGCGCCCGCAACGTGGTCGTCTCCGCCGGCACGCTCGGCACCCTGGACCTGCTCTTCCGCTGCCGCGAGGTGACCGGGTCCCTGCCGCGCCTCTCGCCGCGCCTCGGCGACCGCGCCCGCACCAACAGCGAGAACATCCTCGGTGTCACCGCCCGCCGCCGGGATGTGGATTATTCCAAGGGCATCGCCATCACTTCCATCGCCAGTGTGGACGAGGTCACGCGGGTCGAGCCGGTGCGTTATTCCGATGGGGCCTCGTTCATCCGCACATTGATCGCGCCGTTGATCGAGGGCGGCGGCAGCATACCGCTGCGCATTCTGAAAACGCTGTGGGAGATCATCCGCCACCCGTGGGATCACATCTACTCCAAATATCTTTCCCGCTGGGCGCGTTACACCACCATTTTGCTCGTCATGCAGACCGAGGAGAATCTTACCCGCGTCCGCCTGGGTCGCAGTTTCTTCACTTTCGGCCGTAAGGGGCTGGTCATCCGCCCGGAGAAGGAACACACCGCCAGCGAATTGACCCTTGCCAGCCGCGTCACCCGTCTCTTCGCCGAAAAAACGAACGGCATTCCCGCCACGGCCTTTACCGACAGCCTGTTCAACTTCCCGACCACGGCGCACTTTATGGGCGGCGTGCCCTTCGGCCGCGACGACCAGGAGGGCGTGATCGGCCTGGATTTCCAGGCGCATAACTACCCCGGCCTGTTCGTGGTGGACGGCTCGATCATGCCCGCCAACCCCGGTGTGAACCCGAGCCTCACAATCACCGCCCTGGCAGAGTATGCCATGAGTAAAATCCCGGATAAACAAGCCTGAAAAAAAATAGCCAAAGGCAGAAACTCTTTGGCTATTTTGAACTTTTTGGTACCTTTGGAACTTTTGATTCTATTGTCGTTTACTTTTTCCTTTTCTCCACATACGCCTTCACCGCTTCCTGCATGAACCCGGCCAGTTTCGGATCCATTTTGTCGAAATTGGCCCGGAAACGCGGGTCGTCGGTATACATATCGGCGAGACCGATTAACTGCTCGTCATTCGGACTCCAGAAATACTGCATATAATTTTGCCAGCGGGCTACACAGGCCTGTACTTCCGCGCTGGCTGCCCCTTTCGGCATGGCCACAACCAGGTCAGCGTAGATGGCTTTTCCTTCAGCAAGGATGCGTTCCTTCTCTGCGGGCGGGTATGCTTTCCACTTTCGGTTGGAAGCTCTCACCGTTTCCGGGTTGTACGTCCGCTCCGCCTCCAGGGCATACTTTTCCTGCTCTTCTTCGCTGAAGCCTTCAAACAGTCCTTTTGCATTCATGGTTTCACTTCCTTTCAAATGGTCAATGGTATTGTCGACGGTCTGGATGAGGCGGTTCAGCCGTTCGACCCGTCCCTGCAGTGCCTCTTTGTGACACCGCAGTGCGGTCAACACATCAAAATCAGGGTGGCCAACCACGGCCTTGATCTTGTCGAGACTCAGGCCCAGTTCGCGGTAGAACAGGATTTGCTGGAGTTTCAGCAGGGCCTCTTCTTCGTAGTGGCGGTAGCCGTTGGCGCCCAGAGAAGACGGCTTGAAAAGCCCGATCTGGTCGTAGTAATGCAGGGTGCGGGTGCTGACTCCCGCCAGTTTCGAAAGTTTCTTGACGGTATACATATTTACCTCATGGGTTAATATAAACCATGACGTTACGTTAATGTCAAGAGTGCAAATGGTTCTCGGACTACATGGCGGGTGATGGGATAAGGTTTGGAAAAAGCCGTATAATAAAGGCATGGAATTGGGAGTAAACAAGTAATGTATTTAGGCACAATTTCCTCCAGGCCCCAAATCACCATCCCGAAAGAAATAAGGATGCGGTTTGACATTAAGCCTGGGGAATTCACAACCTCAATCTGTGGAAAAAATGGTTCCATGTAACGATTCACAAAAGAACCCTAACGATTATTCCTTCAATAACAGGCATCCGCTTGATCGCAGAGATACATCCGAATATCAATCATTTTCAATTGGTTTCCTCCGGGGTTGTTATCCGCAAAAGATGAGTTTAATTTATAAAAGGAGATTTCTAATGAAAAAAACCTTCCCCATCATCATCGCTTTTGCAATCATCTTTCTGTTTTTCATTCAAGCAGCTGGCACATTGGTTGAGTCCATCTACATCCTGGATTTAATGAACACGAACCTGGATGCGAAAGTTCTGGGCGTGTTGTTCTTCTTTACGCCCATCCTGCTGATCCCTTTTTATAAGAGATTTCCACGTCAACTGGCTTGGATAACATTCGCTGTGTTGCTCCTCTCACGCGGAATGCTCCCCTACTTGAACACTGCAAATCGGGTGCTGGCTTCCGGGTTCGGTACAGGCGCGGCTTTAAGCCTGTTCTTTCTCCTTCTGACGGCGAAACCCAGGGGAGAGACGCATTTCCAAACCGGCCTGTGGGGTTCCGCCGGGCTTGGCCTGGCCGTGAGCCTGTCCATATTGTTGCGCACATTAGACTATGGCCTCGATTACTCCCTGACCCCCTTGGGCGGATGGGCCGGGTGGGCCTTCGGTCTTTCGCTCGGATGGCTGTTGGCGCATCTGGACCTGGGAAGTGAATCAGCAGCGGAAAAGAAAGCTGCTGGCTTAACGCCTGCCATCGTGGGATTATTCCTCGTCCTGACTTTGGTCTGGTTTGCCTTTTCAGCCCCGGCGGTGATCGCCCGTTGGACGGAAGGCAATTACACGTTGATTGTGATCACCATCAGCCTGTTCGCGGCCGGCTGGGTTCTGCTGTCGCTCATTCGTCCGCAGTTGTTCGAACTGGTTGGTCCGCGCCTCCTATTGGTCTGGAACCTGGCCTTCACCCTTTGTCTGACAGGAACCATCCTGGCGCACGGCGTACCTTTCCCACCGACGACAGATTCCGCGGCAGTTGTGGTGGGCGCTCCGGTATTGTGGCAAGCACTTCCGCTGCTGTTCATGCTTCTACTTTTCCCGGTCATCTTTCTCGACATGCGCCTGTTCCTCAACCAGATACAGCAGGCAGCTCCGGCCCCGAGTGACCTGCTTCCGGGAATCCTGCTGGGAAGCGTGGCATTGATCCTGCTTATTTTCACCCACATCTTCACCAATGTGTGGGGCTATGTAAAACCAATCAGCCTGCCTTTTCGCGGCAAGTTCTGGCTGACTTATCTATCGCTGACAGGGATCATCACCCTGCTCACCTGGGGCGTGAAAAAGGTCCAGCCAGGTTCCGAAAAGGGATCCGGCGGGAAGTTACATTGGGCCTGGGGCATCCTGTTGGGGGTAATATTCCTGGGCACGCTGGTCCCCCTCCTGCCGGCGAAACACATCCAGATCGACGCGACGGACAGGTCCTCCCTCGTGGTCATGACCTTCAACATCCAGGAGGCCAATGACGGTTACGCTGAGAAATCCTTCGACCGGCAATTGCCACTCATCCGTAGCGTATCGCCCGATATCCTCTCCCTGCAAGAGACCGATTCAACCCGCATCTCCCTCAACAACAACGATTACGTCCGTTACTACGCTGAAAAACTTGGTTATTATTCCTATTATGGGCCAACCACAGTCACAGGCACGTACGGAACATCCATCCTGTCGAAGTATCCGTTGTTGAACACGCGCACGGTGTTTACTTATAGCGACAAGGATGAAATCGGCACTGCCGAAGCAGAGATCGAAGTGAGTGGGCGCCGTTTTACCATTTACGATGTCCACCCTGATGGCTCGGATACAGCCATGCTGGTCTTTGCGAAGGCGCTGCTGGAACGCTCTAAGGATAAACCCTACGTCATCGCATTGGGCGATTACAACCTTCGGGATTATGAAGAAGCCTATCAACTGATCAACAGTGTTTACACCAATGCGTGGACAAGTGTCTATCCTTCCAAGATCAGTGCGGATGGAGTTGACATGTCTGGCGAGAACCGCATTGACCATATCTTCATCTCCCATACACTGGGTGTACGCAATCCGGTCTACGTGTTGCCTCCCGCTTCGGCCACAGATCACGCAGTCCACTGGACTGAGATCTATTGGGGAAATCCATGATGCGGTCCCTTGCTTACGAAAAAACCAGAAATCATGGCACATTTCATGTACAGGAGAACTTATGTCCCGTCTCATTCCCGCTGTTGAGCGCCTCCGGCGCGCCCATCTCCTGATCCAAAAAGCACGTAACCTGCCCGTCCCGGTCGAGGGCGGCAAATATAATTTTTCATATATCGCCCAGGTAAAAGCGCTGCTGCAGGATGCGCGCGACCTGGTCAAATTCATCCCAAAAGCTCCCAGCGCCACCACCGGGATCAAGGAGCAGGTTAACCAGATATTCCAGGAAACCGATCAGGCCAACCAGGAGATCTTGCATTAGTAGCAACTGTGATAAAAGTCAAGGGATAGGAAGCGGTTTAGGAACTGCAAGGTTGGGCTGCCAGGATTTCATGGTATGGATCATGGCATTCAGGATGGAAAGCAACTTACGCATACAAGCCACCAAAGCCACTTTGAAGGGTTTACCTTGATCTACAAGGTGTTGGAAATATGCCCGAATGATTGGATTGAAACGACTGGCCGTAAGAGTAGCCATGTAAAGGGCGTTGCGTACACAAGCTCGCCCACCCCAAATGGCTCGTTTTCCACGCATCCTTCCGCTATCGCAATTAAAAGGAGCCACTCCCACCAAGGCGGCGATTTGTTTGCGATTGAGTTGTCCCAGTTCAGGCAACTCTGCTAGTAGTGTGATGGAGGTGACCGGACCAATGCCGGGTACGGAACGGAGCAGGTCTTCTTTCTCCTGCCAGATTGGGCTTTGCCGAAGTTGGTCGTGCAGTTCCTGATCGATTTCACCCAATTTCTCCTCCAGCCAGTCAATGTGCTCCTGGAGATGGGGACGAACCGTCTGATGGGTCGTGTGCATGCGATTTTTCTCAGCGACCAGCATTTCAATCAGTTGGCGACGGCGGACAAGCAGTGCTTGCAGCTGGAGCGCCTGTTCGTCAGGCAAGTTGTGCGGCTCAGGGCGCACGGATTCACCAAAATGGGCCAGCATCAGGGCATCGATTTTGTCTGTTTTAGCCAGCCGTCCCAGCGACTTGGCAAAGTCTCGAGCTTGCCGAGGGTTGATCACGGCCACCGGCAACCCTGCTGCTCCCAGAGCACACGCCCCAGGCATTTCATAACCGCCGGTGGCTTCCAACACGATCAATGTCGGCCGAAGCCTAGTCAATTTCTCCACCAGGCTGCTGATCCCTTGGATATCGTTGTTCTCCTGCCAACACACATTTGTTGGCCGTACCGCAATATCCAGATGAGCTTTACTTACATCAATTCCTACATATTGGGTTTCGTTGGTGGATTTGGTCATTGTGTCCTCGTGGATGATGAGATGGTCCCAACCTTGCCGGATACGGACTCGCAGTCCTGGCAACTGTTCGGGCTATTGGTGGAAGAGTGCGGCGACCCACGCTACGGATCGGTCTCTAAGACCAAGGGGCACACGATCTGCCACACTCTTATACCTCCATACTCTATCATACAAGGGGCACGGTTCCTGTGCCCGGAGCGATAGAATGTCACCCCTACGTGGCGGTTGCGCGGCATGAGGAGTCCAAAACCCAAAAGGAATGGATCGTATTGTTGCCTTCCGTGCTGGAGGGTATAATTAGGACAGAACAAGGAGAATTTTGAAATTTCTCCAAATAAAGGAAAAATGAATCCTCTTATCTGGACCTACCTCCGGCAAATGGGGCATCTGCCAAGGATTCGTGTTTCCGATGAAATCAGAAAGTAAGAAAAAGGAGAAACAGCCATGGGCGAAAAGGGAAAAAAGGATAAAGGTAGAAAAGAACAGAAGAAAAAACCCGAGCATAATTTGAAGGAAAAACGAAAATTGAAGGACGAAAAGAAGAAAAAAGGAAATTTTATGCCGGGATAATCCATAACGCAATGCGCTCCTCGCAAGGTATTGCGGGGGGGTTGTTTCAAAGTCAACCTGCCCAGAGTTGCTGGAAGGAGCTTGTCGAAACCTCTGTCAAAGGATCGAGGCAGACGTTTCGTGGGGCGGAGCACGGCATACTGCCAGGATAATCTTCACTTTCGTCGATGGCTAAGTCAGGCGGGAGCCTCTCGCCAGTTTCTTGCATTTCTGCGCATAACTGTAAGGGCATCGTCTTCTTAGAATATGGGCCAAGCAGCTTAACCTTCATTTCAGATATTCTGGCCTTCTTTATTTTTGGCGGCTTCTTAATTCATAAAGACGTAAAGCAGCAGTCGTTATTATTTGTCCGAGAATTTGTTAAATAGCGATGGTAGTGCGGCGTAATCGCTGTCTGGAGAGATGTGGAGAGCTGTCATAAATGATTATTCCAGAACCTATGAGATCAGATGGTCAGATATTGACGCCAATAGCCATGTGAATTACGCCGCCTATATTGATGCGGCTGGTGATTTACGTTATCATTTCTTTACCGAACACGAGTTTCCGCCTGAGAGATTCGAGCAGCTCGGTATCGGGCCCATTTACACCGCCATCCATGCCCGGTTTTTGCGGGAAGTACACATGGGCGAAACGGTGACCATTACCTATTTACTCTCCGGCCTTTCACCGCAAGGGGCGCGCTGGAAGGTCCATCATGATGTTCTCAAATCCAATGGGAAAAAAGCGGTCAGTATTGACCTTGAAGGAGCGATCCTGGACTTGTCCACGCGCAGGCCTGCCCTTCCAACACCCGAATTATTGCAAACTTTCAATTTGATCCCGCGCTCAACGGACTTTGAAGCCCTGTCAGATACCCGTTGGAGAAGGTGATCCTATTAAATAAAGAGCACTGCGCAACCCGATGAGAACCCAATGCGTCAGATCCAATAAAAGGAGCCTGCTGGTATGAAGATCATCGATAATGTATTCCTCGTTCCAGGCGTGGTAGCAAATCCATATATCCTCGTTGATGCCGACGGGTTGACTGTCATTGATACGGGCCTTCCGCGCAGTGAGAGGAAAATTCTTGCGTATGTTGCCAGCCTTGGCAAGTCAGCTCAGGATGTGAAGCGCATCATCATCACCCATGCAGATCTTGACCACGTGGGCGGTCTTTCCGCCTTGCACAAGGTCACCGGCGCCCGCACTTATGCCAGCAAAATTGAAGCCGAGGCCATCGCGGCAGGCAAGCCTTCCCGGCAGATCAAGTCCTCCGGCTTCTCGATTCAGCGCTTGGTGTTCACCCTGCTGAGCCCCTTTATGAAGGCTGCGCCTTTCCAGGTGGATGAGATCCTGGCAGACGGTCAAATCCTTCCGGTGTTGGGTGGCCTGCGCGTAGTCGATACGTCCGGCCATACTCCGGGTCACATCTCGTTGTTTGCGCCTGCATTTGAAATCTTGTTCTGCGGCGACTCGCTGGTCACCGATGAAAATGGCATCCATGGCTCACGCAGCAACTTGACATGGGATGATGCTAAGGCAAAAGAGGCTGTAAGAAAGCAGGCCGGGTTTGGCGCGCGAGTGGTATGTTCGGGTCATGGCCCGGTTGTGATGGATGCAACCAGCAAATTTCCTCTTTAGTTCAATGTGAGATTTAAATCAGACAGCCTAGCTGACGTTGGTCATACCAGGCTGTCGCTGTAAAATGACTTCAGGCGGACCCGACGGGATTCGAACCCGCGATCTCGGCCTTGACAGGGCCGCATGTTTGGCCGCTACACCACGGGTCCAGAAGCGGGCTGAATATACCATACCGGTTTTGTGGCGTCAAGGCGCACCGGCTCCGTAAACTGACGGATCTACCGGAGTCCGTCCGGATGGATCGTAGACGTAAACAGTATCACCATCATTGGCCCAATCATAGAGCCAGTGTGAATCACCAACCGATAAATTGACACAGCCATGACTGCGTGGGTAGCCAAAGCCATTATGCCAGTAGGCTCCGTGCAAAGCGCGTGCTTCGTCGAAATACATCGTCCAAGGCACGTCTTCGAGATAGTAATAATCCGAGCGGTCGGCGGCGGTGGCGCCGCTCATTGTTTCGGTGGGCAGCTTCACATAGATGTGGAATATGCCAGGCCTGGTCCAGAATGGATCCACGCCTGTGGATACGAGCGTAGCAAAAACCAGTCGATTGTTGTCATAGACGGATAACGTTTGCTCAAACGAATCGACCTCGATCCAGCGATTGGCGGTCACTCCTTTGGGAGGAGTGGTATGCGGGTCCACCCGGGCAATCTGGCGGGAATCCACCCACTCGTTAGGGCCCACCAGATACCAGGTCAGGTTGCTGGCTTCTTGTGTATCGTAAATTTGAACAAGTTTGAATCGGTATAAAGTGTACCCCGTTTCATGGCTATTCAATCCGGGTGCAGTGCGGGAGTTTGTCTTGTCTAATACCCAGCCAAAAGCGCGTGGTGGCTGGGAACTAAACCGCAATCCCTGGAAGGGTGGGTTAAACTGGCCCAGGCGGCCACCTTCGGCGCGGATCCAGTAGCCGGAACGAAGCTGGTAATATGCATCCTGTCCAACTGGTATTGCTTCTCCGATATAAGAAACGTATAGGGTACCTGGGGCTAGTTGGCCGGATGGTTGGTTATTGGCGGCGTCCTCCAGAGAAGCATATAATGGCGTCCCTTTGTCTGTAACTTTAAAATAAAGATATGGGGTGTCATTTAGCGCGGCAGGTGGGGTATAGGCTGGCAGGGGCAGGATGGGATAGGGAATACCGGTCGCAGCGATTTGAGTCAGGTACTCGGATGGACCGAGAGGCAGGCAGCCATCCGGCGCAGTTTCATAAATCCCCGGTGGGCAGACGACGGATCCGGATTCCGGTTCCAGGTCCGACAGAGTTCCGCTTTGAGCTGCAACGGTTATTCCGTTCAGAGGGAGTGTTTCCAACAGGAAAAGGACAATAAAAAAAGTTGTCAGGATACGGAGCATAAAGGATATCTTTATTGGAAGGAAAAGATTATAGCATGTTTTCTTTACTGACAATTTTATTAGCCACCCACTTCAGATTTGAATCAAGCAGGTAACTTGACACATTATGCGCCCTGTGCTAAATTTACATCATTCAATCTATAAAAAAAACTACTGCTGGTTCAAGGAGGAAGTTTTGACCAAGAATCGCACCCAACTCATGGTTGACCGCTTGCGGGAACTCCAGGCATCTTCACCCGATACAGAGGCCTCTGCTGTTGTCAGTGTGGATGGTTTGAGCATTGCCTCTGCATTACCGCAGGGCGTGGAAGAGGATCGGGTATCGGCCATGTCGGCAGCCATGCTTTCGCTAGGCGAGCGAATTGCAAACGAACTGGGACGGGGTTCACTGGAACAGGTGTACATCAAAGGAGAGAAAGGTTATGTCGTTTTGATGTCAGTAGGCCAAGAAGCAGTTCTCACAGCATTGGCACGTGAGCATGCTAAACTTGGCCTGATCCTCCTCGATATGCGCCGCGCGGCCGAAGATCTGTCGAAACTCATCTAGAAGGTGGCAGAGAATATGGAGCAAATCCCAAAAAGCGGTTTTTTTTACGCCAACAAGTTCGCCCGTATCACTCTGGAAGCCTATGAAGAGGTGATGGGGAAAAATGGTCTCAACGCCATCTTGAACCTGGCAGGGTTGGGCACCTTGATTGACAATTACCCTCCCGACAACCTGGAACGCCAATTTGACTTTGCTGACTTCACCGCCATCCATATTGGGTTGGAAGAGATGTATGGTCCGCGCGGCGGGCGCGGGTTGGCTTTGCGCGCCGGGCGCGCCACTTTCAACGAAGCACTGAAGAATTTCGGGGCATTGGCAGGTGTTGGTGATCTCGCCTTCAAGGGTCTGCCCCTCCAATCCAAGATCCGCATTGGGCTGCCAGCCTCGGCCAAGATCTTCTCGCAGGTAACTGACCAGTTGTCTACCGTGGATGAAGCGGATGACGCTTTCATTTGGACGATCCATCGCTGCCCAATTTGTTGGACTCGCAAAGACGCTGACAAACCGGTCTGCTATATGTCCACTGGCCTTCTCCAGGCTATGCTTACATGGGTATCCGGTGGATTGGAGTTTCGCGTTAACGAATCCAGGTGCTGCGCGATGGGTGATACTATTTGCGAATTCGTTATTCAAAAAGAACCCATCTCCTGAGAAAACATCATGGCTGAGGCGAAATCGAAGATCCTCATCATTGAAGATGACCTCGATGTAGCCAATATGCTGAACGCATATTTCCATGTCCAGGGATATGAGGTCTTTATCGCAAACAGGGGTGAGGATGAGGTACAGATTTGTCAGGCTTCGCACCCGGGTCTCATTATTCTGGATATTTCCCTCCCTGATATAAACGGCTACGAAGTGACCCGCCGCCTGCGCAGCAACCTCCACACGACGGATATTCCAATTATTTTCTTGTCCGAAAAAACAGACCATCCCGACCTCCTGCAGGGTCTTGAATTGGGTGCAGACGATTATATCTCCAAGCCTTTCGATATCCAGGAATTGCAGCTCCGCGTTCGCAATGTGTTGCGGCGTTCCAGGCAGGATTCTTTGAACAATCCAGTTACCGACCTGCCTGACGGTACGCCGGTGGATGAGCGCCTGAATGAGTATCTTCAAAAACCGGATTGGTCGATGCTTATCGTATCGCTGGAAAACCTGGATGCCTTCTGCGAGTCTTATGGTTTTGTGGCCTCGGATGATGTTTTACGGGTGGTCAGTGTGATGATCAATAATGCAGTTCGTGAAATTGGCAGTGCGGATGATTTCCTTGGCCATCTCGACCCCACAGTTTTTGTCCTTATTACCGGACAGGAGAGAGCTGCCAGCCTTCAGGCGCGCATCCGCACCCGCCTGGAACAATCATTGGATTATTTCTATCCGATCAAAGACCGTAATCGATCTGCAACGCGTAGTAAGCGGCTGTTTTTTAAAATGAGCATATTGCGATCAAGCGATGGCCCCTTTATATCCCTTGATGTTCTCAAGGAATTCCTCTTGCGCAAGAAATAGTAGGAGCTTACCGGATACCGCACAGCTAATCGAACCCGGATCACCATTAATTCCATGCTTTTTGGTTATCTCAGTTCAGGTTATGTCCAAGGAGCAGTGTTTGCATATCGTTGTTATCATTCCCACGTATAACGAAGCGGAGAACCTGCCCAAACTAATCTCCGCTTTATTTGCGCTTCCATTGGACTTGACAATACTGGTCGTGGACGATAGCAGTCCCGACGGCACTGGCAGCATCGCCGATGACTTGGCTGCCGCGCATCCCGAACGCGTGCACGTAATGCACCGTACCAGGAAAATGGGACTGTCGTCAGCCTACCTTCAGGCATTCCGCACCCTGTTCGATGAAAATGTGGATGCCATTGGCCAGATGGATGCCGACTTCTCGCATGACCCGGCTGCACTGGTCGAGATGGCGAAATGTCTCGAGACATGCGACCTGGTGATCGGTTCGCGCTATGTTAGGGGTGGAAGCACCGATGTGCGTTGGCCTCTTTGGCGAAAAGGGCTCTCGGCTTGGGGAAATTTCTATGCGCGCAGTATTCTGCGGATGTCCCCTCGAGACGTGACTGCCGGGTTCCGTCTCTGGCGACGCACAACGCTCCAGGGCATGCCTCTGGAACGCGTCAAATCGAGCGGTTACGTATTCATGGTCGAAATGACTTATCTGGCTTATTGTCTGCAATATCACATCG
>CAIQQN010000135.1 GCA_903873975.1 uncultured Anaerolineales bacterium
CCACCAAGAAGTTTGACTACCGCCGCGGTAACAAATTTAGCACCTATGCCACTTGGTGGATCCGCCAGGCCGTGACACGTGCCATTGCTGACCAGGGACGTACTATCCGTGTCCCGGTTCATATGGGCGATCATATCAACAAGCTCTTCCGTATCCAGTACAAGTTGACTCAGACCCTGAGCCGCGAACCAACCCTCGAGGAGATGGCCGAAGCGCTGGAATTGCCACCCCAAAAAGTCGAGAATATAATCCGGGTTGCGCGCTGGCCGCTCTCATTGGAAACGCCAACCAATACTGAAGAAGACTCGGTGCTTGGCGACTTTATCGAGGACGACGAAATTGACCCGCCCGATGAAACCGCGACAAATAATCTGCTGCGCGAGAATTTGCGCGAAGTCTTAAACGACTTGCCGCCCCGCGTAGTGCGCATCCTGCAACTGCGCTATGGCTTGCTTGATGGTCAGGCTTACACACTGGAGGAAGTTGGGCGCAAGATGGGCGTCACACGTGAGCGCGTCCGCCAGATCGAATCCCAAGCCTTGAACCGCCTGCGTCACCCGTCTATCCACCGTAAACTGCACGACTATCTGGGTGAATGACTGCGTCAGACGGACTTCGGCTCCGTCGTTCCCCATCCCGCTTTCCCCCTTCCCAAAAACCGTGACCGCCCCCATCGTCGCTAGCCGAGGCGGTGTCAGGCGCGCACCGCGGCTTCAAGCCGCCATCGATCACTTTGGCGACTCGTGTCACCAAAGACAGCCACATCGAAGGCACGTTCCTTCGATGAACGCAGTCGGCTGCTTCGACGACATTGCGAAGCATCCCCGTGGGACGAGTCGTCGAAGTAGGCCCAAGGCAGGAACCTTCCCCGCACAACATCCCGGTGTTCTTTCGGGACATCGTACCCGCAGGGGAATTGTTCCTCATTGTTTCTCAAAAACAATTCCAAGCCTCATCTGGCAGGGCTGTACATGAAAAAGCTCGAGAGTAAAACAGGAGGTCTGAATTGTTGTTCTTTTTTTTCTCCCCGGCACAAATCCTTGATTACGGTCAGATTTCCAACCCGATTTTCCTTTGACCGAATGGCCCCCCTCGGTTATAATTGCCACCCGTCCCTGTCCTGTGCGATAACCGGGACTGCCTTGAAAACCCCGGCGGAAAAACCGCTGTTTGGTGTTTTAATCCTATTATTCGGAGTTAGGAATGCCCAAGCGAACTTATCAACCTAAGATCCGGCGGCGTGTGCGTGTCCACGGCTTCCGCCAGCGAATGTCCAGCGCAGATGGTCGCCAGGTGCTCAAGCGGCGGCGCCTCAAAGGCCGTATCCGCCTCACCGTCCGCAGCAACTCGCACGTAAAGCACGTCCGCTGGTAGGAACAGCAGCCTCGCGGTTTGTTCTCCCCGCGGGCGAAGGTGAGGTGCAGGTGAAACGAAGTTTTCGCCTGACCCGGTCAACCGATATCAAGCGGGTGCGGCGTTCCGGCAAGTCGTATGCCCACCCGCTTGTTGTATTGTATGTGCTCAAATCGGATCTGCCCGGAACGCACGTCGGGGTCAGCGCCGGGTTGGCGGTCGGGAATGCGGTCAAGTGCAACCGCGCCAAACGCCTTTTGCGGGCGGCGATGAACCAGCTTCTCCCGCTGACAGTCCCCGGCTCCGACCTCCTGCTCATCGCCCGTTCCCCGCTCCCCACCGCGGATGTCAACCAGGCACGTGAAGCGCTGTCCATTTTGCTGAAGCGCGCCGGTCTCCTTTCCCAGGCCTATGACCTTTCAGCATCTGCCTAACGATTATTCCAGCGAGTCACCTCTGCGTGACCTGCCCCGCACGTTATGGAATTGGCCGCGCCTGGCTTTGCTGGGACTCATCCGTCTCTACCAGGCCAGTTTTGCTCGCACCCTGCCGCCCAATACCTGCCGCTTCTACCCCTCCTGCTCGCATTATGGTTATCAGGCGGTTTATAAGTACGGGGTGTTGAAGGGCGGTGCGATGGCTGTCTGGCGTGTGCTGCGCTGTAACCCGTTCAATCGCGGGGGCTACGACCCCGTTCATTAGGAGAGACAAGACTCCATGAAGAAGAAATTTCTGTTTTTGATTGGTCTGCTGCTGGCACTGGCTGTGCTCCTGGGCGGGTGCGCCACTGGTCTGTCGGCCTCTTCCTGGCCCGGCGTAACTGCTGACGCAGACAATGCCTACATTGCCGGCGGCCCCTACGTGTATGCCGTCAACCTGCAAACCGGCGCGGAGGTCTGGCGTTTCCCGGCCAAGGCTGCCACTTCCACGCCCTACTATGCCACGCCGGCGTTGACTCCCGATGGGCAGTTGATCGTCGGCAGTTTTGACCACAAACTCTACAGTCTCAACCCGCAGAGCGGCGCCGAGAACTGGCGCTTTGATCAGGCCAAGGATCGCTGGATCGGTGGCGTGCTGGTCACCAGAGATACCATCTATGCAGCCAATGCTGATTACAAACTGTACGCCCTCTCATTTACTGGCACGCTCAAGTGGGTCACTCCTTTCCAGGCAGACCAGGCCATCTGGGGCAGCCCGGTTTCGGATGGCACGAACGTCTATTTTGGCACGCTGGGCCGGAAAGTCTATGCGGTCAATGCCCAAACCGGCCGGAAGACCTGGGTGCAGACGGTGGACGGAGCCATCCTTGGTTCGCCGGTGCTGGGGCCGGATAATACCCTCTATGTTGGCACGTATGGTGGAGTGCTGGTCTCATTGAACACGGGCAATGGCAGCCTCATCCAGCAAAAAACGGCTTCCTCCTGGATCTGGTCTGGCCCGGCGCAGGATGGCATGAATGTTTACGTGGGCGATGCCAATGGCATGTTTTACGCTTTTCCGATGACCGCTACGGGACAGCCCTGGACCCAGCAGTTAACCGGGGCCATCGTCGGCTCTCCGCTGGTCTGGGACAGTACCATCGTTGTCGGGACTGAGTCGGGAAATGTCTACTTCATCGACAATACCGGCCAGAATATCCTCCCCATTACGGTCCCCGGGAAAATATACGCCACCCCTGCTGCTGCCGGGACACTGGTCCTGGTTGCGCCGACCAGCGGAACTAACCTGCTCGTGGCCCTCGATCAAAACGGGGCCGTCAAGTGGTCGTTCACACCGGCCAAATAAGGCCTAATAAGGAATAAGACCATGTGGGAAACCATTATTGTCAACCCTTTTACCAACGTTTTGCTGCTGATCTATAAACTGATTGGCGGGAACTTCGGGATTGCGATTATCCTGTTCACCATCCTGATTCGCCTGATCACCCATCCCCTGATGGCCTCGCAGATCAAATCCAGCACCAAGATGACGGAGTTCCAGCAGTCCAAGCAGTGGCAGGATATCCAGAAGAAGCATAAGGGTGATAAGGAGAAATTGGCCCAGGAGCAGATGAGCCTTTACAAGGAACTGGGCATCAGTCCATTTGCCTCCTGCCTGCCGTCGATTATCCAGATTCCGCTCATCTTCGGCCTTTATCAGAGCATCATGCGTGCCCTGGCTGCCACACCCGGCCAATTGCTCATCCTGACCCGGGTCGTATATCCCTTCTTCCACCTTATCGACCTCGTACCGCTCAATAGCAAATTCCTGTGGATGAACCTGGGCCAGCCGGAGCGCATCTACATGTTCGGGGTTGGCATCCCGCTGCTGGCCATCATCGTGGCGCTCACCACTTACGTCCAATCCAAAGTGACCATGCCGGCCTCCACTAACCCGGGCGACCAGGGTGCCCAGATGAATAAAATGATGGCGCTCTACATGCCGCTCCTGCTGGGTTATTTTGCCCTGACCTTCGCCTCCGGTCTGTCCATCTACTTCATCACGGGTAACGTGATCGGCGTTGCGCAGTATGCGCTGCTGGGTAAGGTTAATTGGCGTGCTTTGATACCGGGTTATAAGCCTGATACAAAAGCACTTGTGAGGACCAAATGAACGAACGCACTACCCTCGAAAAGATCGCTCCAACGGTTGAAGAAGCCGTTGCTGATGGAATGATCGAACTCGGCCTGACCGCTGAGGCTGTGGATGTGGAAGTTCTGGATAGTGGCAGCCGCGGACTTTTCGGAGTCGGCAGCCGCCAGGCGCGCGTCCGCTTGACGGTAAAAACGCCTCCTTCTGGACCTGGAACCGGCCTCGAAAAACCGGAAACTCCCCGAGGTAAAACCTCTTCCCGGTCGGACTTGGGTGCCCCGGTTCCGGCGCGGGACGTGGTAGTCCCGGTTCCAGGACGGGATGAAAATGCATCGGCGGAAATTTCGGAAGATGCTTTCAGTGTACTGGACGACAACTTGCTGTTCATTTCCCGCCAGACCGTGGCCGAACTGCTGGAAAAGATGAAAGTCCCAGCTCACGTCGAAGTCCGCTACGGCGAACCCGACGAGGAAGGTCAGCGCCCTGTGATGGTGGACGTTCAAGGCGATGACTTGGGCGTGCTGATTGGCCGTCGGGCCGAGATCCTGAATGCCTTGCAATACGTTGTCAATTTGATCGTCAGCAAACAGGTGGAACGCTGGGTTCAGGTGACGATAGATGTGCAGGGTTACCGGGCACGTCACGAACGCCAGTTGCGCCAGATGGCACAGCGCATGGCCGACCAGGCCATGAAGGCTGGCCGTCGCCAGGTGCTCGAACCGATGTCTGCCAGTGACCGCCGCATCATTCACCTAGCCTTGCGTGACCATCCGAGTGTGACCACTCAGTCGGTGGGACAAGAGCCAACCCGTAAAGTTACGATTGTGCCAAAAGAATGATTGAAAAGTAAAGAGGTTTTCTAACCTTTGCCCCTTTCCCGATGGGAGAGGGGCTTCCCTTTATCCCTCCTCAGGTATAATGTGTTTATGCCTTTGCTCGCCCCACTCGAGCCGGTGGATTACCTCATCATCGGTCACCTCTCTTGCGACATTACTCCCGATGGTCCGCACCTGGGCGGGACGGCAGCTTATGCTGCGTTGACGGGCTATGCCCTGGGTTTGCGCGTAGGCGTGGTTACCGCCTGGGGCGGGGAAGTGCCCCTCGACGGGCTGGACGGGATTCAGGTCCAGAGTATTCCGGCCCGGCGCAGTACAACCTTTGAGAACAAGTACTCGCTTGCAGGACGCATCCAGCATATCCATCATACTGCACCGGACCTGTCGTTCGAAAACGTTCCCGAAGCCTGGCGGCGTGCACCGATTGTCCACGTGGGGCCAATCGCAGGGGAAGGCAAATCGCTGGTGTACGGGAAATTCCCGTCTTCGTTGCTGGGGCTGACTCCCCAGGGCTGGCTGCGGAAGTGGGACAGCACCGGGCGGGTCGAACCCAGTGACTGGCCTGAAGCCCGCGAGATGTTAGCCAAGGTAGGTGCGGCAGTGCTCAGCCTCGAAGATGTTGGCGGTGACGAGGAATGCATTGAGACCATGGCAACCGCCTGCCGGGTGCTGGCCGTAACTGAGGGTCCGGCGGGGGCGCGGCTTTACTGGAACGGTGATCTGCACCGCTTCCGTGCCCCGTCCCTGGAGGAAGTGGATGCTACTGGCGCAGGTGATATTTTCGCAGCAGCCTTTTTTTGGCGTCTGTACTTGACTCGTGACCCGTGGGCGGCGGCTCAGTTTGCCACCCACCTGGCATCCTTTTCAGTACAGCGGTATGGATTGGATGGCATCCCAACGCAGGAAGAGATCCAGACCTGCTTGGTGGAGGTTCTGTAGTGGGACGCGTTTATACACTGGTGAATCAAAAAGGCGGTGTGGGGAAGACTACCACTGCCATTAATCTCGGTGCTTATCTGGCGCAATTTGGCCAGCGCGTCTTGATCGTGGATATTGATCCGCAGGCCAACGCCACCTCCTCTCTCGGCGTCGACAAACATACCGTCAAAGGCGGGACGTATGAGGCGCTGATGGGAGGGGCACCCGCTCCGGCGCTGGTGTTGCAGAACCCACGCCTTAAACTGGCAATTCTGCCGGCCTCGCCATCCCTGGCCGGGGCAGAGGTGGAACTGGTTAACGAACTGGGGCGGGAAGGCAAACTGCGCCAGGTGATTGCCCAGCTGGTTGACCGTTATGATTACGTGCTGATTGACTGCCCACCCTCGCTCGGATTGTTGACTGTCAATGGAATAGTGGCCGCGCGGGATGGCATACTCATCCCGGTGCAGTGCGAGTACCTGGCATTGGAAGGGCTGGGCGAACTGACCCATACCATCCAGCGTGTCCGTTTGGCGCTATTCCCCGGGCTCAAAGTGCGGGGGGTCATCCTGACGATGTTCGATGGGCGCACCCACCTTTCCGGCGACGTGGTGGCTGAAGTCCGTAAGTATTTCAGCGAGCAGCTCTTCCAGACGATCATCCCGCGCAGCGTCCGGCTGGCAGAAGCCCCCTCGTACGGATTGCCAATCTCGACCTATGCCCCGGAATCGAATGCAGCCAGGTCTTACGAAACCTTGGCGCGCGAAATGCTGTCAGGTGATGGTGTTGCCGTTATGAAAAGTGCGGAGTAGGAGGAGCCTATGCCACAAAAATCTGGACTCGGTCGTGGATTGGGAGCGTTGATCCCCGGTGGGGATAATGTTCAGATGGAAAATGGCGTCATGCTGGTCCCGGTGGAGATGGTTTTGCCGAACCCGCGACAGCCTCGCAATATGCTGCGTCCCGAAGATCTGGAAGAACTGACCGTTTCGGTGCGTGAACACGGCGTTCTCCAGCCTCTTATCGTCACGCTGGGCGAGTCCACTGGGCAATACATCCTGATCGCCGGGGAACGCCGCCTCCAGGCAGCCCGCCTGGCTGGTCTGGCCTCGGTACCGGTGCTTGTCCGCCAGGCCACCGATCAACAGCGGCTGGAACTGGCGATCATCGAAAACGTCCAACGATCTGACCTGTCCGCCCTCGAAGAGGCTGAAGCGTACCGCCAGCTGGCCGAGGATTTTAATCTTTCCCACGAAGGCATTGCCGCCCGCGTTGGCAAGAGCCGCGTGGCAGTGACGAATACGCTGCGCCTGCTCCGGCTGCCTGATTCGGTTAAGAATGCCCTGATTGAGAAGCGCATTTCCGAGGGACATGGGCGCGCCTTGCTGGCCCTTTCCACGCCGGAAGCCCAGACGGCGGCCCTGCGCACTGTTCTGGCGAAGGAACTCAATGTCCGCCAGACCGAGGAAGTTGTGCGCAAACTCTCTGGAGAAAAGCCGGTCCGCAAGCCAAAGCCTGCCATTTCACCGGATGTCGCCGAACTGGAGGAACGTCTGCGTTCCAGCTTGGGGACGAAGATCACGCTGCGGTCCGGACGGAAGGGCGGGACTTTGACCATCTATTATTATTCCAACGAGGAACTGGACACCCTGACAGGACGGCTGTTGCATGGTTGATTGGTAGGGACGCACCTGCATTTCTCAATGAGATTGACATGAGACTACTCCACAACGCTCGCATCCATACTCTCGACACGGCTTATCCCATCGCCTCGGCCATTGCCATTGACGCCGGATATATCCTTGCCGTTGGCGGCGATGAACTCTTGGTTGAATGCGAAAGTGCCGAGTGCGAAGACATGGGCGGGCAAGTCATTCTCCCCGGCTTGACCGATGCACACATCCACCTTCAGGAGTATGCCCTCAGCCTGCGGATTGTGGATTGCGAGGTGGAGACCAAAGAGGAGATCCTGCGCCGGGTGGCAGAACGCCTCCGCCAGACATCGTACGGAGAATGGGTGCGTGGACATGGCTGGAACCAGAATACCTGGGGCGGCGATTGGCCTACTGCCGCGGACCTGGATGCGGTCATACCTGAGAACCCGGCTTACCTGACAGCCAAATCCCTGCACGCCGCGTGGGCTAACAGCGCTGCGCTGAAGCTGGCAGGGATCAATCCCTCCACTCCAGACCCGCTCAATGGCCGTATCCAGCGGGATGCACGCGGAAACCCGACCGGCATCCTGTTTGAAGAAGCGGTGAAACTGGTTGAGACTGTCATCCCGGAACCGACTCCCGAAGCACTGGCAAAAGACTTTCGTCAGATTATTGCTGGCTTGTGGCGCATGGGACTGACCGGGGTACACGATTTCGATAAGCGCACCTGTTTCCAGGCCCTGCAGCTCCTCCATGAGCGTAGTGATCTGCATTTCCGCGTGGTCAAGTCCATTCCGTTTGAGCTCCTCCCCCAGGCGGCGGCTCTCGGCCTGCGCAGCGGGTTCGGAGACGATTTCCTGCGCATCGGTTCCGTCAAATTCTTTGCCGATGGCGCTCTTGGCACGCATACTGGGGCAATGTTCGACCCATATGTTGACGAGCCGCAAAATCGTGGTATTCTAATATTAGACAATGAACAACTTTTCGAGCATGGCCGTCTGGCAGCCGAAAGTGGCCTCAGCCTGGCCGTCCATGCCATCGGAGACCGGGCTGTTCATGAAGTACTGGAAGGATTGGCCCGGTTGCGCGCTTATGAACGTGAACGCGGATTACCAGCTTTGCGTCATCGCATCGAACACGTGCAGACGATTCACCCTGGTGATGCCGGGCGGCTGGCTGAGTTGGATATTATTGCCTCGATGCAGCCGGTCCATGCCCCGTCTGATATGCTGATGGCAGACCGTCTCTTAGGCGGGCGGGCGGTGTTCTCTTATACCTGGCGAACTCAGGCACAGCACGGTGCGCGCCTGGCCTTTGGATCGGATGCGCCGGTCGAAAGCCCGAACCCGTTCCGGGGTTTGCATGCCGCCGTTACCAGATGCCGCGCGGACGGCTCGCCGGGGCCGCAGGGCTGGTTCCCGGAGCAGAGGTTGACGGTCCGAGAAGCGCTCGAAGGATTTACACTTGGACCGGCTTTCGCTGCTGGAGCCGAAAACCGCCTCGGGCGGTTATCTGCTGGCTTTCTTGCTGATTTTATCGTGGTCAAGACAGACCCGTTCACCTGTGACCCTGCCGATCTGTATAGTATTCAACCGGCGGCAACAATGGTTGGCGGTCAATGGGTCTGGCAGTCGTGAGGAGCATCGAATGACAATCCCTCTGACCCCCGAAGTCCTTGTTCCCCGCCTAGGTGAATACCTTGTCCAGAAAGGTTCTATTACCGAGGTGGATTTGCAGAGAGCCCTGGCTTACCAGATTGAGAAACAACGGGGCGAGGAACGTTATCTGTTGGGACAAGCATTGATGGACCTCAACCTGCTTACCCGCCAGCAAATTGACCATGCTGTGACCGAGCAGATCATCCAACTGCGGAATGCACTCGAGGATGCCAATCGCTTCCTGGAACGCCGTGTTGCAGAACGGACCGCGGAATTGCAGGAAGCGCTGCGCAAGCTCTCTGAGTTGAGCCAGATGAAGGCCAATTTTGTAGCCAATATTTCACATGAGTTACGTACTCCGCTGACCCATGTAAAGGGATACCTGGAGTTATTGACGAATGAATCGCTTGGTTCGCTAAGTGCTGACCAGAAGAACGCTTTGCAAGTCAGCCAGCGCGCGACCGGGCGGCTGGAAAGCCTGATTGACAATCTCATCCTCTTCTCGCTGGCGGCGCGTGGCGAAATGACCCTGCGCCTGGCACCTGTCAATCTGAATAAAGTGGCGGAGGAAATCATCAGTTATTCACGCACCAAAGCGGATGATCGAAATGTGGCTCTGCACTTTACCGTACAACCTGATATTCCTTCCGTCCAGGCGGATGAAGAGAAAATCTCCTGGGTAATTCTCCAGTTGATTGATAACGCCATCAAGTTCACGCCCTCTGGCGGTGAAGTAACCCTGTCAATCCAGCCGGAATCGGATACGTTGATCATGGTTTCGGTCTCTGATACTGGCATTGGCATTCCAGCCAGCCGGCTGAACGAGATTTTTGAACCTTTCCACCAGTTGGATGCTTCCCCTACCCGGCGTTACGGTGGTACCGGCCTGGGGCTGGCTTTGGTGCGCGAGATTATCAGTGCACATGGTTCGGTGATTGAAGTGCAGTCGGAAGATGGAAAAGGTTCCAAATTCCGCTTCCCGCTACTTGCGGTCAACAAAAATTCTTGATTTGGCTGGCGGACAATGGACAGTGAAACGCTTGAAACCTTCACTCGCTTGAGCAGTTCCATCATCAGGGATGATTGGAAAAAAACCTTGGATGCAATGTTTGTCTTGCTCCGAAAAAAATTCGTTTTTGACAATCTGGCAATCTACCTCGTTGAAGGAAGAGGCAGTACACTGGAAGTAGTCTATGCGCGTGCAGCCGGGCGGGGCCGCAGCAAGGAGGCTGAAGCCTCCTGGGGTGAAGAGATTGCCAACCAGGTCATCAGCACGGGTAAAGCAGCTGAATCTGTTCCGGCGGATAAATCCTCTGCTGACCGGATCGCTATGCCTCACTTGCTCGGTCTACCACTGATCCTTCCGGACAGGCATGGCGCGCTGGTTTTCATCCGTTTTGGAGGGCCTGAATTTTCCACTGAGCAAATGCCGCTGGCAACCTTGGCTGCTGTCCAGGCGGCCCGGGCGCTTGAGCAGGACATACTCCAAAAATGCCTGGCTCAGTTGGAACATGCCCGTTACCGTGCCCAGCTCCAGGACGATTTTATTGCCACGATTTCCCATGAGTTGCATACCCCGCTTGGCTTTATTAAAGGATACACAACGTCTCTCCTGCGCTCTGACACCATCTGGGACACAGCTACGCAGCAGGAATTCCTGACCATCATAGATGAAGAATCCGACCATCTGCTCACCTTGATTGACCGTATGCTTGACTCTGCCCGTCTGCAGAGTGGAAATATGAGTATGGATTTCCAGCCTGTTCGCTTGGAATCACTTCTACGCGACGTCGTCCTGCACGTCCATGGACGACACGAAGGTTTGGAAGTTATCCTGGACCTGACGCATGCCCCACCCATCCAAGCAGATACCGTCCGTCTGGCCCAGGTTTTCGACAACTTGTTCGATAATGCTATCAAGTATGCCCCCGGCGCGAAAATAACCATCTCGCTCCAGGTGAAAGAAAATTGGCAGATTGTCACCTTCGCAGACCTGGGGCCGGGTATTCCGCCCGAGCACATCCCATTCCTCTTCGAACGCTTCTACCGTGTACCAGGTCAATTCAGCAAGACCGGGACAGGGCTGGGGTTGTTCATCTGCAGACAAATTGTTCAGGCTCATCATGGCCGAATTTCGGTCAAGACAACACCGGGTAAAGGGACTGCGTTTCGTATCGAACTTCCTGTTCATCCGGAGAAAGCCGAAAAGGAGGCATAAGCCATGTCCACACGCATCCTGATTGTTGACGATGAACCGCGCTATCTCCGCTTGCTCGAAGCTAATCTGAAGACTAAAGAGTATGAGGTGTTTACTGCCACGGATGGCGAGGAAGCACTCGAGTCTTTTTCGGCCAACCCGGTCGACTTGATCCTGCTGGATGTAATGCTACCCGGCATGGATGGCTTTGCTGTTTGCCAACGCATTCGCCAATTCTCCAACGTGCCCATTATCATGCTGACTGCAAAAGGCGAGGAGCATGATCGGGTTCGAGGTCTGGATGTAGGCGCCGATGATTATCTGATCAAGCCATTCTCGGTAATGGAATTACTTGCCCGGGTACGGGCGGTGTTGCGTCGTGCTCAAGTCACCGAGACCGGGCAGAATCGCTTTTTTACGCACGGCAATCTGCGCATTGATTTTGCTCGCGCCGAGGTCTGGCTGGGCGAACAGCCAGTCTATCTCTCGGCGACAGAATACCGTCTTCTGCTGCAATTCACGCACAATATTGGTAAGGTCCTGTCTGCCGAGGAGCTGCTTACCGGTGTGTGGGGCCCGGAATATCGCAACGATAAGGAGATCCTGTGGGTTACCATTGCCCGCCTGCGCCAGAAAGTGGAAGATGATCCGCATATGCCGAAACATATTGCCACCCGTTCCGG
>CAIQQN010000136.1 GCA_903873975.1 uncultured Anaerolineales bacterium
CAGCCGCGGAATTGGGGTGTTGATCAGCCTGGTGGGCCTGCTTATGGCAGGTGTGTCCGTTATCGCCTTGCTTACCCCACTCGTCCGGCGGGTTGAGCTGGACTTACCCGATCATGAACTGGCGTCAAAGACATAGACAAGAGTAAAACCAAGCAATAAAAAGGCTTGACATTTCCTTTTCACCATGCTAATATAGCGTTGTAATGTGGTCATGTGGTCATTACCACTCTGCGTTATTTATGGTGAAAAGGAAAGCTGTGTGTGAGCACCATTGACGACATGCAAATCCAACAAATTGTGACGAGAGTCCTCAACCAGGTGATGGGGCTCTCGTCACAAGATTCTGTCCCGGCGGATTCTCCCACAGTGGCGGAAACGACCCCCAGGTCCAGTATGCAGACGGGCAATCGCAAAGTTGTGGCCATTGGAGCTGACCACGGCGGCTTTGAATTGAAGGAAATCATTAAGGCTGACTTGAGTGGGATGGGTCTGGATGTCAAAGATGTCGGTACATATAGTAAGGCTGCTGTAGATTACCCGGATTATGCCCATGAAGTGGCCAAGCAGGTGAGTGCGGGAAAAGCCTGGCGGGGGATCATGATCGACGGGGCCGGCATCGGGAGTTGTATTGTCGCCAATAAAGTCCCGGGGGTGCGGGCGGGAATGGCCTATGATTACTCATCGGCGGTGAACAGCCGCGAACATAACGACACAAATGTCCTGACCCTGGGTGCCGGGTTGATCGGTGTGAACCTGGCGAAGTTGATCGTAAGAACCTGGCTATCCACTGAATTCGGCGGAGAACGCCACGCCCGGCGGGTCGAGAAGATATCAGTGGTTGAAAAGCTGTATCTGAAATAGAGGCCATGCTATGGTGACTGAACCCAAAGTAGTAGAGCAACTGGTGGAAATAATCACGCATGAGGTGCTTGCCGCCATGCTGGAACAGCGGGAAAAAGCCAATGTTCCGGAAGGCGGATATTGCAAATTCACCTGTGCTGAGTCGCAATGTGTACGAACCTGCTTCGACCGGGCCGGGAATGTGGTCAGCGCAGGGGCGGAACGGCTTTCTTCCACGGTCGGCATCATCCCGCAGGACCTGAACCTGGCCAAAATGATTGACCATACCCTGCTCAAACCGGATGCCACACAGGAACAGATCGCACAGTTGTGCTTTGAGGCCCGCAAGCACGGTTTTGCTTCGGTGTGCATCAATCCCACCTGGGTGGAACTGTGCTCCAAATTGCTGGAGGGTTCTGCGGTAAAAGTTTGCACGGTGATCGGCTTTCCGCTGGGAGCCACCTCGCCGGAGGTCAAGGCTTTCGAAACCCGGGTTGCGCTGGATCATGGAGCGTCCGAGATTGACATGGTAATCAATGTTGGGGCTTTGAAAGCGCGTGACTTGGAACTGGTTGCCAGGGATATTCGCGGCGTGGTTACGACGGCTCATGCTGCAAAAGCGATTGTCAAGGTGATCATAGAGGCCATCCTACTCACTGATGAGGAAAAGACCATCGCCTGCCTGCTGGCAAAGGAGGCAGGCGCAGACTTCGTTAAAACTTCAACCGGTTTTGCCAGTGGGGGAGCCACAGTACACGATGTGGCCCTGATGCGGCGGGTGGTCGGCCCGGAAATGGGTGTGAAGGCGGCCGGCGGTGTGCGGACTTATGAAGATGCCGAGAACATGATCAAGGCGGGAGCCACCCGCATCGGCGCCAGCGCGGGCGTGAAGATCATCCAGGGTCCCAGTATCGAACCAGCCCCCTCGGCTCCGGCCACTGCACCCACCAGGAATTATTGATTTCGGGAGAAGCGCCATGTTGATTGCCAGAGTGATCGGAACGACCGTAGCGACCATCAAAGACGAGAAACTTTTTTCCCGTAAACTGCTCATTGTCCGCCAGACGGACGAAAGCGGAAACCCGGTTGGAAAGCCTTATGTAGCCGTGGATACCGTCGACGCGGGCATCGGTGAGCTGGTCCTGACCTGCGCAGGTTCTTCCGCCAGGCAAACGGCCATCACCAAGGATTCACCGGTTGATGCCGTGATCATGGCGGTTATCGATTCCCTTGAAGTGGATGGAAAAGTGTCGTTCCGGAAATCGTGAACCGACTGATAAAGAAGGATATGCAGATGGGCTTCGATAAAGATCTCGCCTCCGTCCAAGAGTCACGTGACCTGGTCCATATGGCGCATGAGGCCTGGAATATCTGGAGCCGGGCATCGCAGGCAGACGTTGACAGGGTCTGTGCGGCCATGTCCGCTGCCGGTGTGCAAGCCGCGGAACGGCTGGGACGCCTGGCTCAAGAGGAGACCGGTTTTGGTGTTGCGGCTCACAAGAAAATCAAGAATGAGTTCGGGTCGCGCGTGGTCTGGGAAAGCATCCGGGACCTGAAAACGGTCGGTGTGATCCGCCACGATCCCGCCCGCCGCTTGTATGAGATCGCCTGGCCGATGGGTGTGGTGGCGGCTCTCATCCCTTCAACGAATCCAACCTCGACCACTTTCTTCAAGTCTTTGATCGCCGTCAAGGCCCGCAATGCAATCGTTTTTTCTCCTCATCCTTCGGCGAAGCGCTGCACCTATGAGGCCGCACAAACCATGACCCTGGCGGCCGAGAACGCCGGCGCTCCCACGGGTTTGATCAGTTGCCTTCAGCAGGTCTCCCTGCCGGGCACCCAGGAATTGATGACCCACCGCCAGACAGCGGTCATCCTGGCGACGGGCGGGACGTCCATGGTACGGGCGGCACACTCAACCGGGAAACCGGCCTACGGGGTCGGTCCGGGGAATGTACCTGTCTACGTAGATCGCAGCGCGGACCTGGAAAAGGCTGCCCGGTATATTGTCGCTTCCAAGGCTTTTGACTATTCCACCATTTGCGCCACCGAGCAGGCCGTGATTGCCGATCTGCCGATTGCCAGCCAGTTGGCCGAGCTCATGCGGGCCCAAGGCGCTTACTTTACGGACTTGCACGAAACCGATGCACTGCGAAAGATCATTTTTCACCCGGATGGCAACCCCAATACCGCAGTGGTGGGAAAATCTGCCTCCTTTGTGGCCGAAGTGGCTGGCTTCCGCGTCCCGCCTGAGACACGCATCCTGGTCACTTCGCTCGCCAGGACGGGCAGGGAAGAACCGCTCTCCCATGAAAAAATGACCACCGTGTTGGGCTGGTATGTGGTTGATGGTTGGGAGCAAGGCTGCGTAAAGTCCATAGCAATCATTGAGGCAGGCGGCCTCGGACATACGCAGATCATCTATGCCAATGACGAACGGATCACCATGGCTTTTGGTTTGGAGAAGCCGGTCTTCCGCATCCTGGTCAATACCATGGGGTCGTTGGGCGCTATTGGCCTGACGACAGGTCTGATGCCCTCGTTGACTCTGGGCTCGGGCGGCGTGGGAGGTGCGATCACTGGAGACAATGTATCTGTATATCACTTGATCAACATCAAGCGTCTGGCGTATGAGACGATCGCTCCTCCGTTGGAGGCGTTTTTACCCGGTGAGAAACAGGCCAGCTCGAATACCGATGAAATGGAACGGGTTGTCCGGCAGGTTGTCAATGAGATCCTGGAAAGCAAGAGAACCTGAGAAAATTCAAATTTCAAGTTTAGAAAGGAAGGTACAAAATGGCTTTAGATTCCTCTTTGATCGCTCTCGGCATGGTCGAGACAAAAGGTTTGGTCGGCGCAGTGGAAGCCGCGGATGCGATGGTCAAGGCTGCCAACGTGAACTTGATTGGCTCTGAATACGTCGGCGGTGGATACGTGACCGTGATGGTGCGCGGTGATGTGGGTGCTGTCAAGGCTGCCACCGATGCCGGCGCCGCGGCGGCCAAGCGTGTCGGTGAACTGGTCTCGGTCCATGTCATTCCTCGCCCCCATATGGACGTGGAGATGATCCTGCCGAAAACCAGCAAGGGCAGCATCGGCGGCCGGTCCGCTGAACCTAAAACCAAATAGTTTTTAGGCGGACGGCTGGTGACCGTGACAGGACTATTACCAGATAATGAGAACCTTGCTGAAATCCTACCGCGCCTTCTTAATGTGCGTGGTCGGCCAGCATTGCCTGGCGATGCCAACCGGTGATTTCAGAGAGAAGGAGAATCATGCATGGCTGATACGTTTTCGCTGCGTTGCTATTGTTACCTGGACAAAATGCAGCCGCAATATGCATCCTTCGTCGGGACGATCACGCAGGGCGATCTACCAACCGAAGGCATGGCGGCTTTGTATGTGGAGATGGCGCCTGGAAATGAGGTTTTCCGGGTGGTGGATATTGCCGTGAAAGCCACCGAGGCCCGGCCAGGTGCGCAGATCGTCGAGCGCGAGTTCGGGATGTTCGAGGTGCATTCTCTCCTTCAGGCAGCCGTCCTGGAAGCAGGTAATGTGGTCCTGAGCCGTCTGGGACTGAGCATGGCGGACCGTATCAAGCCTCAGGTTGTTTCTATCCAGGTCATCACGCGTGTGGATCCCTACCAGGCCCAACTCATCAACCGTTTCCGGCGAGGCAGCATGCTGGTGGCGGGTGAAACCATGCTGGTGCTGGAATGCGCCCCGGCTGCCTATATCAACTTAGCATGCAACGAAGCCGAGAAAACTGCCAGCATCAAGCTGGTGCATGTGTCCTCGGTCGGGCGTTTTGGCCGCATGTGGCTCTCCGGCACGGAAGCGGAAATCCTGACAGCGAAGAATGCGGCTGTTCAGACGCTGGAAAGCCTGGAAGGCCGGGAAGGCGCATAAGCCGCGGGTGGTCACGGCTCGAGAGGAGCAGCTATGCCGAAAGAATTCTATACCGAAAGAGATATCGAGGAAATGTTCAAGCGGGGTGTGATGTCGCTGAATGTTAGCGAGAATGTTGTGCTGACCGAACTGGCTTATGAGAAAGCCAACCGGCTGGGGATGCAACTGGTGCGCAGCCAACCCGATAATCCTCCCTGCGCACCCGTGCGGCCATACATTGCGCAAAGAACTGGGACGGCTGCACCGGCTGCAGCGAACAGCATTTCCACAGAACAAACAGAAAAAGAGCTGCAAACGCGCATCCGCGATGCGGTCCTGGTTCGCATGGGGAACCAGGTCGATCCAGAGTTGCTGGATGTCATTATTCAACGCGTGCTGAAGAGCACGGGAGTGAAGTAAGCGATGCTGTTCGGACGGGTGAAGGGCAACGCAGTCTGTACGCTCAAATACTCCGGCACCGAGGGGTTGAAGCTGCTGGTGGTACAGCCGTTGAATAAAAACCTGGAACCTGTCGGCGTGTTGCAGGTTGCAGCCGATATTGTCGAGGCGGGTAACGGCGACCTGTGTGTGATGGTGCGGTCACGCGAAGCAGCCCTGGCCATGCCGGAGGTCAAGTTCGTGCCAATTGATCTGGCTCTGGTAGGCATCGTGGATGAATTGGCGGTCCACCCGGATGGGGAGTTCAATTTCACCTTAAAACGCGGCAGGAATCAGTTTGCCTGAGAGGCTGGAATGATCCTGGGAAAAGTAATTGGGACTGTGGTAACCACGATCAGCCACCGGGATTATAAGAACCGGAGGCTGCTGGTTGTGCAACCGTTGGTGTTGGAAAGGGAATCATCTGACGAGGACTTCATCGCATTGGATAATACCCAAGCCGGGATAGGCGACACGGTACTGGTGAACCGGGAGGGCAATGGCGCCCGCCAGGCGCTCAAGAATCCGGATGCCTGCATCATTTCGGTGATCGTGGGGATAGTCGACTCGGCCTATATCGAGGTTTCATCCTGATATTCCGGCTAATAACAAATCATCGGGGAGATTAATATTCGTCAACCTTATGATGGTTCCCCTGGATTTGCCGCGGTGATGAGAATTTCACCCCTTCCATCATGGGAATTCCCAAAGACCCTTTTTGGTTCAGTCTCCATCGTTATGGTAAACTATATCCAATCAACACTTCACTTTTTGGTTTGTGAATGGAAGGTCATATGGTTTCATATGATGATGCGAAGGTAACAGTTTCTACGTTCATCAACGTCGAAAATCAGGAAACCAGGATTGAAAAACTGCATCTTGAGACAGGACAAGAAAAAATCCGTCTTTCTTCCTGGAGTGGAGGAGCTATACTCTCTCAACCGCTTGTTCTCTCAGAAGCGGAGTTCCTTGAATTATTACATCAAGCCATTCATGCGGGAGTGCTGCCTCGCAATTTTATCGGGAAATTGCGCGAGAGAATTGAAATCTAGAAAAAAGTGATACAGACAATCCAGGCAGTATAATCATCGCAGTTTGTTATTCTATTACGAGAGGAAACCAGATGCGTCCAGATTGGGATTCTTATTTCATGAAGATTGCATATGCTGTTTCGGAGCGAAGCACCTGTGACCGGGCTTTCGTCGGATGTGTATTGGTGCTCGATAAACGCATCCTGACCACCGGATTCAATGGCTCGCCTGTTGGGCAACCCCATTGCGATGAAGAAGGTCACTTGATGGTGGACGGCCATTGCATACGCACCATCCATGCCGAGACGAACGCCATCATCCAAGGCGCTTTACATGGGGTTTCGACGAAAGGTGCCACCTGTTACGTGACACATCTCCCCTGCATCAATTGTACCAAGGCGTTGATCAATGCCGGCATCACCCGTCTGGTATACAGCGAAGCATACCGAATAGACGATAATGCAATGAATTTCCTAAAAGCAGCGAACATCGAGATTGATCAATTACCCTTTTCTCCTGATTTACCGCCAACCGAATAAATATCTGAAGGGGATTCAATTTCCAACCACGCCGCCGGGTTGTCCAGCGTACCGTAACCGGGTCGTCCTGCAGGAGTCCAGGCTGCGAACTGGTTATCGATCCAGAGTACCAACCCAAGTGGGGGATGAGGTGCCATAGTTGTTTGCAGGATGGTTTCACCATCAATTGTGAATTCAGTATATTCGCGTAGCCATTGAATGGAATATTCGTGCCATTTGGTAACGTCGACAGAGATTGCCATCGCCTCTTGCCTGACTATTTGACCCGCCAACCGCCGCAGGAGACGGGAGACGGGTCTTAGGGCCAGGAAAGGCAAAGCGAGAAGCCCCGGCGCGAGCAGCAGGGACGGGAGAGGCGGCGAGTGGATCGTCCCGGCAAAAAAGCCGTGGGCGGGGATCCCGTCGCTCAAGGATAGCCAGTTTGGCGGGGAACCATGAAAGAACCAGGCGGCATTCGGCAAGACCGGTAACCGTCTGGCTGTGCCGCCGAAGCCCAGCGAGAAGCCGAATGGATCGTTCCAAAGCCCGAACCCCCATGTGCCGGGGAGGTTCGAGGCGGATACTCTGGAGTGCAGGTTCAAGCTCCAGCGTGGGGTGTGCTGGAAATACCTGCGGGAAAAAGCCGCGTAGTCGTCGAGTTGGGCCAGACGATAGGTCCCGCGCTTTCCAGCGGGGATCTCCAGCCTCCAGAATTTCTTTCCCCGGTTCACCGAAGCGCCGGGGGTGCAGCGGGGTTTCAGGTCAATTTCCATCCGTTTTATTATACGTGTATAATAGCCTTCACGGAGATTTACATGGAGATTACCTGGTACGGACATTCCTGTTTCCGGTTGACCGAGCGCAGTATGGCGACGGTCGTCACCGACCCGTTCGATGCTGAGACGGTTGGCTACGAGCCGCTCAAGCTCAAGGCTGATATTGTTACTTCCAGCCACGATACGCCGGGACATAACTACCTGGGCACAGTAAAAGGCTACAGTCACGCCATCACCGGGCCGGGTGAATTCGAGATTGGCGGTGTCTTTATTACCGGGGTCCAAACGGATATGTCGAGCAAGAAAGTAGCGGCCGATAAACCGCGTAATACGCTGTATGTGTTCGATTATATGGGCATCACGGTCGCACACCTGGGTGACCTGCGCTCGGTGCCGACCCAGGCTGAGATTGAGGCGCTGGGGACAGTGCATGTGGCGCTTGTCCCGGTGGGCGGCGGAACCGGATTGAACGCGGCCAAGGCCGCGGAAGTGGTCAGCCTTCTGGAACCGAATATCGTTATACCGATGCACTTCTATTCCAAGGAGGCGAAGGTGCAGCTTGACAAGCTGGACAAGTTCATGAAGGAAATGGGTTTGCACGAGGCCGAAACGATGCCCACGCTTAAAGTCACCAGGACCTCCCTGCCGGACGAGACGAAGGTGATCGTGCTGAATTGCCAGCGGGAGTAGCATTGTGTTGGATTCCTGCGGAGTTGCGGTGAGCAGATAAATATGGCTGTCAAACTCGTCATGACTTGGGATATTGCCCCTGATCACGAGCAGGATTATTTTGAGTTCGTCATCAATGAATTTGTCCCCGGTGTTCAGCGATTGGGACTCCAGCCGGCGGAGGCCTGGGCTACTGTCTTCGGAAATTATCCCCAGATCCAAGTAAGCATATTGGCTGAAGATCTGCCGGAGGTGCAGCGCGCCTTGAATTCGGATAGTTGGACCCAGTTACAGGACAAACTCTTTGCCCTGGTGCAGAATTTCTCTTACAAGATTATTCCAGCGCGCAACGGATTCCAATTTTAATTATCCATCGAAACCGGGTGATTCGAAGAGCGCAGGGAATTTAAATGCGTTTTTCGTTTTTTTTTTTTATATCGTTCATTACCTGAAATCCATCCATTCTTTCCTTTGTTTTAGACACTGCCTTCCTTGGATCATTCACTTTTCATGGCATGACTCAATTCTCTGATAGGATCCTGAAATGGTACGCCCGTCATGGGAGGGAATTGCCCTGGCGTGGTCACCTAGGCCCATACGCCGTGTGGGTCTCCGAGATCATGCTTCAGCAGACGCGTGTCGAGGCGGTTATCCCCTATTTCGAGCGCTGGATGGATCGTTTCCCGGATGTGCAGGAGCTGGCGGCTGCTTCCGAGCAGGAGGTCCTTTCGCTCTGGGAGGGACTCGGTTATTACAGCCGGGCGCGCAACCTGTATAAAGCATCCAGGATCATTATTGATGAATACGACGGGGAGCTACCGCACGATTTGACCTCGCTGCGCAAACTCCCCGGTATAGGGCGGTACACGGCCGGCGCAATTGCTTCGATGGCCTTTGGCCTGGATGTCCCCACGCTGGACGGCAACCTGCGGCGGGTTTTTGCACGCGTTTTTGATGTAGCCGAACCTGCCGAAACCCCGGCGGGAGTGGAGATCCTTTGGGCGCTGGCCGGGAGACACCTACCTAAGGGCCATGCCGGGGATTACAACCAGGCGCTGATGGACCTGGGTGCCAGCCTCTGCCTGCCGCGCAACCCGGCCTGCCTGCTCTGTCCGCTCAGGGATTTGTGCAAGGCGCGAGCCTTGGGCATTCAGGAACAACGCCCGGTGCTGAAGCCCAAAGCCAGGGTGCCGCATTACACTGTCACCGCGGCGGTGCTGCACCGGGACGGGAAGATCCTGCTGGCGAAGCGCCGGGCGAAGGGATTACTGGGCGGCATGTGGGAGTTTCCAGGCGGCAAGGTCGAGAAAGGCGAAAGCCTCGAAGCCTGTCTCGCTCGCGAGATCCGGGAAGAACTTGGTGCGGAGATCCATGTGGGCGAGGCCTTTGGAATTTACCGGCACGCCTACACCCACTTCCGGATCACCCTGCATGCCTTTTTGTGTAAATTGACGGATGGCGAACCAAAGCCGGTTGAAGCCGCCGGGTTGGCTTGGGTTACCCCGGACGACCTGGGCAAATACCCGATGGGCAAAGTGGACCGCCAGATCGCCAGGCACCTTCAATGAACGATGATGAGTTCAGGATTGCGCGCAAGCGCATGGTCGATGAACAAATAGCCGCCCGGGGCGTGCTGGACCCGCACCTGCTGGCCGTTATGGGATCTGTGCCGCGCCACCTGTTCGTCCCTACTGACGATCTGGCCTGGGCATACTCGGATGGTCCCCTGCCCATTGGCCACGGACAGACGATTTCCCAGCCTTATATTGTCGCCTTGATGACCGAATTGCTGCAAGTGGAGCCTGCCGACCGTATACTGGAAGTCGGTACCGGTTCCGGTTACCAGGCGGCAGTACTAGGACAGGTGGCTGCGCAAGTGCACACGGTGGAAGTGATACCCGAACTGGCCGCGCAGGCTTCCAGGATCCTGGCCGATCTGGGCTATGCCAACGTCCATGTTCATACCGGAGACGGGTCGCTGGGCTGGCCGGAAGCCGCTCCCTACGAAGGGATTCTGGTGGCTGCCGCCGCCCCGTCCGCGCCGAAGCCGCTGCTCGACCAATTGGCTGATGGCGGCCGGCTGGTCATCCCAGTGGGAGGCCACGGCTTCCAGCACCTGGAGGTCTGGAGACGGGCTGGCCAGGAATTCAAGCGCCGGGTTGACCTGGCGGTGGCGTTCGTCCCGCTGCGCGGAGAATACGGCTGGAAGTAAAGGGAGATGTGAGCAAGGGCGACCCAGTGGGTCGCCCTTGCTCGTTATTACCCTATTCTTCCCCTGCCAGCAACTTAAGCCGTTCCCAGGGTTTGAGACTTTCATCCTGCGCCAGGATGGACTTCAATTCGTACATCTCGTCACGCAACGCGGCGGCGCGCTCGAATTCCAGGTTTTTGGCAGCTTCTTTCATTTGTTTTTCCATTTCACTGATAACCTTCTGCAGTTCGCTGCGCGAGGTCACATCCTTGTGCTTACCGGTTTTGTATTCGCCCTTCATCTCGGATACCGCCTGGGGCGTCATTTGATCTGTTAAGTCGCGGATGGCCTTGTGGATGCTGACCGGCACGATCCCGTGTTCCTGGTTGAACCTGACCTGCTTGGCACGCCGGCGGCTTGTTTCATCAATGGCGCGCTTCATCGAGTCGGTGATGCGGTCGGCATACATGATCACCCGTCCGTCGATATGACGGGCGGCGCGCCCGGTGGTCTGGATGAGGGCCGTATCAGAGCGCAGAAAGCCTTCCTTGTCCGCATCCAGGATCGCCACCAGCGAGACCTCCGGCAGGTCGAGGCCTTCGCGCAGCAGGTTGATGCCTACCACCACGTCGAACACACCCAGGCGCAGATCCCTTAAGATCCCGATCCGTTCCAGCGTCTCCACTTCCGAGTGCAGGTAGTGAACCTTGATGCCGAGTTCCATCAGATACTCCGACAGGTCTTCGGCCATGCGCTTCGTGAGAGTGGTAACCAGAACCCGCTGGCTATTCTCCACCCGGGCCCGGATCTCCTTCACCAGGTCATCCACCTGGCCCTTCGTCGGGCGCACCTCCACCTGCGGGTCCACCAGGCCGGTCGGGCGGATAATCTGTTCCACCACCTGTTCAGCGTGGCTCATCTCGTACGGGCCGGGCGTGGCGGAGGTGTAGATAGTGTTGCCCATCACCAGCTCGAATTCGTCGAACTTGAGCGGACGGTTATCCATTGCGGAAGGCAGGCGGAAGCCGTATTCCACCAAAGTCTCTTTACGGGAACGGTCGCCATTGTACATGCCGCGGATCTGCGGGATGCTCATGTGCGACTCGTCGATCACCAGCAGGTAATCGTGGGGCAGGAAGTCCACCAGCGTCCAGGGGTGGGTTCCGGGGAGGCGCTGGTCGAGCTGGCGCGAATAGTTCTCGATCCCCGCGCAGGTGCCTACTTCCCGCAGCATCTCCAGGTCGAAGCGAGTGCGCTGCTCGATGCGCTGGGCTTCGAGCGGTTTCTCGCCGGATTTAAAGAAAGCGATCCGCTCGTCCAGTTCCTTTTCGATATTGGCAATGGATACTTTGAGTCGTTCATCCCCGGCCAGGTAGTGCTTGGCGGGGTAGATGTCCACCTGCTGCGGTTCGGAGAGGATTTCGCCGGTCAGCGGGTTGACTTCCGAGATGCGCTCCACCTCGTCGCCGAAGAAAGTGACCCGGTAGCCGCGCTTGTTCTCGTAGGCGGGGATGATCTCCAGGGTGTCGCCGCGCACGCGGAAGGTCCCGGGGCGCAGCTCCATGTCATTGCGCTGGTACTGCCCGTCCACCAGTTGGCGGATGAGGGCGTTGCGGCGGGCAATCCCGCCCACGTGGAGTGCCACCACACCCTTGCCGTACTCATCCGGGTTGCCCAGGCCG
>CAIQQN010000137.1 GCA_903873975.1 uncultured Anaerolineales bacterium
CATGGCAACCGCAAAATGGCCGATCTTACTGGGTTTTGTCAATCATCGGGTTGCTGTGGGCTTCATGAGCAACACAAGACCAAAGAAGCGTACCTCGTTGGGGTCGATTGTGCTTCCACTCCCCAGGGCAGGCTGGTGAAGAAGACAACACGCATTGGGAAAAGCAGCCGTGTTCTTTTATTCTCTCTATTTCGATTGCTCGAAAAGCCAATCCCTCATTTCGCTGCTCGCATACGTGGGCACCCACGACTGATGGCGGGTGGGGGCAATGTACACCTCTTTCCCGTACTCAGTGTACCGCGGCTTTCCGCCGGCCTCCTTCAGGGTCCTGATCGTCTCCCGCGAGAACCGGACTTCAACGCTGGGATCTTCCGTGGCGTGGAATACCCAGATCAGTTTGTTCGCGAGCACGGCCGCCTTCGCAGGGTCGAGCCCTCCGCAGATTCCCACGATCGCAGCGAACGTGTCGGGATGGCTGACGTTCATCGCAAAGACGCCGAAGCAACCCATGGAAAGCCCGGTCGCGTATACGCGGTTCCTGTCGACGCTGTAGTCGGCCATGACCAGCTCGAGGATGGCAAACGCCGTCTCCAGTGCCGGTTCTGGCTTATACGGAGCCGTAAAGCCCCATCGCATGAGCGTCGTCCAACCCATCCTCCCAAAATTGTCCGGTGATGCGGCCTCGGGATCTTTCGGGTTCTGGGGAGCCAGCACGAAACAGGGGTGCCTGGCCTGCTCCTGCGGCTTTGCCCACACCGTCGCTCCCTGGCTTGCCGTCAGATGGATCTCGTTGTCGCTCCCGGATTCTCCAGCGCCGTGAAGGAAGAGCACGAGCGGGTAGCTTTTCGTAGAGTCATAGCCCTCGGGCACAAAAAGCCGATAGCCCATCGTCACACCTGTCGCCGGATCATGGAAATTCAGTTTCTTGAAACTGTCCACGACAGGCCTGATGTCCTCGCGCTTGATGGTGACCGTGTACACCGCGGCCCTGCCGGTGGGATCCCTGACTTCGACCCTCACCAGGTTGTCTCCAACTGCAAGCGGGACGATCAGGGATGCTTCGGATGCCACCAGCTCGGCGTTCACGCCGTCGCGCAGCGCAAAGCGGGCGGCGGCGTGGGGGATGATTGTGACTTCCTTGATATCGCTCTGGACATCGACTTTATAGTTGAAGGTGCTCTCGGAGAAAGCAGGGCTCAGAGAGCCAAAGCTTCCGGCAGTTGCCTGAACATCGAGGCCATTCAGACGGGGATCTCCTGCGGGCGATGTGCCCAGCACAGCGCATCCCACAAGCACGATCGCCAGCCCTGAAACTGCAAGCATATAACTTGTGATTCTTTTCATCGTGTACCTCCAGTCCATTCAAGCGCGAGAGAATGGCGTAAGCTGGTGAGCAAGTCCGTCCCAGCGGCCCCCACGTTCTTCTGGAGCGGAGGCGGAGCTTTTTCGCCGTTGAAGAATGCATGCCCGGCCTCTTCTCTTCAACTGTCAGCTTGGGCTGGCCATAAAAACTGCACTTGCCGGAGATCTTGCATAAAAAGGAGATTGCTGGGCTTTTCGTTTCACCGCACATTCTCGATGCTTCTACATTCGATAGAGAGGTCGCAAAGGACGACCCTGAGGGCTTCATTCTTACACTTGGAGAGGGGAAGTCAATCCCCCGGAAACCGTAAACTAAAAGAAGCCTGTTTTCACGGGCTTTTCTAAAAGCGAGCGAAAGGAATCGAACCCTTGACTCCAATTGGGGAAAAGGCTCGCGTCAGCTTATCCCGTGTGTGCTTTCGTC
>CAIQQN010000138.1 GCA_903873975.1 uncultured Anaerolineales bacterium
CAGTGTCATCGACAGCGCGTTGAAGGTTTCTGCCACACCGTAGGCGAGCCCCATCTGCGCCGGGTGGACCAGCGGACGCGCTTGAGCATAGATGAACGAGCGGGCGGCGCGGTACCCGCCCAGCAGGAAGTAGCCCAGGGCCTACCAGGGCACACCCATCCCCTTCCATAACAACAGGCTGAAACCCGCCACCGAAACCTGCGCCAGCAGGAATCCGGCGCGGGCGGCGAACTGTCCCAGGATCAGATTCAGCGCGGCGTTTCCAAAGCTGCCCACCGAGCCAAGCAAGCCAATGGATTCCAATGACAGCCCGCGCTCGTTCTGCAGGAATTTGGGCGTCAGCGGCTGGGGCAGGTACATGACGAACATCGCCAGGAAGACGATCCCCACTAACGTGACGAAACGCGTGTTCGTCCACAGTTTGGCCGGAGGCGCGGCAGGGTCATGTTCGTCGCGCGGCTGGGAACGGATGAAGAGCACGATACCGGTCGAGACGATGAAGATGCTGGCCGCCACCAGGTAGACGATCCGCAGGCCGAAGCGCTCTCCGAGCCAGCCGCCGGAGATCGGTCCAAGCACCGCGCCGAGGTTGAATGAGGCCGACATCAAGGTCATGGCGCGCACCGGGGAAAGTTTTCCCCGCGCTGCCGTCACGTAAGAGTTCAACGGCGCGGAGACGAAAGCGGTCAACCCGTAGAGCAGCACACCAATCACGAAAACGGGTAGGGTACGAGCCAGAGCCATCACCCAGGTGGCCAGCAGGCCGGAGGTCCAGGCAGCAACGATGACCGGCTTCCGTCCGATGCGGTCAGCCAGGTAACCGGCCGGGATATGCGCCAGCATCATTGCCAGTCCGAAGGCGCTGAGCACCGTTGCAATGGTCATCGTGCTCGCGCCCAGTTGCTGCAAGTAGATGGGCTGGAAATAGATGAACATTCCCTCGCCTATCCCCCAGGTGAAGAGGGAGGCAAACAGCAGGATCAGGTCAACGCTCATCCAGAGGCAACCCGCTTGATGAAATCAGCCGCGGCTTTAAAAACCATTTCGCGCGTCGGCTCCTCGGTAATGTTATGCCCGCAACCTTCCACCCACAGCATCTGCTTGTCGGTGCTGCCGAGGGCGGCATGGATTCTCTCCATGCTGTCACGGATGACATAATCGTCATCACGGGAGTGTATCAATAAGACCGGCACGCTGATCTTTGGCAGTGCGGCGTGCATTTCCGCAAACAATAGTTTTAATTCCGCACCGGAACGCACAGGGTTCTTGGGATAAGAGATATGCTGACGAAATGCCTCTTTATCGAACCAACCGTCGTCGGGGTTTTTGCTCTTGGACAGATAAGGCACGAAGATGCTGAGTAGCTTGATGACAGGCATGGGCATGTCCGTCGGCATCATAAACGGCGTGGACATGGCCATCACGCCCCGCACCGGAACCCTGCTCGCCATGGTCAATGATAGCACTCCGCCCATCGAAAGCCCCAGTAAGAAGATTTGGTCTGTGCAGGAACGCAGCAGGTTGTAGCCATCCTCCACCGAGAGCAGCCAGTCTGTATAACGTGAGCGGATCATATCCTCGGGTTTGGTGGCATGACCGTTCAGCCGGATGCCACACACGGTGTAGCCCTGTTCATTCAGATACTCGCCCAGCCAGCGCATTTCCTTAGGCGCGCCGGTGAAACCGTGCGTGACCAGGCAGCCAATTTTGGCATTGGCACCTTTTCCGGGGAAGAAGAACGGTTCCGCAGTGGGAATGATTTGGGACATAAGCACCTCGGAGAAGAGTAAATTGTGAAGGATGGTGCAGGTAAATTATAACCCTGCCCTGTTCAGGTAGAACCGGTGGCTTCAACCGTTTTCAAGTGGCGTTTCGTCTTCGTGAGGATCCAGGGCTGCTCTCCTGAGTCCCCGTGTCCAGGCCGGCTGCAATTTTGCAATCTGACAGTAGACCGGGCAATCGGGGTCGTGCGCACCGGGCAGGTAGCCTGTCGATAGAAGAAATTCCTTGACGATCTCCCCGCCGGTGAAGACAAAGGTCTTCTTGAACAGTTTCGTCCACTCCTCCAGGCTAAGTGGATGGTGCGCCTCCAGCCAGCCCCTGAAGGAGCCGAACTCCGCCCGCAGACCTTGGATGCGGCGCGCGTTCTCAATGGCAGCCCGCACCTTGAGCCGGTTGCGGATAATCCCGGCATCCGCCAGCAGGCGGGCGCTCTCTGCATCGGCATAGGCCGCCACTTTGTTTACCTCGAAGTCATCATAGGCCCTACGAAAATTGGCCTGTTTCTTCAGGATGGTGATCCACGACAATCCTGCCTGGTTGATTTCAAGCACCAGGCGCTCCAGGAGAGCAGAGTCATCCATCAGCGGGAAACCGTATTCAGTGTCGTGGTAATTTTTGTTGAGGGTGTCTTCCGGGTGCTCGCGCAGATACTGGCAGTAGGTCATCATGGCAAAACTCCTGTTGTTGTGCGTTGCTCGAGAAACTGTTCCAGTTGTTCCAGGGCTTGCGGCATATTTTTGCGTGCAAAGCCCAGCCGGAAATGATTGCCCGGATGGTCGTACATCGTTCCCGGCAGGAGCAGAACGCCCGCACTGGTCACCAGGTGGTGGCAGAACTGCTCAACCTCCTCGCCGATGAGGCGCGGGAAGGCAATCGGTCCGGCCCGCGGGCGCACCCACTCGAAACGGTCCGCTTGCGCCACAAAGAACACATCCAGTAGGGACAGGTTGTCAAGGATGATCTTCAAATTCCGCCCGGCAATTTGGCCGCGATGCCGCAGAGCCAGTTCAGCCAGGTATTCACTGGGGGCGCTGCTGCAGATGGTGGTGTAATCCTTGAGCGCGGCCATGCGGGCCGTCACCTGCGCGTTATACGTGGCAATCCAGCCTATGCGCAGTCCGGCCAGCCCGTAGGCTTTGGACATCACCCCCAGCGAGACCGCACTCGGGTTGAGTTCACAGGCCGAGGGGAGCCGGTCCGCCGGGTCATATTCCAGCTCGCGATAGACCTCGTCGGAGAAGAGGATTATGCCGCGTTCCTGCGCAAGGGTATTGAGCGCCCGGTAATCGGCCTGTGGCATCAGGTAACCGGTCGGGTTGTGCGGTGTGTTGACGATAATGGCGCGTGTATTGGGGCGCAGGCTGCCCTTGAGTTCGTCCAGATCCAGCGCCCACTGGTTTTGCGAGCGCGCTTCCCAGAATGTCACTTCACAGCCAATGCTCCTGGCGATCTCAAACAGCGACTGGTAGCACGGCCAGTGGACCACAACGTGGTCACCGGGTTGCAGAACGACATGCATGAACAGGAAGATCGCTTCCTCCGCACCGCTGAGGACCAGTACCTGCTCCGCCTGGATGCCGGTGTAGATGCGGCTGATTTCCCGCCGCAGCGATGGCGCACCGGACGACTCGGTATAGCCTAGCCAGTGGCGTTTCAGGTCTTCATCCGCTTCAGGTTCGAAAACCAGCAGGTCGCTTACCGAAAGCGATTCACAGTCGGAACTGCACAGCAGGTACTTTACATTGAACTCGTAACGGGCGAAGTAACGTTCCAGTTTGAAGGGGGTGATTTGCATGGTCAATTCCTTTACGGCTGTCCGAACACACCGATCTCGGTGTAGGTCCACTGCTCCCCGCGCCAGGCGAAAACGCCGATGATATTTTGTGCCATGTGGGGATTGAGCGCGCCCCCGCTGCAACATCCGTAGTGCCAGACACCATCGTAGCCAAGCGCGATCTCCTGGCCGTCATAAGAAACCCCGGTTTTACCATCGCGCTTGTAGAAGTAGAACGGCCTGCCGTGAATGGTCTGGAAACCGTAAGATTCGTCATAACCATGGAGATCGTTGAGCGATTGGCCATCTACAAAGATTTCGCCCGCGAAGAATGAGTCCACTAGCTGGGTGTTGGGCGGTAACGGGTTTTTTTCTTGAGCGATTTCGAATACCCAATGGTTATCATAAACGGTCAACACCCTGAAGGCTGACGTTGTTCCGGGTGGTTCGATGGGCGTTGAGAAAATGACATTTCCATTTCGAGTCACTTGGGCGGTCACTTTCCCATTTTCTGTTGCGCCCTGACCTGCTTCCAGTTTATCGTTCCCCTGCATGACCCACAAATCCCCCCACCCCACGCTGTAATACTCATTGGGCGGGAGCGTTTTCCCCCATTCGTCCATATGCTTGTCCAATACTTCCGCCTGGGTCAAGGCCTCCAGCGGATAGATGACCAGCGGCTCGATCTCTGGTAGTTTTGCCAGCGGATGTTCTTCAATGCTCAACCCGGATGGGAAGATCCAGGGCGTATTGGCCGCCACCGGTGTAAAGACACTCACCATTGCGGTGATGGTGGGTTCGGATGTTAAGGTCGGCGGGAACGGGACTGTCGGTGGTGGCGTCGCACTCGGAATTACGACCATCGTGGTGCTGGTGGGAAACGGGCTTGCTGGTCCGCAGGCAGCCGCCAGGATGAAACAGGCAAGGAAAAAGCAGCGTTCCAGTTTAAAATGGGGATGTTGCATATCTATGCCACTTCCTGAGCCCATGAACCGTTCGGGTAGATATAATTCTGATCCTGGGGGTCGACTTTCAGCGGAATTTCTTTTCCGGTCTCCACATACTCCAGCGCTTCCTTTTCCACCAGCCAGGTGGTTGTGCCAGTATACATCGGCGTGCCGGGCATGTGGATTTCCAACTCCAGCGTGACGCGTACCATGCCGCCTAGTCCTGCCTCTTCGTGGGTAGAGGTGACGACCCGCGCCCAGGCCCAGACGGCGCGTTCACGGCGCTCCTGGGGGGTATCCTTTTTCTTCTTCTTCTTTCCGGAGATGCGGCGCATACTCACCATGAACCAGATCGCGGACCCCACCATGATGATTACCATGATAATTCCAAATGTATTAACCATCAGTTTGTACTCCCTTCCGCTGGTCTGGCAAACAGGCGGGCAAAACCATCGTATGCCGCCAGGGGGATCAGCTCAAAGCCAATCAGCCCGGCCTGCACCAGCGGAAGTGTGGCAAGCAGAGAGCGGGCTTCTTCTGCATAGGCGCATTCCAGCACAAGGACGGCGTTGTGCTGCTCAGCGTGGAAATAGATCTCGCGCAGCGCACCGGATTGCTGAAGCTGCCAGACACGGCGGGCTTCGTCAACAAGCACAGGCTGGAATTTTTCGGCGGTTGCGCCGGGGAGTTCGCGTTCAAGAGCCAGGAATTTCATTTCTGTTCGCACAAGGTTGTAACCATAAGGAAGTTACAATACAATTTACCCAACCACCCGCAGGTCGCGTGGCATATCGCTCAGGCATTCCATGCCATCTTCGGTGATCACCACGTTATCCTCGATCCGCACACCATTGTGCTCCGGCAGGTAGATCCCCGGTTCCACCGTGTAGGCCATGCCCGGCTCCAGTAACTGCATATTGTCGCCGCGCATGTAGGGTTCCTCATGTCCTTCCATGCCGATACCGTGACCGGTGCGGTGGGTGAAATAAGTCCCGTAACCGGCCTTCTCGATCACTTCCCGCGCCGACATATCCACTGCCGCGCAGGGTACACCCGGCTTGCCCGCCGCCCGCCCGGCCGCGTTGGCTTCCAGCACGATCTGGTGGATCTTGCGATACTCCGCCTCCACCTCCCCCACCGCGAAGGTGCGTGTCAGGTCGGAGATGTAGCCGTCCACCGCCGCGCCCCAGTCCACCACCAGCAGATCACCGTGGTTTATCTTCCGGTCGGACGGGCTGGCATGCGGGTTGGCGCTGTTCGGTCCGCCGGAGACGATCGGCGCGAACGGCATCTCGGACTGCGACCCGCCTCGCAGCAACTGGACGACCAGTTCCGACGCCAGTTCCTTTTCGGTCATGCCAACCTTAATGAGCGGGATGACCACTTCCAGCGCGGACTGCGCCACCTTGACAGCCTTCCTCATGGC
>CAIQQN010000139.1 GCA_903873975.1 uncultured Anaerolineales bacterium
TCCAGATTAACCCGAATATTTCGGAAATCCATCTGGAACTTGGTGTAACCTATAAGGGGTTGGGCGTGATTGACTCAGCCATCCAGCAATACACGCTTGCCAATACATATAACCCTTCCGATATCCGTCCCTACTTGTACAGTTCGCGTGCTCTGGCTTCCATTGGTGAATATGACAAGGCCGCCCAATACGCTGAAAGTGCGGTTGCGAACGACCCTACCGATCCTTATCTGCGCGGCAACTGGGGGTATATGCTTTACAAGAATTACGACTTGCCGAACGCAATGATCCAACTTTCTCTGGCAGTCAATGGCGGAACGAATGAAGATGGTCAGACCGTCCAACCGCAGCCTCTCACTGGCGACGACGCACACATCGCTCAATACTTTTATGTCTATGCCATTCTTCTGGCAAATAGTGACCGCTGTGGCGAGGCCCTGTTTATTACACAGCTTCTTTTGACGGATGTCCCGAAGGATGCAGATGCTATCTATAATGCTAATTTCGTTCAGCAGCTTTGCGCGCAAAGCCTGGGGACACCCTCCTCGCAGCCTTCGGCGATCCGTGAAGCCACCCCAACCCCATGAAAGTGACCCGCCGTCGCGCGCTATTTCATCAGCGCCGGACCTCGAACCTGTATCTTTTGTTAACCCTGGGCTTGTTTATCTTGACCGGGGTCTGGAGTATTATACGGCTGCATACAGGGGAGATCCGCAACCCCTTCGACCCGACCCCAACTTCCACGCGGACGGTCAATTCCTGGGTACTGGAAGGAGAGGCCTCGTTTACCGCTGGTGATTTGCCCGATGCCATCACTGCATACCAGGAAGCCACAAAGGTGGATCCGAATAATGCTGAGGCCCTGGCCGAACTGGCGCGCATCCAGACTTATTCTTCGCGTTTGCTTTCCAATGACACCTACCGCCTGACCCGGCTGACCGAGGCACTGCAATCCGCGGACCAGGCTAAAGCCCTTGCACCTGATGACAGCAACGTCCTTGCCATCCGCTCCTTTGTTCTGGACTGGAACGCCGATCCAAATTTGGATGCTTTGCGAACCGACGGCAAGTCGGCTGCCAAACTTATCATTGAAGCCGATCAGGAGGCACTGCAAGCCATCTCGTCGAACAGCCAGGATCCGCTGGCCCTGGCCTTCTATGCAGAAATCCTCATAGATGAGCAGAAATGGACACTGGCCGGGCAGTATATCCAATCCGCTCTGCAACTTGGCCCGCAGGTGATGGATGTTCATCGGGTTTATGCTTATTACCTTGAATCTAACAGGTATTACAGCCAGGCGATCGAAGAATACCGCCAAGCACTGGCGATCAATCCAAACCTGACATTCCTGTACATTTCCATCGGGCACAATTACCGCACACTTGCTCTTAACAGTTCCCCGGGATCCCAGCAGACGGAACTCTACAACCAGGCTTTGGAAAGCTATGCCAAGGCTGCCAGCTTGAATGTGCAACTAAAGATCCTGGATCCTTCTCCTTATCTAGCCATTGCTAAAACATATGTCCAGCAGGGCGAGTTCTTCGCGGCGGCCTTGAATGCCCAGAAGGCGGTCGCCCTGGATCCGACGAACGCCGATCTTTACGGGCAATTAGGCGGAATTTATAAAAGCGGACGTAATTTTGAAACGGCTATCTATGCTTTGCGATGTGCTGTCGATGGCTGCACACCGGAAATATCTTGTCTGGCACGCAATGGCTGCCCGGCGGGTGATAATGGTGTTACTGTCGCTCCTCTTCCGCTTTCGCCGAGAAGTGCCACCTATTATCTGGATTATGGCTCTGTGCTGGCGGCTTTCTCTCCCCAGAAACCCAGTAACTGTAATGCGGCCGTAAGGGTGCTGACGCTACTCATGCAAACTTATAGTACTGACCAGATCATCGTGAGCAATGCCTCTGATGGCCTGTCCATCTGCGCTAACGTTATGGCGGCACAGACTCAGACACCAGCGCCGGTTACCATGCCGGCTTCCACAATGATCAACACGCCGACGCCGGTTTACACGCCGCGGCCGTAGGGGAGCGTGAAGGCTTCGGCCCGGAGTGGGGGAATATCAGAGTTTTATTAACCATCGCAATGTACTCTTGACGTTCATCCAGAAGTCTTGTATCATAACAATTAGCACTCGGCATGCTGGAGTGCTAAATCGATGTAATAACTATTTCAGGAGGCATATATGGCACTTAATCTCAAACCCTTGGGCAGTCGTGTGGTGATCGATCCCATCGAGCAGGAAGATATCACCGCGGGCGGCATCGTGCTCCCCGAAACGGCCAAAGAAAAACCCCAAGAGGGCAACATCCTGGCAATCGGCCCAGGTGACCGTGACGAAGATGGAAAACGTATCGCCATGGACGTAGCCGTCGGCGACAAAGTCTTGTACGCCAAGTATTCCGGCACGGAAATCAAAGTGGGTGGCAAGAAACTGCTCATCCTGCGCGAGAGTGACATCCTCGCCATCGTTAAAAAGTAATTAATCGAATTGGAGGAATGAAATATGGCTGCAAAACAACTCGTCTTTTCCGAAGACGCCCGCCGGCGGCTTCAGCAAGGTATTGACGTGGTCGCCAATGCTGTCAGCACCACGTTGGGTCCCAAGGGCCGCAATGTAGCCCTGGATCGCAAATTTGGCTCCCCCACCATCACCCACGACGGCGTGACGGTTGCCAAGGAAATCGAACTGGAAGACCCCTTTGCAAATATGGGTGCCCAACTTCTTAAGGAAGCCGCCACCAAAACCAATGACATCGCCGGTGATGGTACCACCACCTCCACGGTGCTGGCTCACGCTATCGTCACCGAAGGCTTGAAGAATCTGGCTGCAGGTGCTAACCCGATGCGCCTGAAACTTGGCATCAGCCGGGGCGTTGAAACGGTCGTGGCTGCACTGCGCAAGATGTCGCAAAAGATCGAGACCAAGGAAGAAATTGCCTCGGTCGCCACCAACTCCGCCGCTGACCCAGAAATCGGCAAATTGATCGCCGATGTGATGGACAAAGTCGGCAAGGACGGCGTCATCACCGTAGAAGAGTCTAAGTCTCTGCAATTTGAGACCGAGTACGTTGAAGGTATGCAGTTCGACCGCGGTTACATCTCGGCTTACTTCATCACCGACCCTGAACATATGGAAGCGGTGATCGCTGAGCCTTATATCCTCATCTATGACAAGAAAATCTCCGCTGCCCAGGACATCGTCCCGGTGCTGGAAAAACTTGTCCAGATTGGCAAGCGCGACCTGGTCATCATCGCCGAGGATATTGACGGCGAAGCCCTGGCCACCCTCGTACTGAACAAGCTGCGCGGTATGCTCAACGTCCTGGCCGTCAAGGCCCCGGGCTTTGGCGACCGTCGCAAGGCCATGATGCAGGACATCGCCGCCCTGACCGGTGGTCAGGTTATCTCTGAAGAGACCGGCCGCAAGCTCGAAACCACCACCCTGAACGACCTCGGCAAGGCCGAGAAAGTGGTCACCGACAAGGACAACACCACCATCGTCGGCGGTAAGGGTGACACTGCGCAAATCAAGGGCCGCATCGAGCAGATCCGGGTCGAGATCGAGAAGAGCACCAGCGATTACGACAAAGAGAAACTCCAGGAGCGCTTGGCCAAACTCTCTGGCGGCGTTGCCATCATCCGTGTTGGCGCAGCCACCGAGACCGAACTCAAAGAGAAGAAACACCGCGTCGAAGACGCCCTCTCCGCTACCCGCGCGGCCATTGAAGAAGGCATCGTCCCCGGCGGTGAAATCGTCTTCATCA
>CAIQQN010000140.1 GCA_903873975.1 uncultured Anaerolineales bacterium
AAAAGCCTCTATTAAAGCCAGGGCCTCAGGCCCGGGAGCGCAATCACCCAGCACCTCAATCTCCTTAGCACAAGTAGCGAGCCCTTGCCGAATCCCGTGGCGGTAAAGCGCCTGCCTGTCAACCACGAAAACCGTGATTCTATCCACTTTGTACCCCCTGCCATTCAAACCTGTTAAAACTACCTCAGCACTGAAAGTACCACAAGATATGCAACGTGTCTATAGTACTTTTCTCCTATATTGTCAAGTTTTGTGCTTCTTTCTACACCCTTTTTAACGTTTTGTCAAGTAAAATCACCTTTCCCCCATGTCATTGGCGGACGCGGCAATCTCACCGTCACCCGTACTCCTTTTCTTCATGTCATTGCGAGTCCTTCCTTAAGGAAGGACGCGGCAATCTCTGCGCAGGTTCGATGGGGAAGGTACGATGAGATTGCTTCGCTACGTTCGCAATGACAAAAGGCGCGGTTCCCCGCGCCCTTCTATTTTGCAGTTTTCACTTTTCACTTTGCAATTTGCATTAACCAGCCCTACGGATACCTGCCCCCGAACCCAGCGTACCACGTACCACCCTGCTCAAAAACGCCGTAGACCGTGCCGTGTTCTCCCACTATCCAGGTAATGGTCCCGCTTCCTACAGAAGAGTTGTACTTGCTGCACGATTTGGGCAGCGGATTGAGGTACGGCCCAGGCTCACCCCGCAGAGGCGCACTATCACCCGGCGTATCGGCAGTGCCGTCACCCGGCCCGTTGGTCAGCAGCCCCATCCAGATAGCAGCAGCCGTTATATTGCCCGTGGTAGCTGGCATGCCATCGGTGCCATCCATGACTACGTTCACCTTATACTTGCCGGGGGTCTCATTGCCCAGATAGAGGTTGGAAGCAGCGCCCGATTCGGTGGGATAGTTATGTACAGAGGTATAACCACTCGCTTCTTCGTTCCAACCGCCTGTGCTACTATAAGCATGCGTGTCGGCGAAGAAAGTAGATACCGATAGCTGTATGGTGCTCTCGTCCGTGGCGTAGCTCTCCGCCTCGCCGCGCCCGGTCAATCCCACCACATTGACGATAACTACCGCCGCCAGTATGCCCAGGATGAGCAGCACAGCGATTAACTCAATCAGTGTGAAGCCGCGCTCCGACCGCTTAAGCTGTTCTATGTTTCACCTCAAACGCAATATTGTAAAACTTGCGCCTGGACACTTGCCTGTAATATACATAATACCAAACGTACTCCATAGCGCAATCCCCAAAAAGTAGGGGTTTGGGGGATGCCCCATGTCTTTGCGAGTCCTTCCCTATGTCTTTGCGAGTCCTGCCTCTGACGGGCGCCCACCAGAAATGCCATTCCCGCCTTGAGCGGGAATCCATCCGCCATAGGCGGACTGGACTCCTGCTCCCTGATCAAGTCAGGGACAGGTTCCGCAGGAGTGGCATGAAATAGAGCTTCGGCTTCTTATGTCTTTGCGAGTCCATCCTTCCTTAAAGAAGGACTCCTCGCAATGACATGGTACCCCTTCGTACCTGCAAGCACGCGGAGATTGCCACGTCGCTGCGCTCCTCGCAATGACATGGAAACTACGCTCGCAATGACACGGTAAAAGGGTGTCTTTGCGAGTCCGCCAAAGGCGGACAATGACCACCCGTGGACAGAAAGAGAGTCCTTCTCAGGAAGGACTCTCTTTAAAACAGTTCTTACTCTAAACGCTTCTCTAAGCTAAACCAGGCATCACGGATAGCTTCCGGCGAAGCCGGAATACCACGGACCAATCCCTCCTGGTTGATAAGCGCCGTACACTGAACCGTTCTCGCCCACTACCCAGCAATAACCACCGCCTTTGACAGTTGCACCTTGGGTACCGTTCCAGGTAGCGCCAACCATAGCCGACTTAGGCATGTTTTGGAGATACAAACTGGTCTCCCCTTCAAGCGGAGACACATTCCAGCGACCACAGACCGCTGAAGTCAATCCGCCTACGTGCATGCCATAACTGGCCTTATAGGGGTTCACCAGCAAGCCCATCCAGATAGCGTGGTCCTGAATCTCCTGGGTTGTGGCATTGCCAGTACCGCCACTAGCCGCACCAAGTATCACAGGGTTGTTCGGTTGGAGCGGGTCGACCTGACCAGCAACACTGCTCAAATGCAGAACCAGGTCTACCCTCCCGATGCATGTGGGATAGTAGTGCCCGGGCGTGAGGTTCCCGTCTGTGTCACCCCATACGTTGTTGGCAGGGGCACCACCAAGGTCATTGAAGCCTGCGTGCACATCAGAGAAGAAGGTAGCAGACGCAAGCTGGATGACCTCCTTATCGGTCTGGTAAGCCTGCTTGCCTCCTCTGCCCATCAGTCCCACTACGTTGGGGATGACCACCGCTGCTAACACGCCCAGGATGGCGACCACGATCAGCAGCTCGATCAGGGTAAAGCCCTTCTCACCTCTCTTAAAAATCTTCATGTTTCACCTCCCTTCTTATTTTTCCTTTCTTATTTTTTCCCTGCCTAAAGGCTAGCATAGCCTGAAGCGCCTGTCTATACTACTATCAGTCAAATCCATCCCCCATTTAGTACTTATCTCTATCCATATCTATGGATACCAGCGACGCGCTGTCTATCCGCCATACCTTCGGCTCATCATCCCAGTGCCGGGGCAGCTTATTGATGAAGTGAGGATAGAAGCTCATAATCTTCCCACCGTTGTCAAAACTGGCATAGAAATCTATCGGGGCATACTGTCCGCTCGGCGGCAGACTGCTGTTCGCGGTAGGCCACTTGCCCGATTGAATAGCATAGGTATCAACGGCAGTTTTAACGCTGTGCAAATCAACGTCCAGAGCCGACTCTCGAGCCTTGCTGAAAAAGCCCTGCGTCACCAGTATCACCACAGCTATCAGGATAATGATGATGAGCATGGCAATCACCAGCTCCACGAAGCTGAACCCGCCCTGTTTGTTCCTTTTCTTAATGATGTTCCTCATCTTCGCACCCCCTGTAGTGGCTCATGGCTCGTAGCCACCTGCAATCATCATTACGAGTTTTTCCCTATGTCATTGCGAGGCCATCCCAAGGAGGCCGCGGCAATCTCTCCGTCCCTCTCCGTACCTACGATTACGCGGAGATTGCTTCGTCGCTGCGCTCCTCGCAATGACACGCCTGGTTGCGCCCTTTTCCCCATGTCATTGCGAGCGGTTTTCCATGTCATTGCGAGGCCATCACATTTTTACTCTATGTCATTGCGAGGCCATCCCAAGGAGGCCGCGGCAATCTCTCCGTCTGCCTCGCATTAATGAGCACGCAGAGATTGCTTCGTCGCTGCGCTCCTCGCAATGACATATTGGGTGTGCCACCTTTTTAATTCCTATGTCATTGCGAGTCCTTCCGCAGAAGGACGCGGCAATCTCTCCGTCCCATTCCTGTTTCCTCCAACGTCATTGCTTCGAAAATAGATTCTTAACCGTTCACGCCGTTCGCCCTGAGCCTGTCGA
>CAIQQN010000141.1 GCA_903873975.1 uncultured Anaerolineales bacterium
AGTAACGCAAATACGGGGCGGGTCAAGTAGACTTAGTTAGCCTTTAAGCGAAGGAGACCACGGTCTTTACTGCTTTGTATTTTCCCTTGTGCAGGTTGACCTCAATCATGTCGCGGTAGCTTTCCAGTGGGAACGTATGAGTAATCATGGGGGCAACGGACACTTTTTTCTGTTTCACAAGCTCGATGGCTATATCAAAAACGTGCTCTCTCTTGCCTCTTACATCTGTATAGCCGTAACAATAAGCGCCTTTTATAGTCTGAAGCTTCAGCCAGAGTGGTGTGAGGTCTGACATTACCTCCTTGCCGATGCCCACTACGCTTAATACCCCTCCTGTTCTCAGCACCCTCATGTCAGTGTTGAGCGTCTCTGCGCTTGCTACGGTGTCGAAGATTTTGGTGAATCCCCCCATTGTTATCTTGTCGCCCAGCATTGGTTTGTATGCCTTCGCTCCGGTGATGCGCTCGGATTGATGCAGGACATCACCGTCTGTAATCAGATAGTTCGCCCCAGCCTGCGAGGCAAGTTCCGCATGGAATCGCGAAGGCTCCGCTACTGTAATGGAGCAGTCTATGCCCAGGGCGCGTATTGACTGGACGAGCAGGTTGCCTATCACACCACCACCGATAATGAGCACCTGGTCATCCCTGTCAGGCGTGTTGTCGTACACAGCCTGAAGGGTTACCGCAAAAGGCTCTATCATTGCACCCTCTTTGGGTGACATGCCTTGAGGCAATTTGAAAACCTGACTTTTGTGCGCCACCATGTACGGGGCGAAGCCACCGCCGATGTCGCGGCATATCCCGATGATTAGACCGGGAGAGAGCTTGCCCTCTGCCATGTTTTCACAGTTGGCAATTTTGCCCGATTGACAACTTCTACAAAGGGGCTCGATTCCTCTGGTGACGCAGCTCAATTGCGGGGCAACAGTAACCAAATCCCCCTTTTGGAATCCATCTACGTTGCTTCCAACCTCCGCTACCTCTCCGCAGACCTCATGCCCGATGGTGCAGGGGAACGAGGTAAAAGGCGATGCTGCGGGGGAATCCCGCAGGAAAATGAGGCTGACGTCGGTGCCGCATAACCCGCATAGAAGCGTCCTGATTTTTACCCAGTCAGGTGAGGGCAAAGCTGGCTCGGCTACATCGGCAAGCCTTATCGTAGCTAGAGGTCCTTCGTAGTAAAACCTTCTAGCTATTTTGCCTATGACCTTCAATGCAGCATACTGTGGTACCGAAACCGAGAACTGCAAAGCTTTCATGGCGTTTTATTCCCAAACACAGACGCTCCCGGCTACGTCGCATCCTTCCATCCAGAGACCGTCTATGAGCGCTACATCCGGGGGGGCCAAATTGACTTCAGCATCAACAATCACATCTATTACTGCTGGCAACCCCGACTCCACCGCCCGCTTCAGAGCAGGTCGGATCTGGGCAGGTTTGGTAACTCTTTCACCGTGGCAGCCCAGGGCTTGGGCGAGCTGATCATAGCGAACATCAGTGAATTCCACGCCGCAATAGCGTTCCTGGTAATTAAACTTCTGCACAGCTTTAATCATACCCCAGGCCCTGTCGTTATTTATGACAACCACGATGGGTAGCTTTTCTCGAGCCGCCGTTTCCATCTCCATGGCGTTGAAGCCGAAGGAGCCATCGCCAGTGATGCAGTAGACAGGGACATCGGGACGAGCAAATTTAGCCCCAATAGCATAAGGCAGCCCTGACCCCAGATGCCCCGAATCATTAGCAAGTAGTAAAGAACGAGGCTCATAGGTGCGGTGCTGGTAAAAAGACCACAACGCAGTATTTCCTCCATCCAGTGCACAGATGGCGTGGCGCGGGAAGAATTCACGTACTTCACGCATGAGTCGCTGAGGATGAATGGGC
>CAIQQN010000142.1 GCA_903873975.1 uncultured Anaerolineales bacterium
CTGGTCCAGCAATTCGGCGACCGGCATCCACATGGGATGGTATGTGCCGCGTTCAGGGAGCGGGGCAAGCATTTCTTTGCCACTGCCGGAGCCGAAGGTCCCGCCGGTAATTTCAGCGAGGTAATAATACTGCCATTTCCCCTGCCAGCCCACTTGGGCAACCAGTTGTTTGAGCGCCACTTGCAGGCCAAGTTCCTCCTCCGTTTCGCGGATGGCGGCATGGTCGGGGGTCTCGCCTTCTTCCACATGACCGCCGGGGAAGGTGAAATAATGCAGCCCGGCGCGGTGACGTTCGATCAACGCAACTTTGTCGTCTTGCAGAAGGATGATACCAGCGCGGTAACTCATTTTGGGAAGATGAACTCCGTGGCGAATTTTACTTCATTTGCGGATTCTGTTTCGATGGCCAGCGACAATGCCGGGACTTTGATCCCGTAGGCAGGCGATGCCCAACCGCGGCTGGGACCGGGCGAACCGGAGCCAGCAAGCAGCTCCCCCTGGCGGACGAGAGAGAACGTGACGGGGCAAGTGGATGGAGAATGGATAATGGCAAGTTCCACCAACCCATGTGGTGATACCAGACGGAGTTGTACTCTTGATTCCTTGTCCTCTATTTCCCACTTCCAATCCGGCAGCAGCCAGTGCAGTCGGCAGGTCAGCGGCTTTTTCTCCCAGGGCATGCGCAGCGGCAGGATTTCATCCTCCACCAGCCAGCGGTCGTCGTCGCGGACACTCACGATGCGCGTATGGCGGTAGCCGCCTCCCCGGTAACGGCCGCGCACCCGCTGCAACTCCGCTGAATCTTTGACAGGCAGGGAAACCCGGTAAGCGTTGACCCAGTCCAGATACAGGAAACGGCCGGCACGCGTCATCTGGTCACGGCTGTTGATGACAACAGTGTTATGGACCAATGTTGCAGTCAGGCTGTTATCCCAGGGGGGAGGGGCATTGTAGAGATACGTCCCGGCATCCTGGGCCACGTTCAGGCCGCGCCACCACAGGTCGAGGTGTAACTGGTCAGCGTGGGACGGACGGGTGGTGAACTGCGCCGTCCGCAGGTAGGCCCAGGAGTCTTTGCCGTAGAGTTGGTCGCCCAGATAACGCGGCAGGGCGATGCTTCTCGGACTTCCTGTTTGCGTCCCGAACCAGAGTGACATTTCGTCCCAGGGTCCGTGCGGCAGGTCGTAGTCGAGAAAGAGGCGGGCGGCGGCGTTTAGCACAGGCCGATAATCGTCAAACGGGCAAATGGTTAGCGGGAAAATGTACGCCCCGTCATTTGCGCCCAGGTTCGGGGTTCGGCCTGATTCGGAATCCATCAACGAGAGCAGCCAGTGGACCGAGCGCCTGACGGCGTCCATGGTCTGGTGCGGCCATTTGTAATCACGACTTAAGTCGTGACTACAAATGGCGTTCGTCCACAAAACCACCTGGAGCATCAAGCGGTGGTAGTTGGTGCTGTGCTGGGCGTATTCGCCGTAGGAGTCAATTTGCGACTGGAGACCGTATTTAAGCCAGCGCCAGCCCAAA
>CAIQQN010000143.1 GCA_903873975.1 uncultured Anaerolineales bacterium
GATGCGCCATGCTCCAGTCAGGGCCAGCACAGCCAGCCCGGCCAGGGCGAAGAACACACCCCGCCAGCCAAAGCCGATGAACGCCGCCCCGCCCAGCAGTAAGGGGCCGAGGAACACGCCCACCGACCCGGCAAAGGTCCAGCGCGCCATGTTATGTTCGTGGCGGGAGGGATCCGAGTCCATCAGCGTGGCCTGCGAGAGGCTGACAAAAGCGCCCGAGGAGGGGTTGAAAACGATGAATGAAATCATCAAGAAAACAAAATTGTGGCTGACAGCGGTCAGGACACAGGCCAGGGCGAAGAAAATCCCGCCGCCCAGGATGAGCACGCGCCGTTTCCAGACATCCCCCAGGATGCCCAGGAAAGGTTCGAAGATATTCCCAATAATTCCCGGCAGGCTGAGCGCCAACCGGATCTGAATGTAGTTCAGGTGCAGGTCGGTGCGGATGAGCGGCCAGGCCGCATCAGTGACGCCGAAGACGAGTTCGTCAACGAACTCGATGAGCACGAAGATGAAGTTAGGCACAGGAGAAAGAGAGAACAGAGAATAGTGTGCGGTGTTTGAAATCAAGAAGCTACCGGGAGGCGCATCCGAGCCACCAAGACCGGCGGGATTTCGCTAAAGTTGCCACTCCAGCCGAGCGGAGATTGATGCGGATGATCAGGCGGGAAGGCGCGTTCCTCAAAGCCGTCCATTACGAAGCCGTTCTGGAAACCCTGATTTAAATAGTATTGCAATGGGCGTTCGAAGTACACCTGGGGGCGGGTCTGCCCAAGCACCGCCACACCATGGGCATTATAGGGCGTCATATAGCGGGAAATTTTGACAGAGTAGATCGTTTTGATCTCGCCTTCATCGTCCATTTGCTCAGCCATATGTACGGCAGAAGCATTATTGAACGCCGGGTGCGTTAGAGAAAAAACAAAAACTCCGCCCGGCTTGAGCAATTTGGGGAGAGTCCGAAAAAGCGGTTCCACATCAGAGATATCGAAGAGCGCCATATTGCAGAGGACCGAATCGAAGGCATGCCCGGCCAGAGAGAGCAATGCCAGTTCGTTGGTCGCGTCAAGGACTTGATATGTAAGAAGCGAGGATGAAGCCTGGTTGCGGAGGCGGGCAAATTTGATGAGCTCCGCTGAGAAGTCGAAAGCGACCACATCCGCCCCCAAGGCTGCAATTCGACGGGAGAAAATCCCATTGCCACAGGCTGCATCCAGGATACTCTGACCAGGTTGAGGATTTAGCAAGCGAACGATAGCCGGCCAACAAAGGACGTTGACAAAGTCATTACCCTCGTCAGCCATGCGAGCATCCCAGGCAGCGGCATTCGTGTTCCAGGCTTCACGGGTTTCTTCGTTCAACTTTCGAAGCCTTTTATTCGTCATCGATTTTATCCTTATGTTGATCCCAGTAATCCTTGAGCAACGCGTGTGCCCAATCCGGCTGGCGGACCGGGCCGGTCAAGGAGTTCAGGCTTTCTTGTTCTTCTCGAACCAATCCAACCACATGTGCCCGGTCACCACGCGCACCTCGGGATGCTCTTCCGCGAACTGGCGAATGCGCGGGTGGTGAGGACCAAGCGCCAGCCGGATAAGCCAGGCCGGAGCTTCCTCGTTAAACAGGGCCGCGGCGTCGGAGGCCTGGAACAACCAGCCGTCCGCTGTTTTAATAGCCACCCCGCACAGGCCGCGTGTGTGACCCGGTAACGGCACCAGCCACATTTCCGGCTCGAACGGCAGGTGGATCGCGTTGAAGTCAAACCATTTCTCGCCGGTATCCTCGTAAAATGCCCAGTCCGGCTCATGGGCGATGTGACGGCGAACGTATGCAAGATCAGCAAATTGACGGGGCCTATCCAGGAAAGCTTCATATTCCCGCTGGTAGACATGGATTTTAGCCTTAGGGAAGTCAGGCAGGCCTCCGCAGTGGTCAAAGTGCATGTGGGTCAGCACAATGTGGTGCACATCCTCTGGCTTGTAACCCAGCCGGGTGATCTGATGAACGGCAGCCTCCTGCGGGTCGAGCGGCACGCGCGTGATCACCCTGAAAACCTTCAGGATGCCGCTGTGATGGATATAATCATCCGTGCCGAGACCGGTATCCACCAGCACCAGACCTTCGTTCGTTTCGATCAGCAGTTCAAGCGTGCCGCATTCCCAGTGAGACGGGATACGGGCGTTGCAGGTGAAGCCATTGAAAATGTGGATTTTCACTTCATCATCTCCTTCTCAAAGAACTTCAGCCTCATTTGCCCGGTCAGGGATTCACAGTATCAGTCGCAGCGGTTCTTCCAGGTAGATTGCCAGCGCCTGCATGAACTTTGCCGCCTCGACCCCATCGCTGACCCGATGATCCACCGAGATGGTGGCTTTCATGCGCCAGCCGGATTTGACCGCGCCGTTTTCCACCACTGGCACTTCACGCGCCGAACCGACAGCCAATATCGCCGCTTCGGGCGGGTTGATGATGGCGATGAAGTTCTCCACATCATACATGCCCAGGTTGGAGATGGAAAATGTCGAGCCTTCGACATCAGCGGGCTTTACCCTGCCAGCGCGCGCCCGGGCTGCCATGGCTTTTACTTCGGAAGCAACCTGTCGCAGCGGCTTCGCATCGGCGTCCTTGCATACAATCGTCAGCAGACCGCCTTCAACGGAGACCGCCACACCGACGTTGACCTGTCCGTGGCGAAGGACTGCAATGCCATCCAACGAGGCGTTCAGGTTGGGGAACTGCCGTAAAGCCAGCGCCACAGCCTTGATGATGAAATCATTGACCGAGAGTTTTTCATTCTCCGGCACAATCTTGTTGAACTGCGCCCGCAGGTCCATCAGCGCGTCCATTTTGTATTCGTGGGTTACATAGAAGTGCGGGACGCTCGCCTTGGATTCAGTCATTCGACGGGCAATTGCCTGCCGCAATCTGCTCAATTTTACTGTTTCGTCCTTGATTGGCAATTTAGGATTAACGATTGGAGATTGAAGATTCTCTCCACCCGCCAGCGCGGCTTCGATATCACGTCGCACAATTCGTCCTCCCGGGCCGGTGCCTTTGACACTGGATAGATCCACTTTCTTTTCGCTGGCAATCTTTCTTGCCAAGGGTGAAGCTTTGATTAAAGAGGATTGGGGATTGACGAGGTCTGATTGAACAGGAGCAGGCGCGACGGCGGAAAGGATCCGGCTGGGAGCGGCTTCGGATTGACTTTCAATTTTCGCTGTTTGACTCGCTTCCAGCACCGATCCCATCTCAATTTTCTCATCCGTTGTCCCAACGATCGCAATGGGTGAGCCAACCGGTACAACCGCTCCCTCCTCAACAACCAGGCGGCGCACGACACCGCTGGCGGAAGATTCCACTTCCACGGTCGCCTTGTCGGTCTCGATCTCGGCCAGCACCTCGCCCTTGTTTACGTTCTCGCCAACTTTCTTAACCCAGCGGACAAGCGTGCCCTCGGCCATGTCAAAGCCCAACTTGGGCATATTGATGGTCTCGGCCATTACAGCACCTCCCTGACAGCTGCCACCACATCGACGGGTTGCGGCAAGGCGGACTGCTCCAGCGCCCGGTTATAGGGCAGCGGTACCTCCTTCTGTGCCACGCGCACCACTGGCGCATCGACGTAATCAAAGGCCTGCTCGTAGATGCGGCTGGAAACTTCCGCCCCCACACCGAACGACTTCCAGCCTTCTTCGACGATAACCGCCCGGTTGGTCTTCCTGAACGACTCAATCACCGGGCCCATGTCGAGCGGGCGCAGAGAGCGCAGGTCCACGATCTCGGACTCGATACCATCCCTGGCCAGGTCCTCGGCGGCCTTCATCGAAATTTCCAGGCCCTTGGAGTAAGTCACAATGGTGACATCCTTACCCGGTCGCTGGATGGTGGACTTGCCAATCGGAACAACGTAATCCCCATCCGGGACTTCGCCTCGCACCTGGTACAGCGTGGCGTTTTCGATGAAAAGGACTGGGTCATTGGAACGGATGGCTGCTTTTAAAAGACCCTTGGCATCTGCCGGTGTTCCGGGCGAGACGACCTTCAGGCCGGGGAAATGTGCAAAGACCGCGTCCGGAGTCTGCGAATGGGTGGCACCCAGCTGGCGGCCGCCGCCGCCCACTGCGCGGATCACCAGCGGCAGGACGAACTGTCCACCGAACATGTAGTGCAGTTTGGCGGCCTGGTTGACGATGTGATCCATGGCCGAGAAGGCAAAGTTAATGGTCATCAGTTCAGCAATCGGCCGCAGACCAGTCATGGCCGAGCCGATCGCCGCGCCGATGATGGCAGCCTCGGCAATGGGTGTATCCCGGACACGTTCTGCACCAAAGTGATCGTAGAAACCCTTTGTGACTGCGTAGGAACCGCCCCAGACGCCGACTTCCTCACCAAGAATAAAGACATTTGGATCCCTTTCCATTTCCTCCCACATGGCCTGAGAGATGGCTTCGCGCATGGTGATGCGGGCCATGCTACACCTCCTCCACGTAAACATTGTCGAAAAGGCTGCCGAGGTCTGGCTCCGGGCTGGCCTCAGCGAACTCGACCGCTTTCTGAACGTCCGTTTTGGCGTGCATCTCGATCTCCTCGAGCACATCGACAGCGATCTTTTCGTTCCCTGTCAGATAGGCATGGAAAATGCCGATCGGGTCGTGTTCTTCCCACTTCCTGACCTCTTCCTGCTTGCGGTAGCGTTCGGGATCGCCCATGGAATGACCGCGGAAGCGGTAGGTCATAATCTCCAGCATTTCCGGTCCGGACCCGCTGCGGACGGTCTCAATGGCCTTCCTGGCTGCTTCGTAGACCGCCAGCACGTCCATTCCGTCCACTCGCTCGTGCACCATCCCGTAGCCTTCGGCTTTCTGCTGGATCTCGGACACCGCCGAAGCGCGCTCAACTGACGTACCCATGCCGTATACGTTGTTCTCGCACACCCATAGTATAGGCAAGGTCCAGACCTTGGAAAGGTTAACCGCTTCATGGAAATAACCGATATTGGTGGCCCCTTCGCCGAACATGCAGATGGTCACCCCGTCACGGCCGGCGTACTTGTCGCCCAGCGCCAATCCCGATGCAATCGGCATGTGCGCTCCGACGATGGCATGCCCGCCCCAGAAATTCCTGGTCACGTCCGCCATGTGCATCGAGCCGCCGCGGCCTTTAGAGATGCCGGTGGCTTTGCCCATCAGTTCCGCCATCACCTGGTTGACCGGGATGCCACAATTAATGGCCACACCATGGTCACGGTAGGCTGTGATGACCCGATCTTGCAGCTGGCGGGCGGCGATCAAGCCGGTACTGACGGCTTCCTGCCCAATGTAGAGGTGCATGAACCCACCGATCTTCCCGGCCTGGTACAATTCGGCCCCGCTCTCTTCCAGGCGGCGGATGAGCACCATCTGATAATATAAATCCAGAAGTTTCGCTTTATCCATTCCACTCTCCAGATAATTTGTATCGGACTGATTATATCCAATATTTATCAGTTTTTTATAGGAAATTCAAGAGGGGTTCGCATGATGTGGTATATTCCCTGCATGCCCGTCGCCTCCACTGCCACCCGAAGCCTCGACCAGCTCTCCATCCCCTACCGGCTTTTCGAGCACCCGCACCCGCCCGAGTCGCTCGAACAGGCCGCCCACGAACGCGGGCAAACCCCCGGGCAGATCATCCGCAGCATCCTGTTCCGACACGAACAGGAATATTTCGTGCTGGTGCTGATGGCCGGGCCCGGACAGATCTCCTGGAAGCGCGTGCGCGCCCACCTGGGCGTTTCACGCATCTCGATGGCAAGCGAGTCCGAGGTCCGCGAAGTAACCCGTTGTGAGATCGGCACGGTCAATCCACTTGGACTGCCGCATCCCATCCGCATCCTGTCAGACGTGAGCGTCTTCACGTCGGAGGAAATTTCCATCGGCTCCGGGGTGCGAGGTGTCGCGATCATCATGAAGTCCGCCGATCTACGGCGGGCATTGGGGAAAATCGAGGTTGAACAATTCTGTTAACCCGGCTCGTTATTCGTCACGCTTATAATTGAGACAAGCCTTCCACGATCCTGCAAGGAGATTTTCATGAGCGAAGAAGAGAAGAAGCCCGAAGAGAAAAAGTCCGAAGAAAAGAAACCCGAACCCAAAGATAATCTCGTCGAGACCAAGCACAGCTGCGTCATCGGCGGGAAGGAGATCAAGTACACCGTCACCGCCGGGACAATGGTGATGAAAGAAGAGACGCCCGACCGCGAGAAAGAGTCGGAGGGCGAAAAAGCCAAGGCGGTGTTCTTTTTCGTCGCCTACTCCAAGGACGATGTGGAGGACAAGACCAAACGCCCGTTGACCTTCTCTTTCAACGGCGGCCCCGGCTCCTCGTCGGTGTGGCTACATCTCGGCCTGCTCGGCCCCCGGCGGGTGGTCATGGGCGACGCAGGCAAACTCCTGCCTCCTCCCTACGGTCTGAGCGACAATGAGTTCTCCCTGCTGGACCAGACCGACCTGGTTTTCATTGACCCGGTCAGCACCGGCTACTCCCGCCCGGTGGAAGGCCAGAAAGCCAAGGACTTCCACGGCTTCAAGAAAGATATCGAAAGCGTTGGAGATTTCATCCGTTTGTATACCACCCGCTACGGACGCTGGTTCTCGCCCAAGTTCCTGGCTGGAGAAAGTTACGGCACCACACGCTCCGCGGGGCTCTCCGGCTATCTCCAGGAACGCCACGGCCTGTACCTGAACGGCATCATGCTCATTTCAGCGGTTCTGGATTTCAGCACGCTGGAGTTCGAGCCAGGCAACGACCTTCCATACGTGCTCTTCCTGCCCACCTACGCCGCCACCGCCCGCTACCACGGCAAGGTCCGCTCACGCAAACCTCTCAAGAAATTCCTGGCCGAAGTGGAAAAGTTCGCAGCGGGGGAATATGCCCAAGCCCTCGCCAAAGGCGCCGCCCTCAGCAAACGCCAGCAGACGTTGATCGCCGAGAAACTGGCACATTACACCGGCCTGAGCCAGGAATACATCGAGCAGACAAACCTGCGCCCGGTCATCTTCCGCTTTTGCAAGCAACTCCTGCGCGACAAGCGCCGCACGGTAGGCCGCATCGACAGCCGCTTCCTGGGCATGGACCGGGATGCAGCCGGAGAAGTGTGGGAATCCGATCCCTCCATGGACGCCATTATCGGTCCCTACACCGCAGCCCTTTACGATTACGTCCGCAGCGAACTCAAGTACGAGTCCGATCTACCTTACGAAATCATGAGCAATAAAGTCTGGCCCTGGTCCTATGCCGACCACGAAAACCGGTACGTCAATGTCGCTGAGACTCTGCGGCATGCCATGTGCGTCAACCCGCATCTGAAGGTCCACGTAGCAAATGGTTACTACGACCTGGCCACACCTTACTTCGCCACCCGGTACACCTTCAACCGCCTCGGCCTGGAGAAGGACCTACAAGGCCACATCAGCATGAGTTACTATGAAGCCGGGCACATGATGTATGTTCATGCTGAGTCCATTAAACAATTAAAAGAAGACCTGACCAAGTTCATCCAGAGTGCCATCTCATAATCCCATGCCAGGAGCGTGCACCCGGGCTTTGAAATGGAGTCGAGTTCGGCGAAAAAGCCGGCATGCTCACTGATTTGAGCTAAGAATGCCTAACAAAACTTGCTCTCACCACCATCCCCGGCGGCGAGGACGCCGCCTAGAGCACTGTTTTGTTAGGGGTTCCAAATAACTACACACCGAGAAAAGAAGAATGCCCGACAAGTGTCGGGCATTCTCTATTATCGCTTACTGCTACTTGTCTTCAGCAATTTTCTGACCGCTGTATTTAAGTGCGGCATGCGCCGCCGCCAGTCGGGCGATGGGGACACGGAAGGGCGAGCAAGAGACGTAGTTGTTGCCAATCATGTGGCACCACTCAATGGAGTCGGGGTCGCCGCCATGTTCGCCGCAGATGCCCACTTCCAGCTCGGGGCGGGTCTTGCGGCCATCGTTGATGGCCATCTGCATCAGCTTGCCCACTCCTTCCCGGTCGAGAGTCTGGAACGGGTTGCGGGGCAGGATACCGGCGGCCACGTAGGTCACCAGGAAATTGCGCTCAGCATCGTCACGCGAGTAACCGAAGGTCATCTGGGTCAGGTCATTGGTACCGAAGGAAAAGAATTCAGCCAGCGTGGCGATCTCTCCGGCGGTGACAGCCGCGCGCGGGATCTCGATCATCGTGCCGAACTTGTAGTGGAAATCCACCTTCTTCTCTTCCGTGACAGTCCTGGCGATGCGGATAAGACGCGGCTGGATCCATTCCAGTTCCTTGACTGTTCCAGTTAATGGGATCATGACCTCAGGCCTGACCACAATGCCGCGCTTGGTGCAGTCCGCGGCAGCTTCGAAAATGGCGCGCACCTGCATCTCAACGATCTCGGGCATGGTAATGCTCAAGCGGACGCCGCGCAAGCCCATCATCGGGTTGGACTCATGCAAGCTCTTGATGGAGGCCAGCAGGTCTTCTTTTTCCTTCAGACCCAGGGTCTCGCCCTTGACGCGCATGGTCACAACTTCTTCGAAGAGTTTCTCTTCGTCGGGCATGAACTCATGCAGAGGCGGGTCGATCAGGCGGATGATGACCGGGTAACCGTCCATCGCTTCGAACAAGCCGTCGAAATCCTTGCGTTGAGTGGGGAGGAGCTGGTCTAAATAGCCGGTGCGCTCTGCGCTAGTCTCGGCCAGGATCATCTTCTGTACGATCGGCAAGCGCTCAGTCTCGAAGAACATGTGCTCGGTGCGACACAAGCCGATGCCTTTGGCACCATACGAGCGGGCGCGGCGGGCATCCTTTGGATAGTCCGCATTGGCCCAAACCTGCAAGCCGGGGGCTTTGCGACCATCGGGCAGGATGCGGATATCCTTACGGGCAGCAATATCATCCGCCCAGCCGAGCAGGGTCAGCAGGTCAGTTTGTTCCTCCAATGAAGGGGCACTGGTCGGGAGCTTACCGATATAAACCTGGCCGGTGGTGCCATCTACGGAAATCCATTCGCCTTCCTTGACAACATTGCCATCCACTTCCATGATGCGATTCTCAAGGTCAATCTTGATCATCGAAGCGCCGACCACGCAGGGGATGCCGAACTGGCGGGCAACCACGGCGGCATGGGAAGTGGCGCCGCCTTCACTGGTCAACACGCCTTGGGAGGCGATCATGCCGTGAACATCATCCGGCTTGGTGAATGGGCGAACCATGATGGTCTGCTGCTTGTTTTCCTTCGCCATTTCCTCGGCGGTATCGGCATCGAAATAAGCCTGACCGACCGCCGCACCCGGGGAAGCATTGACGCCCTTGGCATACACAACTGCCGTCTTCTTGGAATTCTCGTCAAACTGAGGATGGAGGAGGGCATCGACAACCTCGGGGGTCACGCGCAAGACGGCCTCTTCCCTACTGATCAGGCCTTCATTCGACATGTCCACGGCGATCTTGATGGTGGATTTGGCGGTACGCTTGCCGTTGCGGGTCTGGAGCATCCACAGTTTGCCGCGCTCGATGGTAAACTCGACATCCTGCATATCCTTATAATGCTTTTCCAGCTTGCCGGTAATATCCATGAACTGGCGATAGACTTGCGGCATGGTCTTGCCGAGATTCTCGATCTGATCGGTATTGCGGATACCGGCGACCACGTCTTCGCCCTGGGCATTGAGCAGGTACTCGCCCATCATCTTCTTGTCGCCGGTGGAGGGGTTGCGGGTGAAGGCCACGCCCGTGCCGGAGTCGTCGCCCATGTTCCCAAAGACCATGGTGACGATATTGACAGCGGTTCCGAGGTCATCGGAAATGCCGGTGGCCTTGCGGTAATCGATGGCCCGCTTGCCCATCCACGATTCGAAGACAGCCTTGGTGGCCAGTTCCAACTGCTTGAGAACATCCTGGGGAAAATCGAAACCGGCTTGTTTTTTAAAGGCAGCCTTGAAGGTGGCGACGAGCGCCTGCCAGTCCTCGGCGGTCATCTCGAGATCGAGCTTGTAGCCCTTACCGGCCTTATATTCAGCCAAAGGATGTTCGAAAAGCTCGTCATCGAAATTGAAGACGGTGGTGCCGAACATCTCGACCAGGCGGCGGTAGGAATCATAGACAAAGCGGGGATTGCCGGTCAGCTTGATCATGCCCCCGGCAACCTGGTCGTTCAAACCGATGTTGAGGATGGTGTTCATCATGCCGGGCATGGAGAACTTGGCCCCGGAGCGGCAGGATACCAGCAAGGGGTTCAACGGATCGCCGAACTTTTTACCGGACTGCTGCTCAACAACCTTGAGAGCTGCCAGCACCTGATCCCACAGGCCGAGGGGGAACTGGCCGGTCTTACGAAATTCGTTGCAGGCTTCGGTGGTGATGGTGAAACCGGGCGGCACCGGGACGCCGGCGCGGGTCATATCGGCCAGGCCGGAACCCTTGCCGCCGAGCAGGCCGCGCACGCCGTCCCAAGAACCGGCGTACTTTTCAACTTCCGCGACCTCTTCAAAAAGATAAACCCATTTCTTACTCTCAGCCATTTTGGTCTCCTAAAGATGAAATATGATGTCAGCATTCGAAGCGTTCAACGAAGGCAGGACAATTCAAGCGGGATTGTGCCCAAACACACAATCCCGAAGTTTACCACAAACTACGCTCTCCAACCGTTGCCAAAGCCCTGCTCCGTTGCATTGTTGGCGCGATGTCGACCAGGCCTCGATTAGGTGTCCCCTGACGGGGATAGTATCGGCGCCTCGTGGCGCCGATACAGCCGACGGCGGCTGGAGGCCGCCTCGGCTAGTTGTTTGTTTCGAGGAACAACGGAGGAACAAACAACCCCTCCCCGCTCTCATTTCCTCATCGAGGGCTTCTTCATTATAAAGTCTGTCTGTTGACATGAGGATCCTGCCTGAGGTTGTTTTTCTACAAAACAAACAACCTCTGTCTCGGAAAGCCCCCCTATAGTCCCCCCATTTCAAAACCTGAAATGGGGGGACATTATTTCGTGGATAATGCCCTTTGGATACGATGTTCCCAACAAGGATGATAAGGGCAGATCCTTTAGGAAAAGCGGATTGAGGCTGGGGAAACATCGGCTAGTCCTCTTCGGGAGGGATCAATTTGAGTTCCTCCCAGACTTGATCGAGGGTGGTTTGCTTATCATAAATGACCCGGCGGGTGCGGTGGAGGCTTTCGATGCGGCCGAAAGCCAGGCAGATGGCACGAATAGCCAAAAGGTACTTGTAATACATTTTCTCATCGCCCATCGAGTCAATGAAACGGCGGACAGCGAGACGGAGGCATTCTTCTTCATCATTTAGTTCCCCCTGGAACTCCTCTTCCAGACGTTTTCTTTCTGCCCGTGTGAATGCACTGGAATAGAAACCATGTTTGACGGCATTGTTATTACCAAACGGAGCACCATGGTGGCAGGCATTGGTGTTGCCGAGAGGAGCGCCGCCCTTATCAGGGACTCTCTCTGCGGGGACGATACCGGCAGTTTGGTCAGAGGCGGGAAGGGTTGGGTCTGTCATTTGATGATCCTTTCGATTGACGGAGGGCATCGGGTGCCAATGCGCCCGATGTGGCGCACTGCGACTTGAGGCCGCAGCGCGCGCAAGGCAGAAAGCTAATAACGTGAGCCATGAAATCTACTCGATGAGTCAAAGTTGTCGATCCCTTCCAACGGGTTGAAGCCTTCTGAGACGGTGATTTCAGTATGGACATGCCATTCCAGACGGTCGAGGACAGCGATGAGGGAATCGGCGAGGATGTAATCGTCGTGGATGAGTTCGCCATCGGGACTGCGGGAGCCATCGGGGACGCCCCAGCGGAGGTGTTTGGCAGGGCCGGGAAGGATCTCGCTGATGCAACGGCTATACTGGAGGCGGACTTCATCGGTGGGGGAGGGGTCAATAAACCTACCAGTCTCGATGATGGAGAGGAAGCGCCAGCCGATCTCGGATTTTTCCTGGGAGGTGAATTTGACGGGGATAACGCGGGTTGGGAAGGTATTGTCGAGCAAAGACCAGAGGCCTTCGCCCACACCGGTGGCGTCGATAACGATGTGCTGTGGAGACCATTGCTCCGCCAGGTTCTTGACCTGGCCGAAGACGGCGAGGTGATTTTGGCCGGTCCAGGCCTGACGGGCGAGGACGCGGTAGGTAGGTCGAGTGAGAGTGGGGATGGTGGAGAGGTCGATGCCAACGATGGTGAGAGTGGTGGAATCGCGACCTGGGTTGCCGAGGCCTTCGCTGAGGAGGGAGGCGGCAAGGCCGGTGTTGGATTCGTCCATGCCGGCGACGTCGATGAGAAACCCCACCCCGTCCCTCCCCAAATCTGTAGAACGATTTGGAGAGGGAGAATCTGGACCTTCGGCGCTTCGTAGCGCCGAAGCAGCCGACGGCGGCTCGACGCCGCCTCGGCTAGGAAACATCAGAGCAAGTCGAGCGGGGTTGAACATGCCAGACTGGGCGTCGATGGTTTCGCAGAAGTACTGGGTGCGGACGAGAGGATGGTTGCGGCCCCGTTCGGCAATGACACGGTCAACATGCGCGCCATAGGCAGGAACCAGACGACGGACATCATCGGCGGTGAAGAAGAAAAGGCGCTGGATACCGTCTTCTTGCTGAGAATGAAGGGCAATACGGCGCTGGCGTTCAAGAAGGGTGCCGGAAGTCCAGGCGGTACCCCAAAAGACACGGGTGGCGTTGGTGGAGGCGGTCATGGGATCGAAATCCTTGTCGAACTTGGCGGGGTCGACTTCCTGGGCTTCGTCGACAGAGAGGAGCAGGTCGGCAGTGGCACCGACGACTTTAGCAGCGGGGTCGCCGGAAAAGAACTGTACGCAAGCCCTGCCAAGCGTGTACATGTAACCCTTGGAGGTATGCCAGCGACCGCGCGAGCCAACACATTTGTCGAGGGAAGCACTGACACGTTCCATGTTATTGGTGGTCTGGGGCTTGAAGGTGGGGGAAACTGAGACGATGCGCCCTCCACTATATGCGTAACGGAAGAGGAGCCAGGAAAAGAGATGGGCCTGGAGCTCATTCTTGCCGGATTGACGAGGGAAGATGACGACAAAGGTGAGGCCACGATGGTGAAGGATGGATTCCTTGATGGCAAGAATGACCCCGCGCTGGTAGGGACGGAGATTGATGCCGCAGGACCAGGCCCAGCCGATGGGATCATGACGGATGGTTTCGCGAACGCGGAAGGTGAGGGGAGATTGGTAAAGGGCATTCACCACTAAGAGCACCAAAGAAAGACAGAAAGCAGAAGGCAGAAGGCAGAAGGCAGAGAGCAGAAGGCAGAGGAGAAGACGGATATGGATTGGAAAGAGCATTCACCAATAAGAGCACAGAGTTACTAAAAGGAAAAGACGGATTGATGATCCGCACGAGCACGGGAAGGCTCCTAAATCAGCGACCATGTCGCCGATCCAGCCGATGGCGGCTTGAGGCCGCCTCGGCTAGTAAAAAGGAACACGGGAAAGTGCGAGCCTTCCCGTGCCTAGTAATAGTATAGAATATTTGTTCAGTTAAGTCAAGAGGAAAAAAGCAGAAATAATGATCAGGTAATCAGAGATCAGGTAATAGGTAATGGGATGGAAAAGGAGATGCCCCTTGCTTCGGATACTGGCATGCCCATGCCTGTAGTTCTTTCTCAGGGAGAACAGGAGCTTCAGCGAATAGAGTGACGCCGAAACATTTGATTGGTGCCTCGTAACGCCAAATCGGCTGATGGCGGCTCGAAGCCGCCTCGGCCAGGAAGCAAGGGCCAGAGGTATTATAGCAGAGGTGGAGGGAGAATAGGTATTGCGGAGTGTTAGGGGGTAGTTTATACTGGAACTGTATTGTTGGAACACCCAAGATATTTTTCTTTCAGATATTAGTACTGGATCATTTATGGCAGACTCTCTGAGCTATATCCCCTCCCCCGAACATACGCAAACCTTTAATACTCTCCATAGAATGGTATTTGCAATCCTCAGCGATGCGGTATTTATTCTTGACGCTGAAATAACCAAAATTCTGGACTGTAATCCCACAGCCTCAAATATATTCGGCTACAGCAGGGAGGAAATGCTCGGCCAAACAACCACTTTTCTACATACCGATGCTGACGCACTTGAAGAATTTCGAAGTCATTTATATCCAGCCATAAACGAGAAAGGGTTTCTGAGTCATTACGAATTAACAATGAAGCGCAAGGATGGGACCATTTTCCCTGCTGAAAAAAGTGTAGTGCCGTTGGGAGATCCACAGGCTGGACATTTTGGTTGGGTAAGCATGGTGCATGATATCTCTGACCGGAAGCTCCTAGAGAAGAAGTTACAGGCGGAAAATAAGAGCCTCGAATTACAAGTGGCCAACCAAACGCGCGAGTCGTATGAATGCGAACAAATTCAGCACGCAATCTTGGAAGCTACTGACCAGTCGATCATGATGACTGACTTGAACGGGAATATTATCTTGGCGAATGAAGTCGCAGCAAAACGATTTAATATGGTCGTACAAGATTTCTTGGGTGTTTGTATCTTCGATTTAATGCCTTCTGAATTAGCCCGATCCAGGAATGCGATCGGGGAAAAGATCGTTGTTACCGGAAAACCGATTCGTTTTAATGATGAACGCGGAGGAATCTGGTTTGAAAGTACTGCCTATCCGGTCTATGACCCCAATGGCCAGGTAGACCGTCTGGTCCTTTTTGCGCGCGATATTACCACCCAAAAAAGAACAGAGATCGCTTTGAAGGAGAGTGAAGAAAAATATCGGATGTTGGCTGAGGCTGCCCATGACATGATATTTGTCATCACAGAAGATGACCAGATCGAATATGTGAATAGTCATGCTGCAGGGTTCTTTAATTTGAGGCCTGAAGCCATAATTGGTAAACAGCAATCTTCTTTATTTCCACCCACAGATGCAAAACGTCAGAGGGAGGGGATCGTTGCCACCCTGGCATCCGGTTCACCAAAGTATTCGGAAAATTGGTTAAAGTTTGGCAAGGGTGAAGCTGCTTTTATCAATACCTGGTTGGTACCGCTCAGCTACCTAAAAAATGGTAAGAGATCTGTCCTTGGGATTTCGAGAGATATCACCATCCTGCGGAGGATTCAGGATGAATTAGAATCTTCAAAGAAACAATTAGAGAGGCGGGTTGATCAACGCACGAAAGAATTGGCTAATTTATCCACTCAGATGCGAAAACTTGCCAAAAAGTTGATCACTGCCCAGGAAGAAGAACGCCGGCGAATCTCGCGAGAACTGCATGACGATACTGGCCAGGTGCTAATTACACTCAAATACACTTTAGCAGATTTATTAAATGAATTGTCACCTGATCAAGGCGTTTCTTATGAAAAGGTTTCGGACAGTATTAAAGCGGTTGATGAAGCCATGACAAGTATCAGGTCAATCGCCCATAGTCTGCGTCCGTCATTACTGGATGTGGGAGGGCTGAATGTCAGCCTGAAGGATTTCTGTCAGGATATTAACCACTGCACAAAAATCGAAATTAATTATATAGGGATGGAACTAGATAACTTACCCGATGAGATTGCCATCACTTTATACCGTTATGTTCAGGAAGCCTTTACAAACATACTCAAACACTCACAGGCTACCCGCGTGAGCGTAAAGTTAAAATTCATACACCAACGAATAATCTTATCGGTTTCTGATAATGGGATTGGGATCCGCGATCATCAAGACACCACCGGTATCGGACTAATCGGATTAAGGGAACGAATCGATTCTCTAGGGGGGAAGTTACAAATTGAAACTGCCCCTGGAAAAGGGACTAATCTCAAAGCATCCATCCCATGGAAGGTCACTGATATCGAGGCTTGAGAATAATGTATATTTCCGGCCATGGCGGATCCGAGATCATGCAGATGCTGATTAGAAGTTCAAGAGAAAACAGAGATTTAATGCCAATATATAAATAGAAAACTAACTGTACGGAGGCGGGAAAAAATGCTATAGTTGCACTTGAAAACGCGTGGTTTCTTGAGTGCCAAAGAAAAGTTGAATAACGCTGGATTCTGCGCTACCCGCTGTAAGAATCCTATCATTCCTTGTACTTGCTTGCTAGACTGGTGGACTATGTCTTCGAAAATCAAGGTAGCTATTCTTGAGGACCATCAAAGTATTATTGACGGGTACAACTACCGCCTTTCTGTACCAGAATGTGAAATTGTCGGAATAGCACTCTATGGGGAGGATATCGAAAAGGTACTGGCTGAAAGCAGACCAGATGTGCTCATTCTGGATGCCAATGTGCGCTCATCCCCCGAAAACACTAATCCTTTCCCAATCTTGTCTTTTGTCAGAGCCGCCCTCTCGATGTACCCCGAATTGAAGATTCTGGTCATCTCCATGCTTACTGCCGGTGCATTGATTGAAGCACTTGTCGATGCCGGCGTCCGTGGATATATATTTAAGGATGATGAAAATTCCATCCGCCAATTGTTCCATATGATAAAAAGTGTTGCTGAGGGAGGGGTCTATTTCAGCCCGGGAGCCTGGGGGAAGATGAAACCTGGGCGATCCTCTTTAATCCTCACCAGCCGTCAGTTGGAGGCATTATCGGTAAGCGCTGCGTACCCAGACCTGTCTACTCACGAGTTGGCCAGGAAATTGGCCATATCTGATTCCACATTCCGCAACCTGCTGTCCGGGGCGTATAAACGTCTCGGAGTGAACACGCGTATTGCAGCCATCATGCGCGCCAATCGGCTGGGACTTATTGCGACTGCAATCGATGTACCGGATTTGAGCAAATAGATCGCGATTCTTGGACTGCAGGATGAAGTTTGAGATTAATAGTACAACTGTCTATGTAATTTGCGTGATAGTCTATTTGTTTGAGGAATGAGGTAATTTATAATATTTCATGCATTAAATATTGCATATGTATTTTCCTCCACCCGTAAACATTTTTTGTTATTGGGGTAATTGTCAGCTCGAACGGGATATGACTCGTGTAAAGGAGTCAAACATTTCGCGCGATAGTGCTCTAATAAGGAAACACACACAAGGAAACGTCTTTGAAGAAACCCAACTGACGTTCTGTATCCATTTAATTCGTCCTGAATAATTTCAATCGGAGGCTGAAAATGAAAGCGAAATCCAAACTGTCAAGAACTTTTATTTGGTCGATATTTATGCTGGTTTTAATCATTGGCATATCAATTCCCACAGTCGAGACAGTTCAAGCACAGGGTCCAACACACAGCATCTCCCTCGTGGCTGGCTGGAACCTAGTCTCATTTTACGTGCATCCACCAGATACCAGCATAGCGGCCGTGCTGAGCAGCGTTAGTGAAAAATATGATCTGGTCTATGCCTGGGATCCCAGCGGTGGTCACAGTGGAAGCGGTAATTGGATGAAGTATGCACCTGCCGACCCACCATACGCAAATACGCTGAGTGACCTTGATGAGACAATGGGATTCTGGATCCACATGACTATTGCAGGCACTCTGACCGTGGAAGGAGCTACCACCAATTCCTATATACCGTTATCGGTAAACGCAGGCGGATGGAACTTAGTAGGATATCCTTGCCCGGCGACTCGTGCCTTGCCTGACGCATTAAGTTTACATGGTGCGGGTACTGATTTCTCACTAGTGTACGCTTACCATGCGAGCGATGCCAGTGACCCTTGGAAACTATTTGACCGAACAGCGCCTGTCTATGTTAATGACCTAACAGATATGGCGACTGGCTGGGGATACTGGATTGATGCAACCGCAAATCATTCCTGGGAAATAGACTGTAAGGCGCCCACCCTGGACATCACCGGAGCGACGGCGGATGGGACCGCCATGTCTGGTGATCTATCGACCGGCTACATCTTGAACACCACCAACAATCCGGCAATCGATCACCTGATCCAATTTGCAGCTGGGACGACC
>CAIQQN010000144.1 GCA_903873975.1 uncultured Anaerolineales bacterium
ACGTTCGGTATTCCCTTTTCTGTTCGTCCATGATCCTGTTCCTATCCTTTCTAGTGTACTGGATCTGGACATCTTTTGTGTCCACTTTATCGGGGCAAGCTCACTTCATCTAATATAAGAGAATTGTTTTCCAATTGAATTCCGGGCTCGAGGGAGGGAAACCGGCGAGAGGGGATAGGGGCGACATACCCCCTGACGGGGATGAACCATGCCACCCCTAGGGTTTCTGTGGAAAGGACGAGGGATACAGACCAGGACGTTCGAATGTTAAGGTACAAAACACGTCATTTTTCACAAGCAGTGCGCTTGTCGTGTTGGGGGGATTATAGAACAAATGTGCTATTTTGTCAAGGAAAAATCAGAAAGAAAGCAGGGCTTTCACAAAGCCTACTGCAAAGTACGCAGTACCTTGAGAAAGCATAGGAATCCCCACCCCCTACCCCCGCCCCAAGGCGGGGGAAAATATGATCTTGGGGTATTGGCGGACGGCTTTGCCGTCCGCCAATACCCCAAACCCCGAGTCTGTGAAAATCGTGTTCTGATCTGAAACTCAGAGGTCTGCAGCAGCGATGTGTGAGTATAATTGAGCCTGAAGGAGGAGTGTTCCATGTTACCCAAACATCCAATCTCTCAAACGAAATTCCATTCCGTTTTCATCGCGTTGAGCATCACCTTCCTGATGCTGTCAGGCTGCATCCTGCCGAGCTCCGTCGCATCCACGACCGTGCCGCCCACAGCCACGCAGCTCCTGATCAACCCCCAGGCTGCCAGCCCCACAGCCAACGCGCCCCTGGCAACGGCGACCCTGCTCCCGCCCAGCCCCACGGCCATCGTGCCCCTCCCAACGGCGACCCTCGTCATCCAGCCCAGCGCCACGTTCGCCGTCCTCCCGACCGCCACGGAGACCCTCATTCCTCCCAGCCCGACGCCCGAACCGACCGCCACATCCGAAGCGGCGGGAAACCAGATCATCTTCACGCGCGGGTCAACTGCGGCGGTGGTGAGCGGCGCCGTCCGGCACGGGCAGGTGGTGGAGTACACGATCGACGCCAACGCGACCCAGCCCATGATCCTGCGCCTGGATTCCACAGTGGGTGACGTCTACCTGGGGGTGATCGACCCGAACGGCGACGTGATGCTCGCCCCGACCAAGAAGTGGACCTACTGGCAGTGGCGGCTGCCCTTCACGGGCAGGTACAGGATCCAGATCTACGGCGGCGCGGGTCCCGAGGACTATCAGATGACCGTCAAGGTGGCCCGGCTGGCTTACTTCCCCCCCGGCTACGACACCGTCACCCTGCTCGGCACAACGGTCAACGGGTATGTCCTTTCCTACGCCATGACCTGTAACGAAGGCCAGACCATGGCCGTGAGGCTCGACCTGCCCTCCAGCAGCGCCTACCTGGACGTTTTCGGCCTTGTCACCGGCGCGCTGCTACTCCCATCCGATAAAGAAAACGCATGGAGCGGGACACTGCCGGCAACACAGCCTTATGTGATCGAGGTCATCCCGAACGGCGGCAACGTAGTGAATTTCTCGCTAACCGTTACCTGCCATTAGTTTCTGCTTCCAGAGAAAAGTCGAAGGGCAATCTCCTGGTTGCTATTGATTCCAGGAGTAATGATCACGAGTATATTTAAGTGGCACCAAGAATGGGAGCATCCAGGAGGATGCTCCCATTTTGATTGGCAGCCGGACGGGAGCTTGCGAAGTACCCAATGGGTAAAACCCCCGAACCGATCGCCTATTAATATCAATGTTGAATAATAATCGTGAGCAAATGATCGGGTTAATCTGATTCTATAGATCGATCATAACCTTCATAATATTCCCTTGTGCCAGATCGATATCCCGATAAGCGTCCATATACTGCAGAAACGCATAGTGGCGGCTGATCAACTTTTCCAGAGCGAGCTGTCCCTTTGATACCAGTTCGATCGCTTTTTCGTAATCGCCTCTTTGGTACATTAACGTCCCAACGAGGGATATCTCCCGATCCTGAACCAACCCAAGATCCACCAGAGGTTTTTTCCCGAACACGCCGACCACAACAATCATCGATCCCTTACGTGCATTCGATACAGCCTGGGTAATCGTATCCTGAACTCCGACACACTCCAGGATCAGGTCGGCGCGGTCCGGACCGAAATGATCGAGGATGGCTCCATTCAAATCTTTCGCAGGATCAATGATAAAATCCAGGCCGCTTTGCCTGGCCTGTTCACGTTTATATTTATTTATATCCGTGATCATGACTGCCCTCGCACCCAGGGCTTTGGCAACCTGTCCCACCAGGTTCCCAATTGTCCCCGCTCCGAGGACGAGGATATTCCTGTCTTTCACCGCGCCGCTGCGTGAGAGGGCATGCACCGCAACCGCGATGGGCTCGACCATTGCCGCCTGGTCCGGCGCTACATGATCGGGTACTTTCAACACTTTTTCCGAATCGATCGCGAAGAATTCCTGCGCCGCGCCTCCCGTCTGGAAACCCATTACTTTCAAGGAATCGCATATATGGACCATTCCATGACGACAGGGGTAACATGTGCCGCAGGTAACCTGGGGCATAAAAACAACCTGGTCTCCCTTGCTAAAACCCTGAACCAGTCCGCCCACTTCACTGATCATCCCCGATACTTCATGGCCCTGGACCACCGGGTAAGAAGTATATGGGTGCAGCCCATGATATACATGGATATCTGAACCACATATTCCAATATTTTTCACCTTGATGAGGACCTGATCCATTTTAAGTGCAGGTTTTGCGACTTCATGAAACTCTATTTTCCCGGGTGCCATCATTACAGCCTGCAGCATAGTTTCCTCCTGTAATCCAAACCTGAACAAACTCACAAAAATGTCACCAAGGCAAATAACCAGCCCCAATGATTGTACCAGTTGTTATAATAGACCTGTTGCACTGACCAGATAGGCAGTATGCAACCACGCTTGTGGTGCGGGGAGATGACAGTTTAGAGCAATGTGTGGTCAGATGTAATGGTATTCATATCCCTAAAAGACGAAACAAGGGAGTTGTTGTCTTCAGGGGGAATTGGTTATATACTGCACTTATCTATCTTGCAAAATTGTTTGTTATGTAAGAATTCTTATTGAATCAAAATTGTTCTTCTCGAAAATTATGAACATCTGGTCTTCTAGAGAAAAATCATTGGTTTGGTTGAATAACATATTGCAACAAGAAAGCAAAGTGTTGCAAGAAGGCTTTGACTATCTTGAAACGATTATGGAACTTTTCCAGCGAATAAGTAACGATGAGGGTAAGAGTCAAATAGGACAATTTTGCCGAATTTGTATTGTTACACTAGCAAAATTTTCTCGCCTTTTATTAGGCTGTTACAGTCTTGTGTTAGATTCTCTTGTTCAAGAATCTGGAGCATTATTACGTCTAGTAATTGAGACTTATGAGTTGCTTGTTTATTTTCGGCTAGACATATCACGTATTAACGAAATACTTGAAGATAAATTGCCTTCTGCGGGAATAATTGCCAAGAAGATTTCCGGTGATTTTCAAGATTTGCGAAATTATCTTAACAATAACGCCTCTCATTTCAGTTACCGATTAGAGTCCGTGAGGCATTTATACGGTCCAAATGCTAAAACCATACAAAGTCCGCTTCCAAGCCCGAAAGCACTTCGCAAAAACCTGTCATTGATATATTCTTTTCAAGTATTTATGTTGATTGAAGCAGTGAATTGTTTATTTGCAGTAGGGTTTAATGCAAACTCGATAAGAGATGAAATGGAAAAATGGCGAGAGAAATCTGAAAAAATATTTGCAGCCGAAAAATAACGACGCCCAATCCTCCTCCATGCGGACAGCAGTTCCACTGCTTGTGCCGTTGCGCATTTTGCCAGGTTTTGCGCGATAATGCAAAGGAGTCCCGCCGCTGATGCTGCCCTAAAGGGTGCTACGCGAAGCCAAACCGTTAGGCGGTATTTCTAGAATGAAAGTGTATCAAAAGGTTCATTATGAATAACTCCAAGGGTCCCATTAATCCCAAGAAGGTAGTTGAAAAAGGATATGATCAGGTAGCTTACGATTATGCTTGTCTTGAAGGGGAGATAAAATGGCCGCGTATGCAATGGCTCAAGAAATTACTGAACCGTCTGGAACCAAACTCATCCGTCCTCGATCTAGGTTGTGGGTCAGGTGATCCAGCAGATATTGAAATCGCAAAGAAGCATAAGGTTACAGGGGTTGATATTTCTCAGACGCAGATCAACCTTGCCCACCAAAAAGTTCCTAATGGCCATTTCATCCATGGAGATGCTGGTACTGTAGATTTCCCATCAGCTTCCTTTGATGCCGTGATATCTTTTTACACTTTGGAACATATACCACGAGAAGAACATGGGAGTGTCCTAGGGCATATTTATCAATGGCTCAAAGCAGGCGGACTTTTACTGATCAGTATGGAGGCTGAAGATTACGATGATGTGATGGGTGATTGGCTGGGCGTTCCAATGTTTATTAGTTGCTTCAATCCCGAAATGATGAAACGGTTGGTTATCCATGAAGGATTTGAGGTGCTCGAAACCGCTATCGAGATCCAGATGGAAGGGAAGACTGAAATACCTTATCATTGGATCCTCGCCCGCAAACCATGAGCAAGTATACCTTTTTCAGCCCAACAACATTTCTATCGGGACCTTCTACAAGGTCTCGACAAGCTCGACCTACCAGCTCAGGGCAAGCAGCGGCTGCACCGCTCGAGTCGCTTAGTCCCCAGGTGATCGGTCTTGTACATCACCGTTGCTTCTTTTCCAAAAAGTCGAAAAAGGGATTATTGTCTTTAGGAGAAATTGGTTATTTATTGCACTTATATATCACGCAAGATTGCATGTTATGTAAATATTTTTATTGAATCATAATTGGGCGGTTGGTATCGGGATTATTTTTTGATTTACTATGAACACGATCGACAAAAATAAGCTGAACTACTATCTGTCCGCGTGGAATCTTTCGAACCCGAAATTTCTCACGCAGACATTGACTAGCCACATATACACTGTCACATACGACACCGAGACAGCTATCCTCAAACTGCTGTCTTCATCAGAGACGGAGGAGCAGAGTGGCGCAGTGGCGCTGCGCTATTTTGATGGTCATGGAGCGGTGCGTCTACTGCGTTACGACGAAGGCGCACACTTGTTGGAATACGCCGCAGGTGACGAACTCGTAACGCTGGTCGAGCGCGGTGAGGATGAAAATGCCACGCGAATCATCGCACAGGTGATCAAGCAACTTCACAGTGTCCCTCAAGATGGTTCACATGATGGTTTGTTTATGCTTGATCGCTGGTTTGGGGAGTTGTTCAACAAAGCTGTGGCGGACAGGCGAGCAGGCATCGAGTCCATCTATGTTCGGAGTGCCTCTCTCGCCCAGCGTCTGCTCGCTGATCAGCGCGATGTACGGGTGCTGCACGGGGATATCCATCACCGCAACATCCGGCAGTCATCGCGCGGCTGGCTCACCTTCGACCCGAAAGGCTTGATTGGCGAGCGCACCTACGACTGCGCCAACACGCTATGCAACCCAGTTATGCCAGAACTTGTCCACAATGAAACCCGCCTCCTAATCAATGCGGCGATCCTTGCGGATACGCTCGCACTCGACCTGTCGCGCGTGCTGGCATTCACCTACGCTTACGCCTGCCTAAATGCAAGTTGGTGGTCACTGCGCATCGGCACAGAAGGCGCAGAAGACATAGTACAGTGGCATCTCAATGTCGCTGTGATCATCGAACCACACGTCAAGCTATTGTGAGACAATATCTAATATTTCATATTATCGCCGCCCAACCCCGCCTCCACCGGACAGCAGCTCTGCCGCTCGCGAATAGTGCGCGTTATGCCAGAAATGGCGCGATAACGCAAAAGAATCATGCCAGTCTCGCCGCTGCCGCTGAGACAAATCGTTGGGCTATTTCAGGAGAACTTGAATGTACCCTGGACCCACAATTATCAAAAAATGCTCGGTTTGTTTGTAGACGATGTTGGGCCGATGCTTCTTAATTGACGAGACGGACGCAGCTTTAGATATCGCGCCCGTCTCGGATAATCTCGCGGATGGCAGGATGCCAGTCGAGCACTCACTGCTAACCTGGGTGGGATTAATCAGCTTGTTGGCTTAGCGTAAATGGTGGAGCCTCCGAAATCGAGGTTGACGCATGGCACATCGCCAACCATCCAAGCGTCGTGTCCAGCAGGAATAATTCCCACATCGCCTGGTCCAAACTCTGCTGTGGAGCCGTCATCCATCCGAACGGCAATTCGTCCTGAAATTATATAGAGGATGTGATGAACCTGGCAGCTATCCGTTTTCGCTATCGGTTTGACGGATTCCGACCAGCGCCATCCAGGCTCAAATGTATTGCGTATAACTTGGAAATCATCCAATTTCACGACCTCGACTTTACCTTTGGCAATGGGCCGTGTTTCATCTGGAGCATGAAAACTCTTCTTTACCATTTTACTCATTTGGTACCTCCAATTCGAGTGAAAATAAATCTGATATGTCATCACTCTGGCGCGCACCACAGTGATTCTTCAACGTTTGCAATCCGATGTAGCTACTTCCAATAAGTATCACCTACTGTGCGTACTTAATGCGATCCTCCTGCATTCGACATAAGTAAAACCATTATGTCGTATAAATTAGATATATTATATGATATATGTGAGAATTTGTCAACGATTATTAAAGAACAAAAAGATCTCAAGAGCTTCCTGATCAACCCGAAGCCCGGCATCAGCTCCTGCTGACAGTGTCTCCGCCGAGTGCAAATATTGCGCGTTTTTCCAGATTTGGCGCGATAATGCAAAGGAATCCCGCAACTGCCGCTGAGTTAAATTGTTAAGCTGCTAAACGGAGAGCACCTCGTTGGGCGGAAGAGGGACATCGAATCATACAGTTTCGCGATCCGGCGATGAACTGTACTCAACTGGACTTTATATAGCCAGGAAAAGATTTGGAAAGGATTAGCGAATGTATGAGGCAAACAAGGAGCTTCTGCGTCGGGCTTGGGCGGCATATGATCACGGGGACATAGATGCGTTCAGTGCGTGCCTTACCGATGACTGGCGTGAGTACGACCTCCTCGGCCAGTCGGAAGGCGTGCAGGAAGGATTCACTTCAATGGATGCGCACCGGATCGCTTTCCCCGATAAGAGTACCGAGATCGTCGATATTATCGCTGAGGGTGACTTTGTCGTTACCAACACGATCACGCGCGCGACACACACGGGCCAATATCTGGACCTGGCGCCGACAGGTCTGAAGACAGTAGTTTACGTGATCAGTATCCATACGATCCGCGACGGACGGATCACGAAGACCGTAGAAGCGAATATGGGCTCCGGTATATATCAGCAACTCACGGGCAGGCCTGCGCCCGAGGGTCAAGACAACATTGGCTGAGTCTGGGAGAACCGTTTTCGAGACGGCACCGTATCCCGCCGCTCAACCCCGCCTCCAGCGGACCCTTCGAAGTCTCAGGGCAGGCAGCTGCTCCGCCGCGCAAATAGTGCGCGTTTTGCCGGATTTGGCGCGATAATGAGGAGGAAGTCCAACAAGTCCCGCTGCTGACGCTCTGCCCTCCACAGGGTGATGAGCCGCCAAACGATGGCTGAGAACATAGTTATGCAGTATGGCAGGTTGCATAGAATCAATTGTTGGGCGATAGCCCGGATGTATGAATGTCCCGTATCCCTGGTTCCAGCAGCAATAACGAATCTCATAGCTCTCGGGATGGCATCGTGCAGCAGCCTTTGGTCATGCAGCACATGGTCACAGGTCCCGATACCAACTGCTATCTTCTCTATGACGTTCCAAGCAGGCAGTCTGCTCTCATAGACGTAGCAGGGGGGATCGGACCGTTGCTGGCTACTGTCCATTCTGAGCACCTGGATGTTCGCTACTTCCTTTTCACTCACGGGCACTTCGACCACATCATGGGCCTCCCTCTGCTCAGAAGTAGCTTCCCCGGGGCTCTCGTGTGCATGCATCGTGCGGACTTCGACGACCTGGCCATCCAGGCGGAGTGGGGAAAGAACAATTTTCCCCCCGAAATTCTCGCGGATCCTGAGGCAAAAAAGATATTGGAATTTGACGCGGCAGCCTTCGGCGTGCCGGACATTTACCTTTCAGACGGACAGGAGCTGAAGCTGGGTGAGCACGTGATCACGGTTTTACACTCTCCAGGTCACTCGCCTGGCAGTGTCTGTTTTTCTGTGGGGGATCTGCTGTTCTCCGGTGATGTGCTTTTTCGGGACTCCGTCGGGAGGGTGGATGTGCTGCACGGCTCGCGGGAGGATCAGATTCATTCGGTGCGGCGTCTTTACGATTCGCTATCTGAGAGAACAGTGGTGTATCCAGGTCACGGAGAATCCACAACCATCAGCCGGGAGAAGCTGGAAAATATGAAGGTCACAATCGAGTCGGTCAATCTCTAGCTGCAGATTGGCTACACTCTAGCTAGCGTTTCCCACCGCTGCCGCCGAATCAAACCGTTGGGCACACAATGCGCTAACACTTAGAGAGGTGCCATGAATACAGTTGCTTTATGGTCCACAGCCCTGGAAGCAATCCAGGCGCTTGGCAAACACTATGGCCCAGCAATGGATCAGACCGCTGTTGAATTGAAACTGCCCGAATGGTATGGATGGCTATTGCCAGCCTTGGCGTTCGAACCCGAATCCATCTCGGCAACGCGATTTCGCGTACGAACTCCATACACATCAGCTCGATTGTATAATGAGCGATTGGAAATGGCAGCAAAGCAAGGATTCCTGACACCGGTTGCGGAAGCGGGAAACGAGTATCGCCTGAAAGAGTTGGGAAGACAAGCAGCAGAACGCATCATTAGAGCAGCGTATGCGAAGATGACAGCTCTTCAACCTATGCCATCAACCGATTTGGAGCGCTTGGCGAGTCTTCTTCATCAGTTGGTGATGTCTTGTCTGACCACTCCAGAACCGCCAAGGAAGTGGTGCATTATTCACTCTTAGCGAATCGACCCGGGGGGCGCTGCTTCAGTTATGGTGCGAATTGACCAATATTTGAGCGATCTGGCCGCCTTTCGTGATGATGCACACCTGGCTGCCTGGCAATCTCACAGTATTGAAGGCCATATTTGGGAAGCCTTTACATACCTTTGGCGCGGAGAAGTCACAACGCTGGCTGGGCTGTATCACAAACTGGAGCATCGTGGAAATTCACAGGATGAATACAAACAGGCTTTGGAGAATTTGATAAAGCGCGGCTGGGTCAAGGAGGAAGCAGGAGAATATCGCGTAACTCCTCCAGGGCAGGACGTGCGCCAGGCGGTGGAAGAAGCTACTGACCGCTATTTCTATGGGGCTTGGTCTTGTTTTAGCAAGGGAGAAAAAGAAGAGTTGCAAACTTTGTTGAACCTTCTGCGCGATGGCTTGCAACCAGATACGTAAATTCAGGTGCGCTTACACCATCTCCAAGCGGACAGCGGCTTCGCTGCCCGCACCACTACCGTTGAGCCAAACTGATAGGCGGCACCAATCCCTCAATTTGTGATGAGAAGGAGGAATCAGAATGGAAGAGGAAGCAAAAAGAGTGATAAATGATTTTGTTGCTGCCGTCTCTTCTCACGATGCAGAGAAGATAGCTACATGTTTTACGGAAGATTGTTTCTATCAGGATATGGCCCTTGGAGGAGTCATGCGCGGTAGACAAGCTGTGAAAGCCGGGTATCTTGATATCTTCGCTACTATTCCTGATTTCAAATTGGAGATATTATCACTTTTCATTGCAGATAATTGGGTTGGCAGTGAGTGGATCATGACCGGCACATCAACCACGGGTAAGAGCTTCTCAACTCAGGGTGCGTCATTCAGCGAGCTGCAGGAAGGGAAGATCAAGCGTAACATAGATTATTATGATCCATCCTCGTTTCTACAAGCAACCAGCTGATTTTGAATGTTTGTAATTTAATCGCCGCCATACACCAGCTTAAGTGGACAGCTGCTCACCCTCCGGGACAGGTTGTGCGTAGGACAGGGTAAGGGGTTTGCCAAATAATGGAAAGCTTTTTTGCAGATAGCCGAATATAGATTTTATACGAACCGCCCATATGCAGTTATACGATCCGCTCAAACGCGTGTTGGGCTGAAAACGGTCTACAGAGGTGATGACAAATGAATACCCAAATTATTCTTAAATCAAATCGAAAATCAACAGAAAGAATGCAACAAATAATTCATGGTTTGTCAGAAGAGGAATTATCTAAAGCCATCGGCAATAATTGGTCCATATCAGTTACATTGGCACATTTGGCATTTTGGGATCAGCGAGTTATCCATGTTATTGAAACAGCAAAAAAGAATAATGTACTAAATGCCCCGCTTTTTGATGATCAATTGAATGACATCCTAGCTCCTATTCTGGAAGCCATTCCTCCCGCTGAAGCAGCAAGAATGGCAGTAAATATAGCCGGAACCCTTGATAAATTGCTGGAAGAATGTGCTCCAGAGTTGATAAACCAAATGATGGTGGTTAATAACAGGTTGGTGGAACGATCACACCATAGAAATGGTCATTTAGCGGAAATAGAGTCCATGATCAAAGGATAGAAGGACTAATTAGCCAGCCCAACCCGCGGCTCAAGTCCGACGCCCAAGGCGCCAAGTCGAATTGGAATTACTGGCTCCGGCGGACCATTCGAAGGCTCAGGGCAGGCAGCGGTTCCTCTGCCCGCGATCACAGCTTTCGTTGCTTCACGCCAACCCACGCATAAGCTATTAAGCCGCCAAATGACGGCTGAGCACTTTGTCAGTCGCCTGGAGGTATTCAAAAATGTTATCCTGATAAAGAGGTGCATAATGCCGAATAACCATCCGATCATGATTTTATATTCTCTCATTGGTATCCTTATCATTCTAGCTGCGCTGCTAAACAAACAACTGTTGCGCTGGATTGGGATTAAATCAATGAGCGAAGTATTCACAAATCCTAAATTTCAGCGTTCCGCAAGGATTACCGAGAAACTTGCGCAATTATTTTTGGGCTTCTTAGGCGCAGGCTTCCTTGTTCAAGGGGTCGGTACCCAATTTCTATCAAGCGAAGGTACCTACATAGTCTCGATAACAATTCTAGGATTATCGGGATTGATAATACTGGCTATGTTCGGCGTGGTTCTTGTCAATTGGAAAGCCAAATGAAGGATAGGACAGATTGAAATGCAAAGGAGTCCCACCATTGCCACTGCCCTAAAGGGTGCTGCGCGAAGCCACACCGTTGGGCAGGCCACCTAAAAGAGAAAAGAAAATGAACATTCCACCCGATCAAACACAAATCCAATCCGACAAATCCTCATTGACACACAGAGGCTGGCTGTTGATAGGGACATTCACGCTGTTGGCGCTGGTATTAAGCACGCTGTTCAAACCCTTCTCCCTGTTGGCCATTGGGATTTGGATATTGTGGGGTGCAGCCATCCTTGCCTGCCTTGCGCCAGTCATGGCTCTGGCTGTCTGGCGCGGTAAACCGGACGGATGGCATGACCTCGGGCTGGCGCTGGGTGTGTGGTTCATGAATTTCTCCTGCTTAATCTTGATGCGCAGCCTGCCCATCTTCAGCAGCCTGAAATGGAACTGGACGGGCAAAGTGTTTGCCATCATTGTCTCACTGGCTTTCATTGGCTTGTGGCGCGGTATGACCTGGCGCGAGATCGGCTTTACCGGCTTGCGCAAAGGCTCGTGGCTGCCCTTTATTGTGCTGGTGCTCTTGTCTTTTGTTGTATTTCTAGCCCTATACACAAAGGATGCCCCTACCAAAGCCGAGACGTTGCTTTTTCAACTCACCATGCCCGGGATCGACGAAGAGATTGTCTTTCGGGGTATTTTGTTGGTGCTGCTTAATCGTGCCTTTGGCACACCTTGGAAAGTGCTGGGTGCCAACGTCGGATGGGGTTGGCTCATCAGCAGCGTGCTTTTTGGATTGATACACGGTATAGGATTCACTGGTTCCCAATTTCAATTTCAATTCAGCCTCGCACCCATTATTATCGCCAGTATCACTGGCCTTGTCATAGGATGGCTGCGCGAACGCGCTGGCAGCCTCTATCCCGCCATGTTCCTTCATGCTACAGTGGATGCGACAGGCTTTGTCATCAATGCACTGGTCAGTGGATTGGCATAGAAATGCTTAACTATAGACTTACTCGGAAATTGACGTGCTACCTCATGGCAGCGGGTGCTCTCACGCTTGTAAAGCCGCCCAACATCGCATCCAAACGGACAGCGGCCAAATGGTATGGGCTGCGGTGAGGAAGGAGTTGGGAGAGCCGTTTGATGACAGAATGCAATAGATGGGTAGGTTCAGAAGCATTAGGAGAGCGATGAATATTCGGGTTGAAAGTATCGACCTTCAGACTCACATTAGTCAAACTACCATTAATCAACTAATAATCTTCCTTGTTGATTATTATCTCGATAAGTAATATACTGATTTTGATCAAACATATAATTCCATCGTCCAGCCAAGAGGCGGATGAGTTACATATGAAAAGGAGGAGCCATGAAATCGAGACCGTCCACTCCGAAGTCAGCGCGCATAACAAGATTATTCCTGCTGGTATTTATTCTTCTCGCTCTGGAATCACCCGGGGTGATGGCTTCTCCACTAATAGACAGCACAACCAGCAACATGTTCAGCCTGGGGATATCACAGTCCAAAGACCCGATCTGTGTGGGAGATGCTGTAAATGTGAACATCCAATGGGGTCCAAACATAACATATAATCCAGGATCAGGATTAGCTCCCGTCATTCCGCTTCTAGGGCCAAGCAGGATTAAACTGCAAGCCAGTCTGGGATCCTTTTACCCGGACTCTTCCTTCACACCTGGTTCCTATAGCGGAATCAAAACGGTCACCTATATTGCTGAAAAGGCGGGAAATGAAAAGATATTTGCTGTAGCATGGGCAGGGGAAAGCAGTGATGCCATTGCAAGCGATACTTTTAAAATTCAGGCATGCAATTATAAATTTACCCTGAATGCAGTATTGAACCTTGACGTCCAATTCGAAGGTGTCGCGTATTCGGTAATATATACGGTAAAGGCCCGTGGCATTCTTAAACCCCCAGATCCGGATCAGCCACTTAACCTGGAATCAAAAATGAACAGAGTAAAACTTGATGCTGTGGTGACATCATTCAGCTCATCGGAATGCACCCTCTTCACCTATGAACCCGGTACGGGAACAGGATTTGTCGACGCAAGAGCCGACCCGGGCCCATATGGCATCGGGATGGTGCTGCAACTTGCTCCACCGCAGGAGATGTATTGGGATGTGGCATTATCCTTTGAATGCGATGGACAACCCGCGACATTTGCCGGTGTCTATCCCAGTACATCCGCAGACCCATGGGTAAGCGCGACATACCCCACTGGCAGCGGACAGCAAACCGTCAAATTAGACATGTTCGAGATTCCCATGAATAAAATGATTGGGAATCCCGGCCTTACGGTGTCCTATACTGCCACGCTGACGCTGGAAAAGGAGCCGCCGAAATGAAAACACAATCCCGTTCATGCCATCTCCTTTTTTTGCTTATTGTGACGGCTATTCTCCTTTGCGCCTGCATCTTCTCTTGGCCCTTTTCTTCATCGGATGGAGGAAACGGATCAGGGCAAATTACTTTTCAAAGCCGTCCCGACCTCTTGACCAATCCCACTACCGGATTGGCGGATTTAATAAGCTACCACGCCTCCTTTCACCAGGATGTGACCGGCAACCTGGACGGAAAACCCTTTGAGCGCCATACCCATATTGAGTTGACGCGCGCCTCCGGGCAATCTGATTTCACCCGCGAGTTGCAGGGCACAGATGAGCAAGCTTCCTATTTCCATGCGATCGCGACGGGCAAGGCTGTGTATCGTTGGAATACCCTCGAAGAGACCTGCCAGGGAGAGGCTGGGGACCTGCTGCCGGGAGAGACCCTGGAACCGGCCGAACTGCTGCCTCTCGTCCTCCAAACCAGCAAGGTGGGCAATGAGACGATTAACCAGATGCCGACAATTCATTATCATTTCGACCAAAATGCTTTGCCCGTGACCGAACCGAAGCCGTCCATCAGTGGCGAGATTTGGATGGCTGAACAGGGCGGCTACCTGGTCAAGTACGCATTGATTGCTGCGATGCCATCGAAAACAACTGGGGTTGGCCTGGAAGTTGCACAGTCCTGGACATACGAGCTGAGTCAGGTAAACTCGGTTGAGTCGGTACCTTTACCCACAGGTTGCATGGCCGTTCCGGTGGATATCCCTGCCATGCCAGACGCGACGAATGTAAGCCGGAGAAGCGGAATAATGGAATACGAGACTGCTTCCGGTGCCTCCCAGGTGGTTGATTTCTATTTTCATAACCTTGGTCCTTTGGGATGGACGGCGAAACAAGAAGAGCCCACCGGAGAGTTGAAGATACCACTTGGTCTAGCGTTTTTTAGTGGAGATCTGTTACTTTCCATCGACGTTGACAACGCGGAGGCAGGAGGCCTGGATGTAACTCTCATGATTTACAATCCAAAGGAACAGGCAGCAGCCATGACACCCCCTCCCGAAGCTACCAGCACCCCGTCAGGGCCACAACCGACCATCGATGCCTCCAAGAGCGGACTCCCGGAGGATGTTCCACTGTATCCGGGCGCGACCAACCTGAAGAAGGTCCCGGGTATACAAGGAATTATCTTCGAGGCACCCGATCTGCCCGACCAGGTAGCCGCTTTCTATCGCCAGGAAATGGTTGCCGCCGGTTGGAATTTGATCAACGAGACTAAGAGCGGGACGACAATTATTCAAATGTGGCAGAAGGCAAGCCGCATGGTTAGCATAAATATCAGTACTGAGAATGGAAAGACGAATGTTATGATCGTAACAATCACACAATAATTAACAATCCCCCTTCGCGGTATAACGCCATTCGAGGGGGGTTTTATTTCCGGGCGGGAGCGTGATGTCGCGCCCACATGGATACAAAAGGGGGATGTTCAGATGAAAAAAGCCCCTCTTCAGGGGCTTCTGTGACCGACCAGGGACTTGAACCCCGAACCAAAGCCAGAAGCTGCCCTTGCTGTCGGATGAGACCTAAATTTGTACTCAGGTTTTATTTGACTAACTTCAGGTTATTTGATACACTCTCTTTCCACTATATTTGTTGAAGTCCTTTTTCCATTAAATTCAATCGCATTTTTTGATTTTGAGGTTATTTTCCTGATTTATATGAAGGCATCTTCTGACAAACCCATTCGCATCGTCATCATCGACAGCCATGTTTTGGTAAGTGCCGGTCTACGCCTACTTATTGAAAAACACCCGGGTATGAAGGTGGTGGGTGAAGCTGGTACAGCCAATCAGGGATTGGAAATTGTTGCCTCACAAAAACCGGATATCATCCTGCTCAAATTGTCTCCTTACAAGTCCGTCGGCCTGGAGATCGTCCGCAAATTGTCCACAGCCTCGAGTTGCTCACGGGTCATTCTGCTGGCCCGGCTTGACGAAACCCTGGACATGCTGAGCGCCGTCCAGGAGGGGGTCATGGGGATCGTTTTTAAGACCCAAACCCCGGAGGTCCTTATCAAGGCCATCCAGAAAGTCCATGCTGGTGAAGTCTGGATTGAACGGTCCATGATTGCCAACCTCCTTTCCGGGCTGACGAATGCCCAACGGCTCATAACGCAAGACCCACAGACCGAGAGCATCGCCCAACTCAGCCAGCGTGAATGCCAGGTCATCCAGCAGATCGGGCTGGGGTTGAAGAATTTCCAGATAGCCAAAAAACTCTGCCTCAGCGAAACCACCGTTCGCCATCACCTGACTTCCATCTATGGTAAATTGGGAGTTTCGGACCGGCTGGAGCTGCTGGTTTTCGCCCACCGCAACGGCTTGGATTAACCCCTGCGTTATCAACATTTCAAGAAATATCGATCCAGGCGGAGGTTAGCTCTCTGCTTGGATCAATTCGTTAAATATCATTTGGCACATTTGTGCCTTCTTATCTAGTCAAGATATGCCATGAATTGCCGAGGATAATAGGCGGTGATGCGCAATAACAATACCGGATTCGGCCTTTGATTCCACCTGAATATTGGCTATAGTAACAACACCACTATTTTCAAACAAATTGAAGCAGTTTGATATCAGAAACATCGGAGGTGACATGGACCAAAACCCTGGTAATAGCAGAGTCCCTGAAAGGCGCAGCAAACCAAGAATGAAATGTGCGTACCCTGCCATGATCCGAGCAAGTTCAGTGGATGGAAAGAAATTTGAAGAGAATGCCACTGTACTTAACCTGAGCGCAACTGGCGTATACATGTTGCTGAACCGCTCTATTCAAAAAGGGCAGGATGTGTCGTTAAGGATTGCTTTCCCCACTGGATCTCTCGAATTGGGGAGCTCCAAACTCGCTACAACCGGGGTCGTTGTTAGAACAGAACCTCTTTCCGAAGGACAGTTGGGCGTTGCTGTCAGGATCCAAAACTATCGATTTATGTGATCCTTAGCATACGCTGGTGCTGGTAGTTATTATCGACTCCATGTATTTTCGAGCCGTATGAATTTATCCCCGGTGGTCGTGTGTGCTGATCACCATTGGTAAGGAATCATTGGAATTGTCTTCAATACCAGCATAATCGACGAAATTTTGTTCTCACCCGAAATAATCAATGTGAGGGACGATGGAACTCAGGAAGTATATCGATATCATTCTACGAAGAATATGGGTGGTGGTGATTACCGTTTTTGTGACGATGGCGGTTGTCACTGCTGGGACCTGGTTGATGACCCCTTCTTACACGGCCACTGCAACGCTTCGGATTGCGACTGCGTCTGTCAGCTCATCTTACCAGGATTACCAGTTTGCCGACCGGTTGATTAATACCTATATCATTATTGCAACCAGCCAGCCGCTTTTGAATGAGCTGGATAAACAACTCAATCTATCCCAGCCACCCAAGATCAGCGTACAGTCCATCGCCAACACGGAATTGATCACGATCTCCGTGGAGGATCATGACCCCAACCTGGCAGTTTCCGCGGCCAACACCCTGGGCAACATCCTCATCTCACAAGGCAGCGAATTCTATTCAGGCAGCGGGACGAGCCCATCCGAAACCCTCAAAGTCCAGGTGGATCAAGCCGAGAGCGACCTGAATCAGGCCAGAATTAGTTACAACCAACTTCTTGCCAAAAGCCCACCCGATCAGGCTGGTATTGCATCTGCCGGTAAAGAGGTCGATCTTAAACAACAAATATACAGCACATTATTAACCCAATACGAACAGGTCAGAGTTAAGGAAGCCGTTCAGGCAAACTTGGTTTCGGTGGTTAACCCGGCCACTTTCCCCGAGAGACCCTCGAAACCGAATAAACTGCTCTACCTAGGGCTGGGGCTGGTTGTCAGCCTGTTCGCCGGGATTGGCTTGGTCCTTATTTTTGAAAACCTGGATACGACCCTTTACTCCTCCGAACAGATCTTGGCGGTTGCCAGGCTGCCCATGCTGGGCAGGATTCCTAATAAACGCAATAAAAAGGACCGGAAGTTCCCAATGGATGGGGACTTATACATGTCCGAAGCATTTCTAAAGTTAAGAACCAATCTACTGAAAACAATCGAGGATCATTCATTCAGAACCCTGCTTCTAACCAGCGCTATCCGGGGGGAGGGAAAATCAACGATCGCCAGCAACCTGGCTTACCAATTAGCCCAGACAGGGAAGAGAGTGATCCTGATCGATGGGGATCTCCGCCTCTCGTCTGTCCATAAGATTCTCTCCGTGTCCAACAAGTTGGGGCTGTCTGACTATTTGCTTGGGAGGGTGAAAGTGGACGAGGTTATCCAGCCGACCCTTTATCCTAATCTTAATGTCATTACCAGAGGGCGGGAGACAAATGAACCGGCCAATCTCTTGAGCTCCGAGAAGATGAAGACCCTCTTTAAAGAGCTGCTCATGCGCACTGACCTCATCCTGTTTGATACGCCTTCAATCATTGAGATAACCGATGCATGCATTATCGCACCTCTGGTGGAAGGGGTACTGCTGGTAGTAAAGCGAGCTTTCATCGGAAAAGAAAAACTGGAAGCTGCCATCGAACAACTGACCAATGTCAAAGCAAACCTGATTGGATTGATCATTAATGGAGAAAACATTCACGAGAATTATTACAGATACCGAGGATATTCGGCGAAAAAGGAATAATGATTTGAAAGGAGGTACCCTTGGAACAAGAAACGAACGTTAAGGATCAAGCCGCGAATACTTTGCTTCTCCTGTCCACTCAAACCCAGGGCCGCTCTCTATATTATTTTTCAAAGCGCCTCATCGATATTCTGGTTGCATTCATCGCCCTGGTCCTGCTTTCGCCCCTCATGCTTTTGATCGCGATCCTGATCCGCCTGTATTCTCCCGGTCCGGCTCTTTTTGTCCAGCAGCGGGTCGGCGGGAAGCGGGAAGTACGGAATGGCAGGGTGATATGGAAACAGGTCCTGTTCCCCTGCTATAAGTTCCGCAGCATGACCCTGAAAGCTGACCCTTCCATTCACCAGGCTTATATCAAGTCCCTGATTGAGAATGATGTGTCCGGGCAGACCAGTGTACAGAATGGGAATAAAAAATTAATAAAACTGACCTGTGACAGCCGCATAACTCGCCCGGGACGGATATTACGTCGCACCAGCCTGGATGAGCTGCCCCAGTTCTGGAATGTGTTGATGGGCCAGATGAGCGTGGTCGGCCCCCGGCCGGCTATCCCTTATGAGGTCGAGATGTACAAGCCCTGGTACCGCCGCCGTTTGGATGCCAAGCCTGGCATAACCGGCCTCTGGCAGGTCAGCGGGCGGAGCTCATTGGGTTATGACGAAATGATGGAACTGGATATCAAATATATTGAAGAACAATCTTTCAAGATGGACCTGATGATCATGTTGAAGACCCCTCTGGTCATCCTGTCGCGCAAAGGCGCGATCTAATTTATTCTTTAGGGATTTATTCAATATGAAAGGGAGAGAATATGGATAAGATAAGAGTAGGCATGATCGGTAGCGGTTATTGGGGGCCAAACCTGATCAGGAACTTTATGGATATCCCGGGATCGGAGCTGGTCATGGTTGCCGATCTTAAGCAGGATCGCCTCGATAAGATACGAAGAAGTTATCCCACCGTTTTAACCACCCAGGATTACACGGAACTCTTTAACCAAAAATTGGATGCAGCGGTGATTGCCACCCCCCCTTCAACCCATCATCCGATCGCTAAAGCCTGCCTTGAGCATGGGCTGCACGTCTTGGTGGAGAAACCTCTGACGCTCAGCTCTGTTCATGCTGAAGAGCTGATCGAGCTGGCGGAGAAAAAGGGCCTGGTGCTCATGGTGGGACACACCTTTTTATACAACGCAGCCGTCCTTGCCATGAAAGACCTGATCGACCGTGGCGACCTGGGCCAGGTTTATTACCTGGACGCAGCTCGTCTGAACCTGGGGCTGTTCTCGCGGGATTTGAATGTCATGTGGGATCTAGCCCCGCACGATATTTCGATCCTGCTCTTTCTGCTCAATAAGCTGCCCCTGGCGGTCAGTGCTCATGGACTTTCCTGTGCCTTCAATGGCATACATGACGTGGCTTATGTCAACATGGTCTTTCCTGATAATATCATGGCTCATATCCATATAAGCTGGTTGGACCCCTGCAAGGTCAGGCGGGTGACCGTAGTGGGAAGTAAGAAGATGGCCGTTTTGAACGATATTGAGGCCCTTGAAAAGATCAAGATCTATGACAAGGGGGTGGAGGCTCCCGAATACAGCAACAATTTTGGGGAATTCCAGTTCTCGTATCGCTATGGGGATATCCTGATCCCCAATATCCGACTGGGCGAGCCGCTCAAGGTGGAATGCCAGCATTTTCTGGACTGCATTATCAAGCATGAGCAGCCTTGTAGTAGTGGGAAAGTTGGCTTGAATGTGGTCAAGATCTTGGAGTCTGCTCAAAAGTCGTTGAGCAACAGCGGGCATATGGAGGCGATCCAATGGTAAGCGGAGATTTTGTCAGGATCGCTCAGGATGTGAAGTTGGGTCAGGACGTCCGCATCTACGCTTTCGTCAACCTGTACGGCTGTGAGATCGGGGATGGGAGCAAGATCGGTACCTTTGTGGAGATCCAGAAAGGTGCCCGTATCGGTCGCCATGTCAAGGTTTCAAGCCACACCTTCATCTGTGAAGGGGTCACGATCGAAGATGACGTCTTCGTCGGTCATGGGGTCATGTTCATTAACGATAAATACCCCCGGGCGACTAACCCATTGGGGGGGTTACAGACCGAAGCTGATTGGACCTGTGTCTCCACCCAGGTATGCCGTGGCGCCTCGATCGGCAGCAATGCCACCATCCTGTGCGGTGTCACCATCGGGGAAGGCGCAATCATCGGGGCTAGCAGCGTAGTAACGCACGATGTGCCTGCTTTTACCATTGCGGCCGGAAACCCGGCTAGGATCCTTCGGAAAATTGATAACAAAATAGGAGAAAAATCATGAACATACCATTAGCAGACCTGCACGCGCAATATGTTCCACTCAAGGACGAGATTATTTCCGGAATGGAAAAAGTGTTCGACAGCATGCACCTCTTTCTGGGGGAGAATGTGCAGGCATTGGAAAAGGATTTCGCCCAGTTTTGCGGAGCCCAGTTTGGGATCGGCGTCAGTGATGGCACCGCTGCCCTGCAGATCATCCTGCGCGCGATGGGGATCGGACCGGGAGACGAGGTGATCACCGTTTCGCATACGTTCATCGCCACCGCCGAGGCCATCGTGCTGGCCGGAGCCATCCCCGTCTTCGTGGATATCGTGGGGGATACCTGCCTGATGGATGTTAACCAGGTGGAAGCGAAGATCACTCCCCGCACCAAAGCCATCCTGCCGGTCCATCTCTACGGCCAGATGGTGGATATGGATCCGTTGCTGCAAATTGCCTCCCGCCATGGCCTGAAGGTGATCGAAGATGCCTGCCAGGCGCACGGCGCCACCTACAAGGGCCACAGGGCTGGAAGCCTGGGCGATGCCGCTGGCTTCAGTTTCTACTATTCCAAGAACCTGGGTGCCTTTGGTGAAGGCGGTTTCATCACCACCAGCGACCCTGAAATTGCCCGCAAAGCCCGCATGATCCGCGATCATGGTTCGGACCGGCGGTACTATCACGACCTGATTGGTTTCAACGGTCGGCTGGATGAGATTCAGGCGGTGGTGCTGCGCGCCAAGTTGCCTCATCTGACGGATAATAATGAGCTCCGCCGGAAACATAGCCGTATGTATAATGAACTGCTCGCCAGCCTGCCGATCGTCACACCCACTGAACGTCCTGAAAACCAGCATATCTATCACCTATATGTCATACAGGCGCCCCGCCGGGATGAGCTGCAGGTCTGGCTCAAGGAGCGGGAGATCGGGACAGGTATCCATTACCCGGTGCCCATCCACCTACAGAATTCAATGAGCAATCTTGGGGGGAAGAAGGGCGATTTCCCGGTCACTGAAAAGATCGTCGACCAGATCCTCTCTTTGCCCATGTATGCCGAACTATCCGATGAGGCCATCCGGACGGTAGCCAGCTCAATCCGGGAATTTTATAAATCATAAATACAAACCAATTTCATAATTCACTCTCGGAAAATTGTACATCTTTGGTTGGAGCTATGAAGAATAAGAGATCTGTTGTATTCCTCTTGGCTGGCATCCTGTTGGTTTGTATTGCGATCTTGGGGGTCTACTTATTCAAACTGTCCCGCCAGCCGCTGAGCCAGCCTCTCGACCTCGAACCGCGGGCGACGGCCACCGCTTCTATTGGCCTGGAAGAGACTGTTCCCTCCACAGCTACAGTGGATACGACTGATTCTGCCAGCGGTGAGGTCTGCGGTCAGAGCGGGGCATTTACCATTCTTATCATCGGCTCGGACGCTGCCGATTTGCGCGGCCGGCCCGGCTCAGACCTCACCCGCCTTGCCCGGGTCGATTTTTCCGGCAAAAAGGTCAGCACCTTTGCCCTGCCGCGTGACCTGTGGGTGGATGTCAGCCGTCTGGGATTCCAGGACCCGCTCATCACCAACACTACCCTTGGCAGGGCTTATCATGAAGCCCATAATCGCTCGGCTCAGGCTGAAGAGACAGGCAAGATGGCCGATGGCGCCCAGGGCTCGGCCCAGATGATCCTGGATAACTTCGAAGTGACCAGCGACCACTACCTGGTGGTCGACCTGAGCCAGCTGCCTGCATTGATCGATGCCATCGGTGGGCTGCCCATTGATATCCCCGAACGGACTACTGATCCCTGGATCGGCATGGTCATCGAAGCTGGTCCGCAAACCCTGACAGGTGAGCAGCTCAAGGCTTATGCCAGAGCCATTCCCGATTCGGACTTTGCCCGTATTCAACGTAACAATGTCATCCTCTACGCTCTGCGCCAGAAACTCCTCGATCCTTCCGTATGGATCAAGCTGCCCACTCTGTACGATCAATTCAAGAAAATGATCGTCACCGACCTCAGCCCGCAGCAGATCTTCAGCCTGTTCTGTCTGCTTAAAGAGGTCCCCAGGGAAGAGATCGTTATGAAGCAGGTGGAGCCCGAATGGACCTCACCCGGCCCGTCGGATTCACTCCTGTGGGATAAAGACAAAGTCGCCGCAGCCCTCAAACAGCTGGATCTGCTTCCGTAGCGAAGGCGAAATTGGCATCATGGTGAATTGACAGATGACCAAATCAGTTCATTTGCAGATGTAATTAATGTATTTTGATTTAGAAAAAACAGGCATATTAAAAAATATTCAGGGTTAATAAGGATGGCCTATGTCCGAAAAAAATAAGATTCTAGTAACTGGCGCTGGCGGTTTCATTGGAAACCATTTAGTCACTTCTCTAAAGGAACAAGGGTTTTGGGTACGAGGCGTGGATTTAAAATATCCCGAATTCAAACCAACTGATGCTGATGAGTTCGAACTGCTTGACCTGAGACTCTGGGAGAATTGCCTTACTGCTACCAATGGAGTAGACGAAGTCTATGCCCTGGCGGCGGATATGGGGGGGATGGGTTTTATCTCGTTTAACCACTCCCAAATCCTTCATAATAATATACTTATTAATGTTCATACCTTAGACGCAGCTCATAAAAATGGTGTAAAACGTTATTTTTACACTTCCTCTGCATGCGTTTATCCGGAGTATTTACAGAATGACGCCGAAGTAACTCCTTTACGAGAGGAACAAGCCTATCCTGCTCAACCACAAGATGCTTACGGTTGGGAGAAATTAATTACAGAGCAATTATGTACCCACTATCGCAAAGAACTCGGCATTGAAACCAGAATTGTCCGCTTCCATAATATCTTTGGTCCCTTGGGTACCTGGTTTGGCGGTCGGGAGAAAGCACCAGCCGCGCTATGCCGCAAGGTTGCTATAGCAAAGCTAACGGGTGATCATGAAATCGAAATCTGGGGAGATGGTGAACAGACTCGTTCCTTTTGTTACATTGACGATTGCGTAGCCGGGATACAGAAACTGATGAGATCCAACTATCCTGAGCCATTGAACCTGGGACAGGACTTTTTAATAAGCATCAATCAATTGGCAGATTTAATTGCAGGTATTGCTGGAATTGAAATAAAAAAGAAACACATTCCTGGTCCACAGGGAGTCCGTGGACGTAATTCCGATAATGCCCGATTAAGGCAGGTATTAAATTGGGAACCTGAAATTTCATTGGAGAAAGGTTTAACCCTTACCTATAATTGGATTGAGGACCAGGTTCAATCCTCTTTAAAAAAAGCAAACAGCGATCAGGAGAAAGCTCTGTTTGTCCAAAACATGAAATCTTCCACCTATTCTTCGAGAGAAAGGATTTAAAAAAAATGAAAACAAACTACTCAATTATTGGCCTGGGAAAGTTGGGCGCAAGTATGGCTGCCGCAATAGCAAGTCAAGGGTTCAATGTGATCGGTGTTGATATCAACCAGCACACTGTCGATCAGGTGAATGCCGGTCATGCACCAGTTCAGGAAACGAATCTTGAAGAGATGATTATGGCCAACCATGAGAGACTAAAAGCAACCCTTAGCCACGGTGAAGCGATTCTCAAATCTGATGTCAGTTTTGTGATTGTACCTACCCCAAGCGATTCACGAGGGGCATTTTCACTACAGTATGCAAAATGGGCTTTTCGGGAAATAGGTCGTGCCCTGGCAGATAAAAATAGCTATCATCTGGTAGTTTTAACCAGTACAGTTTTACCTGGCTCTACACGTTATGGGCTATTGCCAATTTTAGAGCATGAATCTGGGAAGAAGTGCGGTGAGGATTTCGGTCTTTGTTACAGCCCGGAGTTTATCGCTCTGGGTAGTATCATTCATGACTTTTTAAATCCAGACTTTAATCTCATTGGAGAATTTGACACTCACGCAGGAGATCTACTCCAAAGTTGCTATTCTGAGATTATGGCGAATAATCCTCCTGCAAGGCGTATGTCACTTGAAAATGCTGAGTTAACAAAAATCTCCCTGAACACTTTCGTCACTACCAAGATAACTTTCGCAAATATGCTTGCAGATCTTTGCTCCCGTATCCCAGGTGGAAATATCGATGTTGTCAGTGACGCGTTGGGTTGTGATACCAGGATCGGCCGAAAATACCTGACAGGTGGTTTGGGTTACGGTGGACCTTGTTTCCCGCGGGACAATGTGGCCTTGGGTTTTTTTGCCAAGGCGGTCGATTATGAGGCTAGCCTGGCAATAACGACCGATCTATTTAACCGCTCATTGGCCGGAAGGATTGGAGATTATCTATCTTCAATCCTTCATCCAGGCAGTACAGTTGCAATCCTGGGTCTGGCGTATAAACCATATTCTCACGTTATAGAAGAGTCCCAGGCAATCTATCTCGCCAAAAAAATGGCCGCCGGTGGCTATCGCGTGATCGGTTATGATCCACTGGCAAATGAGATGAGCCGGATGGAATTAAAAGATAAGGCTCTGATTGTGGAGGATATCAGCTCCTGCCTGGAATACGCTGACGCAGTCGTTATTACGACTCCCGATCCTGAATTTCGGGCTCTCCGGCTAGCTGACTTTCCACAAAAGAAGCCACCCATTCTCGTTTACGACTGCTGGCGAATTTTACGCGAAAAACTGCAAGGATCACCCGATATCCGCTATATTCCGCTAGGCATGGGGATTGAAGATGAGAAAAATTCAGATAAGCTGAAAAAGTTATGGAGTGAGCCAGAGGAATTATGACCTACGATTTGACCGACCAACAAGCGCTTGAAATTATTAGAAAAATCAGACACTGCATACAGGCTTATTTCCACGAACATAACCTGACTTATGCCATTTTTGGTAAATCAGAAGGATTAGACAGCTCGGTCATTGCAGGATTGCTATGCGACCTGGAGGGGGTAAGATCGGTTGGGGTCTTAATGCCGTGTGAATCAAAACCTGAGGTGGAAAAGATTGCCCGATTAGTATTGGATCATTTTAATATTCCTGCAATAAAAGTTGACCTGACCTTCGAATATCATGCCCTCATGGCACGTTTTTATTCCTCAGGTTCAGTTCAGGATCAGCTCACCCAAATCGCACTGGATTATAAGGATAATAGACTTCTCCAGCAAATAATCCTCCGGAAATCTCGGGCAGCCGGAAATATTAAAGTACGGCTGCGCATGATCACGCTTTACCATATCGCTCAGCTGACCGGTGGCCTGGTGGTTTCAACTGACAACCTCTCTGAGCTTTGGATGGGGTTTTGGACGATAAATGGCGACGTCGGAGATATATCACCGATCCAGCATGTCTTGAAAGGCCTTGAGGAATACAAGATCGCTAGTGTATTGGGCGTGCCCGAAGAATCGATCAAGGCAGTGCCAACAGATGGGTTGGATATTATTCCGAATGGCACCGATGAAGATCAATTGGGCTTGCCCTATTGTGATTTAGACCGGGTGATTGTTCGCTTGCTTCAAAATAAGTTTGATGGGTCGATCAAGAGAACTCAGGAAGAAATGGAAATCTTAAGCGAAAAGATCGCCATAGAGCTAAGTCTCCCCTCTCAAAGGGTATTACATGTTGCCCGCCAATTATCCGGTACACATTTCAAGCGTAATTGGCCAAAGGTGGTCACGAGAGAAGAAGCAGGTCTGGAGGATATTCAAAACCTGGATGTTTATTGAGGTAAAAGAACTGGACAATCTATTCCTTAGTTCAGATAGTAAAAAATATGGAAATCTAGATTTTATAAAGTGATCACATCATTTACCTATCTTCAATCCTTTTGAGGTCACATAATTAACATTCTATAGAATACTGTCAAGAGCTGGACTCTCCTTTAATCAAAGTCAGAGGTTATTAGAATTGGTTATAAAGAAGGAATTGTAGAGATTTTCCAAGAGTTTTAATTAATCCATATTCTAAGAGATAAAAAAGAATACGAAAACTCTATATTTATTTCAGTTCATTGGTCTTGATGAGGCAGATTGGTCCATAAAATGCGAATGTCTAAAAGATCATTGAGTGGTGAATTCTTTATTAATTATCTTGGTGTTCAATAAAATTAGAGAGTACTAAGATGGCGATGACTTCTCGGAAATTATCAAGTGAAGTTTATCAATATTTTCTGGTTCTGATAGTCAGCCTTTTGTTAGGTGGGATTTTAATTGTAGATATAGCATTTAAATGGAAATTTGTTCTTATTATGGGTTTAGGGATCGTTCTTTTACTATTATTGACAAACCCAAAGCAAGCCCTTTTATTCTTGATTGGTGCCACTGTTCCAATCCTTCTTTCTAAGGCCGTAGTCATTGTCAGTAATAATAACAATTGTTGTGAGATGACGGGGATAGGAATAAAACAAACTGATGTCATTGCCATTGCTATGTTAATATTTTTTTTGGTCCCGAAAGCAATGGAAAAAACGAAAATCAGATTTTTTCAATCCATTACTTTGCCTGCGATGGCATGGATTCTTGTGTCAGCATTGTCACTTATTGCTGCACAAAATTTGCTTGCCGCTATTGCGATGCTAATTTTCATGTTCCAGCAATTTGTCATCTATCTAATCATCGCGAACTGTATTAATACTAAAAGAGATATGGAATGGATCATGGGTGGAATCATCCTGGGCGTTTCTTTTGAATCACTGCTGGGGATTTATCAGATGATAGTTGGACATCCTGCGGGTCTTTACTTTCTAGGTGAAACAGATTATGTCCATCAGCAAATTATGGGTCAGATCGCAGCCAACAGGGTCCAAGGCACTTTAGGTCACCCAAACAGTTTTTCGATTTACGTATTGACTGGATTGCCCTTTCTATTGGCTTGGATTTTTATTTCTAAGAAAATATCCGTCAAATTGATATGTGGAGCAATATTCTGTATGGGGGCGATTAGTTTAATCTTTAGCTTGTCAAGAAGTAGTTGGATCGGTTTTTTAGTCATCAGCTTAATGGGATTGATGGCTGCAGTTTATAAGAAACGAATCAGAACGCGTTACGCAGTATTACTATTCCTGCTTGCAATTCTTGTCATGGGAGGAGTAGTATTTTTTGGACCGGATATCATCTTATTACGGCTCACTTCAAGCGATCAGGGTTCAGCTTACGGACGAATAACACTAGCACAAACTGCAATCAAAATGATAATGGATCATCCCTTGCTGGGTGTTGGTATTAACAACTATATAGTTGCCATGCATCATTATGATCCATATGATTTTACAGTCATTGGACCAACTCTTGTCCATGATGTTTATCTATTGATCACCGCAGAAACTGGTTTATTGGGAGGCATTACCTTTATATTATTCCTGGCAGCTGTTCTACTTAATTGCTGGAAGATTTTTGTTCGTTCGAAAGAAGATACTTTAGTAGTATTATCCATCGGTCTTTTTTCTGCAATTATAGCCATCGCCATTCATGGTCTTGTAGATTATGATCTCATCGGAGATGGGCGGATTACAACTCAATTTTGGCTTCTGATAGCCATGGTAGCCGCGATTGTTCAATATCAAAAACAAGATATTCAGCACGCTTCGTACGCCTCAAACACCATGAAATATGACTTGCGCTTATCTGAGAAGGTTATTCACAGCAAATGAGTGAAGAAATAGAAACAGTCTCGACTGACCGAACCAAGACCACCTCTTTGACACGGGGTCTAACGCGAAATACCATCTTCAACTTGATTGGTTGGGTTTGGCCAATTGGTCTATCCATTTTGACAGTCCCCTTCATTGTTAAAAGTCTGGGCAATGATGCCTATGGCGTCTTTGCGATTGTGTCAATCGTAGCCGGTTACCTTGGTTTGCTCAATGGTCCGATTGCAATGGGTAGTGTGCGCTTTATGGCCGAAGCATTTGCTCATGAGCAGTGGTCAGAACTACGTGAGGCAATGGCGGCAGGTCTGGTGATCAATGTTGCTTTATCGGCTTTGGGGGGCCTCATCATGTTCTTGGCCGCGGAGGTTCTGGCGAGGAAGGTCTTTGCGATCCCACCGATATTAGTTACCACGTCTGTGACTGTCTTTCGCCTGGCTGCCTTCAGCTTCTTTATAAACGGTGTGGCCGGCACCTTGGAGAGTATCCCTACCGCAATGCGCCGGTACGATATTCTAAATATAGTCGGGCTTTTCGTTGGAACACTGAACACGGTGGCGATTGTCCTCGCCCTTTGGTGGGGGTGGGGATTGCTTGGAGCCGTGCTTGCACAGGTTCTCTCAAGTGTATTGGGACTGGTGCTTTTATCCATCGTCGGCTGGCTGCTCCTTCGCAAGTATCCAAGTTCTAAACGGTTGTCACTCGTCAGTACGACTTTCGTGAGGCGACTGGCCGTTTTTTCATCCCTCTTGTTTGCTGGACAAGTAGCCAGCACGATTGGGCTTCAAATTGATCAAACATTGGTTGGAATCCTGTTGGGTACTTCGGCGGTGGCTTTTTACACGGTTCCGACTAAGATCACTGGCAAGATTCCTGGAATGATGGCCGTCTTTTCCACCACGCTTTATCCCTTGAGCTCTGAGGCTATGGCGACTGGCAAGCTGGACGAATTACGCCACTTGTATCACGAAATGATCAGGATATTGCTCTGGGCATCTGCGTTTGCTGCCGCCCTATTGATTGTCCTATCCAAGGACTTCCTAATGCTGTGGATGGGGTCCGAGTTTATGGTCAACTCCTGGCTTGTGCTTGCTATCCTTGCAGCAGGGGTGGTCTGGCGCTCTTCTGGTTCAGTAGCATATCAGGTTTGCAACGGGATGGGCAGAGCGGATATCTATCTATTGGCAGCAATAGGGACAGCTGTCTTAATGGTCGTGCCGGTACTAATCCTGGCTCCGCGTTGGGGAGCGCCGGGCGTGGCTCTGGGTGTATTTATCGGACTATTTATAGCAAACCTCGCCTATGACCTGTTTATACAGAGAAAACTGCTGGGTGTCAGGAGTTGGGGAGAAAGCCTGATGCCCTATGTTCGTGCCGTTCTGGCAGAAGTTGGCACGGTTGTAATCTTCTTTTTGTTACCTCTTCACATTACCAGCTGGGTGGGTCTTTTCGTCAGAGCGTGCGTGGTCTCATGTCTCTATTTGGGTTTAAGTCTGATTACAGGTTCGATGAAAGTTCGTGACATCAGGTTCATGACCGGGAAAGTCAAACTAATATTCTCGTTTGTTCGAGGGAAAGCGTCTCTATGAATGAACTACGGAAAATAAAAAGACTGATTTCTGCTCGTCGATCTTCCCAATGGTCTTCAGGAAAATACGATTGGCAAAAACCTTTCGATACTCTGCGACACAAGTGGGTTGAAGTTCCAACCACTCGATCCGGCCGAAAAAGCACAGCTGATTTGCTAAGTCTCTCTGACCAAGAACTCCTAGCAGAATGGACAACATCGCGCCAGGATATTACTACTGGTTCGGAGTTTGCTCATCGGGGCTGGTATCACACGTTGTATGCGGAAAGTATGCGAGGAAAAAAGTTGTTGGACATTGGCTCTGGCTTTGCAATCGATAGCATCACATTTGCGCAGCATGGTGCTAAAGTTACCTTTGTTGATCTTGCAAGGAGTAATCTGGAAGTTGTTCAACGTCTTTGTGGTCTTTTCAGTTTAAAAAGTACAAGTTTTATACTCATGGAGGATATTGGGTCTTTACATACTTTGGATATGGACTACGATTTGATCATGGCAATGGGGTCATTGCATCATGCCCCTGTCGGTATAATCAAACCAGAAGTGCAGGAATTAGTCAAACATCTCAAGACCGGAGGGCGTTGGCTCCAGTTGGCTTATCCGAAAACCCGTTGGATAAGGGACGGAAGTCTCTCTTTTGACAAGTGGGGGGAAATGACAGATGGCAAGGGAACCCCTTGGGCGGAATGGTATGATTTGCCAAAGCTATTGCATTTGATGGAACCGACTCATTTTGATGTAGTGCTTAGTCAAGAGTTTCACAATAGCGATTTTATTTGGTTTGATTTGCTATATCGGGGAAATAAAATGGAGAGTAAATTTGATGAGTGATTTGCCTCTAGTTTCCGTTGTGATCCCTTGTCTGAACCGGGCGCATTACCTGGTACCCACACTCGAAAGCGTATTGCAGCAAGACTATCCATATATCGAGTGCATCGTTGTGGATGGCGGCTCAACCGATGGCACGGTGGAACTTCTGCGACAGTATGGTGATCGAATCAAGTGGGTGTCTGAACCGGACAAGGGCCACACGGATGCCATCAATAAGGGGTGGTGGATGAGCAGAGGCGAGATATTGTCCTGGCTGAATGCGGATGACCTTTACGTGGTGCCAGATGCGATCAGCAAGGTAGTGGCGTATATGCAAAAGAACTCACAGGTGGATGTCGTTTATGGAGATCACCGTTGGATATCCGAAGAAGGAGAAATCATATCTGATGTTATCAAGCCGGGTGAGTGGAATCTGGTATCTGCGGTTAAGTATTGTCATTACACTATTCCGCAAGCTACTGCTTTCATGCGCCGCTCGATCCTCGAAAAAGTTGGCTGGCTTGATATCGAATTCGGCAACGGAAAAGACCACGAATTGTGGTTGCGTATTGGGATGGCTGGGACAATAAAGTATGAACCCATTCATATAGCTTATGAGCGGGATTGTATCGGTTTAAGTCAACGGTCAGATATGGGGGAATCCAAAGTCCGCGTTACAGAAAAGTTCTTCCGCCAACCAAATTTGCCCGCCCCCTTTGATTCACCACAATTTAAACGGAGAGCACTTAGTAACTCCTTCCTGGTGGGAAGCCGATATATTTGGCGTGGAACCAAGCAAATAAGACTAACACTGCCGTATGTAATACACGCTTTCATGATTGACCCTTTGAATGGGGCACATATCATAAGAGAACTTATACGCTGGAATGGAAGCGATCTCTTTTCTTTGTTGCCACTAGGATGGCAGAAGAAGATTAAAGGCACCTTTCACTATTTTGGATCAAAGCCCAGGAGTACCGAAAGAATTTAAGCGTAACCAAATAAAGTCACGAAATAGATAAAGTGATGAAGAGCTTATAACAGGCTAATATATCACTACAATACAAGATGGTAGATTCTTTCCATAATACATATTTTTACTTTTAGTCAATGAAAATAGAGTAAGGAGAAAGTGATAATGTTTTCACAGTTATCATATGAAGAGGTATCAGTTAAAGACAAGTGGTTAATGATGCCCGCTATTAAAATACAAGAATTTACGATTATCATCTCAGGTAAATTC
>CAIQQN010000145.1 GCA_903873975.1 uncultured Anaerolineales bacterium
GAGGGCGATATTTCGGATAAACTCGGTAGTATACTCTTTCATGTGAGGACCTCTAGTGAAGGATAGGCTGATGCCAGCCGCCTGATTATAAGGGAAGTTCCCCCAACCGTCAAAGAATTCCTGCAACCACTTGTGAAATCGAACTGGCTGACAAAGGAGGAAAAGTGAACGTCTTCCGCCACCTGACATTTGCCCTATGGTACCTGCGCCATCCTCCCTGGGAGAGCAGCATCGTCCCTCCCGAAGTGGAGGATTTTATCCGGGAAAATCCTCCCGGCCGCGCCCTGGACCTCGGCTGCGGATCGGGGACCTCAAGCCTGAGGCTCGCCCACGCCGGCTGGACTGTCACCGGCGTGGATTTCGTCCGGCGTGCCATTCTCCTAGCAAAGCAGAAAGCCCGCCAGGCGAACCTTAGCATTGATTTCCAGGTCGCCGACGTGACCCGCCTGCCCGATGCTCTGTTCACAATTCCCAATGACCTGGTCCTAGACATCGGCAGCTTTCACGGTCTCTCCCCCTCCGGCAAGACTGCTTATCTCAACCAGATGGACCGCCTGCTCGCTCCCGGCGGGACCTGGCTTTTGTACGGATTTTTCAAGCCTGGCGAACGCCCTGGACCTGGATTAACCCCGTCTGATCTGCATAGCATACCACTTCAACTAACCAAACGTCAGGATGGATTGGAAAGAAAGACGCGCCCCAGCGCTTGGTTGTGGTTCAAAAAGAAATAACCTTGCAAAGGATCGAGGATCCCTTGTGGGAGATTTTAACGGGCGCAGGGCAGTTTGGGGGCAACGGAATCCGACCACTCCTGTCGTCGGCGATAAATGCCTGAAAGATGCCGAAATCTGGAGATTTCGGACTCCAGGCAGCCTTCGCAAGGTTGTCATTACAAGATCAATCCACAAAGCGCATGAAAACCTGGTTACCAAGCAAACGCCCGCGCTTGGTGAGGCGCAGAACTGGTCCCGCCCATTCGAGTAATGACAGGCCAGTGAGTTCATCAATTTCCTTATCAAAAACAGCCCGCATCTGGACACCGAACCTGTCTGCAAAATCCCCAGCGGATACGCCCTCGCGCGTCAGCCGCAGACCGGTCAGCATGGTTTCCTGCATTTCGACGCGCATGGGGATTTTGGTTTGATGCACGGTGGCGGGGGAAAGCGGAAATGGGAAATCAAGGATCGGGTAATCAGGATGCAAGCGCTCGATATAGGTTTTAATTCGCAGGACATTGGATATGCGCAACCTGCCCGCACAGCCATGCGCCCCCGCGCCAAAGCCTAGATATGGCTGGCCTCGCCAGTATTGCAGGTTGTGGCGGCACTGCCGGCCCGGCTTAGCCCAATTGGAAATCTCATATTGCTCAAAGCCCGCCGTATCCAGCGTCTCCCCTGCCCAGTCGTACATGTCTGCCGCCGCGTCGGGATCAGGCATGGGCAGAAGCCCGTGCTGCGCCCAGCGACCAAACGGCGTGCCATGCTCCAAAGTCAGGGCATAGAGCGAGAGATGCTCGGGATGGAGGCTGAGGATCATTTCCACGGTAGCCTGCCACCGGGCCAGGGACTGCTCCGGAAGGCCAAAAATCAAATCCAGGTTCAGGTTATCGAAGCCTGCCCGACGGGCCCAGTTCACAGCGTCAATCACATCAAAGAAATCGTGGATGCGTTCCAACTGGCGGAGTTCGTCCGGATGCGTCGATTGAACCCCCAGACTGAGGCGGTTAAACCCGAGGCTGCGCAAGTCCCGCAGGGAATCCAAGGTGACCGTGCCGGGGTTGGCCTCGAGGGAAATTTCGGCATCCGGGGTGAGGTCAAAAGAGTCCCGGGTCATCTTCAGGATGGATTCGAACTGGGCTGAGGACAGCAGCGAGGGGGTTCCGCCGCCAAAGAAAATCGTGTGCGCCTCCAGGCGCTGCGGCGCTGAAGCGGCCACGCAGCGAACTTCGTTGCAGAGGGCATCGACGTAGGCAGGAATCAGGGACTCATGCCCGGCGTAGGTATTGAAATCGCAATAGGCACAGCGGTGGACGCAAAAAGGGATATGGAAGTATAGGCTAAACATCGGGTTCCAGCGGGTGCAACTCGTATTTCCGAGGCAGGCCGATCAGGAGCGCCAGCGGACCTGCCAGCAGGATCCACATGGCTGGCCCAAGGCCGAAGCGTTCGGCTGCCAGGCCGATGCCAAAGGGGATCAGTTTCCCAAAAATCCCGCTGATATTGCCAATCGCCATGACCGTCCCGCTCTGGCCGGACATGGCCGTGTACAGGTTGCCCTTCAGGATGGCGTACCAGCCAGAGTTGAACAGACCCAACAATCCGGCGATGACCAGTTTCACCCAGGGGTTCGGTGCAAGGAGAAAAGCCGGGAATAAAATGAGTTCGACCACCACACTGAGGCGGAGATAATTCAGGCCGCGCACCTTTTCGAGCAGAGGGATGAGCAGGAAGTCGCCCAGCAGCCCGAACCCGGTCCAGACGGCAACGGCGAGGGCGGCCTTCGAGGCTGTGAAGCCGGCCACATCCACGAAATAGAGCGCCAGATAGCCATACAACACATCCAGCATCAGGTCGGAGAATTCGAGCAGGACCAACCAGCGCAGCACAGAACCGCGTTTGAGGGCGCTGAAGGCATTGTGAATCCCTTCCCAAACCGAGGCGAGTTTCGGCAGCGGTGGGTGGTGCGCGGACAGAGACGGTAAGATGCGCCATGCTCCAGTCAGGGCCAGCACAGCCAGCCCGGCCAGGGCGAAGAACACACCCCGCCAGCCAAAGCCGATGAACGCCGCCCCGCCCAGCAGTAAGGGGCCGAGGAACACGCCCACCGACCCGGCAAAGGTCCA
>CAIQQN010000146.1 GCA_903873975.1 uncultured Anaerolineales bacterium
GCGTTGTGCAATGGCAGCACGTCAGCCTTTGGAGCTGATTATCTTGGTTCGAATCCAGGCGCCCCAGCCTGAATTTCCCGCCTGCAAGCGGGGCTTTTTCTCCCTATTGGGCCTCGCGCTGCTCCGCTGCCAGCGCAGGCCTTTTTAGTTAGGAGATATCCATGAAAATTACCGCTGTCATCCTCGCCGCCGGGCAGGGCACCCGCATGAAATCCGACCTGCCAAAGGTGCTGCATCCCGTTTGTGGTGTGCCGATGATCGAGTATGCCCTGCGCGCGGCATGGGAGGCCAGCACCGAAATCCCAGTGGTTATCATCGGTCACGGAGCGGAGCTGGTACGCGAATTCCTGGGTGAGACGGCCTGTTGCGTTGTTCAGGACCCGCAACTGGGCACCGGGCACGCCGTCCAGCAGGCCGAATCCACCCTGCGCGGTAAAACGGACCTGGTGCTGGTGACCTACGCCGATATGCCGCTCCTGCGCCCTGAGACCCTCAAGCGGCTTGTCGAGACCCAGAAATCCAATAAGGGCCCGCTCACCATGTTAACGGTCAGTGCTGCCGATCCACGCGGTTTCGGGCGGGTAGTCCGAGGTCTGGATGGCAGTGTGCAGGCCATCGTCGAGGAAGCCTCGGCGACGGAGGAGCAATTGTCCACCCACGAATTGAATGTTGGAGCGTATTGTTTCACCGCCGCTTGGTTGTGGGATGCCCTGCACAAAATAAAAGTTTCATCAAAGGGTGAATATTTCCTGACGGATACGGTTGCGCTGGCAGTACAGGCCGGGCTGACGGTACAGGCACTGGCCTCCGATGATCTGGTGGAGACAATCGGCATTAACACCCGTGTGCACCTGGCGGAGGCGGAGGCGGCCATGCGCCAGCGCATCAACCGGGCGCATATGCTGAGGGGCGTGACCATCGTGGACCCAGCTTCAACTTACATCGAACCGGGGGTGAGAATTGGCCGTGATACGGTCGTCAGGCCGAATACCCATCTGCGCGGCGAAACGGTTATCGGCAAAGATTGTGTCATCGGGCCGAACACCATCTCAGAAGATACGACCGTCGGGGATGCCTGCGAGATTTTGGCCTCCGTGATGGAAGAGGCCGTGGTCGAAGACCACGTAACCATCGGGCCGTTTGCCCATCTGCGCAAGGGGGCGCACCTATGCAAGGGCGTCCACATGGGCAACTTCGGCGAGGTCAAAGATTCAACTCTCGGCCCCGGTACGAAGATGGGTCACTTTTCGTACATTGGCAATGCCACCATTGCCAACAACGTCAACATCGGCGCGGGGACGGTCACCTGCAACTACGACGGCGTGCACAAAAACCTGACCGAGATCGGCGAGGACGTATTCATTGGTTCGGATACCATGCTGGTTGCGCCAGTGAAAGTTGGGGCTCGCTCCCGTACTGGCGCGGGGGCGGTAGTCACGAAGGATGTGGAGCCGGATACACTGGTGGTTGGCGTGCCAGCGCGGCTCATCAAAAAATTGAATGAGGCGAATGATGATCGAACTGACTGATGATGAACGCCATGCGTTGATCGACCTGGCGAACGAAGCCCGTCGCCGGGCGTACGCGCCGTATTCGAATTACCAGGTCGGCGCGGCGCTGCGGACCAGGTCCGGGCGCATCTTCACCGGCTGCAACGTCGAGAATGCTGCCTACCCCACCAGCATGTGTGCCGAGCGCATCGCCATCTACAAGGCGGTCTCGGAAGGGGAAAAGGAGTTTGAGGTGATGGCGGTGGTCACCCCCAATGGCGGAACACCGTGCGGCGGCTGCCGTCAGGTGATGGCGGAATTTAGTCTCGACACGGTTGTACTGGTCGCGGATGGCAAAGGCCGCTTGGTGAAGGAGACCACCGTTGCCGGGCTGCTGCCAGGAGCGTTTACGCCGAAGGATATGAAGCGCTAGGGACACGCGAACGCGCCTCCGGATAGGTTTATGGCCGAACAACGTTCCTTCCGCCTCGAAGCCGTCGTCCTCCGCCACGCTGACTGGGGCGAGGCCGACCGCCTGATTACACTCTATACGCGCGAGCGCGGCAAGGTGCGCGCCATTGCCAAGGGCGCCCGCAAAATTCGCTCCCGCAAGGCGGGGCATCTGGAACCTTTCACGCGCGTGACCCTGCAACTGGCACGCGGCCGTGACCTGCTTATTGTCACCCAGGCCGATACAGTGGATGCCTATCTGCCCATTCATGAGAACCTGGTTAAGACCAGCCATGCGGCCTATGTTGTCGAACTGCTCGACCGGTTCACGTACGAAGATGATACCGAAAACTACAACATATTCCGCCTGATCACAGAGGTGCTATCGCGCCTCGAGAAGGAAGCCGACCCCTGGCTGGCGATCCGTTATTATGAATTGCGGCTTCTGGATTTGCTCGGTTACCGCCCGCACTTGTTTGAGTGTGCCAACTGCGGCAAGGAGATCAAGGCGGAAGACCAGTTTTTTTCTGCCGCCCAGGGCGGAGCGCTCTGTCCAGCCTGCGGAGTGGGTCTGCCGGGCGTCTGGAGCGTGTCGGTGGAGGCGCTCAAATACCTGCGCCACTTCCAGCGCAGTGACTACGCGGAGGCGCAGCGGGCGCGGCCGTCCCCCGAGATCCAGAGTGAGGTGGAGACGCTTTTACAGCGCTATGTCACGTATTTATTGGAACGTGAGTTAAATACGCCCGGTTTCATCCGTCAAATAAAGATGTAGGGGCTACGTTACGTCGCCCGCTTTTCCTGCCTGCGCGTCCAGTCAATGAAGAATGCGCGCATTGCCCATTCGATGAACCAACCCATCTTCCGCCAGACGAAGGCCTGGAAGCGTGCAGAACGCAGCCCGTAAAAGAACCTGGCCATCCAGGTGCGCCTGCGCAGGGCCTTGCCCATTTCGGCCTGCAAAATGGACCGTTTGTAGCCGCGGAAGGAGAAATCGTTTGCAGTAAATGCGTCCTGGATGGCCTGTGCGGCAAACCCGCCGTAGCCCAGAGCAATGCTGATGCCTTCACCGAACAGGGCGTCAGCACCGGCCGCGTCGCCCACCAACAGGATACGCGGCGCAGAGAAAATACTCTTCGCATCGAACCAGCGGATGGGATGGCCTTCCAGCTTGTAATCTGACAGATGCAGTCCGTGCCGGCCAAGTTCCTCGTCCAGGGCAAAGCGCAGCGGAACGTCGGCTTTGAAAGAAAGTACGTTGCTGTCGAAAATGCCGCGCACCCGTACAGGCTTGCCTTTCTCAAGCGCTGGAAAGTCCCAGACGTAGCCCTGGATGCCCTGCGGGATTACCACGAAATCGAAATAAGAATCGCTTTGCTTGTGGAAGGACTTCTCCGGTCGTGACTCGGTGACGATCTCGAGCAGGCGGGCAACGTGCAGGTCCTCGTGCGGGATGATTGCCCGCCGGACGACGCTGTTGGAACCGTCCGCGCCGACCACGACCGCGGCGTGGAACATGCCCTGGTCGGTTGTGACGGCAACCCCGGTCCCGGTGGCAGCGAGGCTCTTCACGGTGATATTTTCGTGGATGAGGAAACCACGCTCACGCGCTTTGGAGGCCAGCCAGGCGTCGAACTCGTGACGGCGGATGACGCGAAAAGCAAAATTCCCGTGCTTCTTGCCGCGCATGGACATGCCTTTACCATCGTAGTCGAAGTTGGCCCAATCCACGTCCACGTGCGGGATTTCGGTTATATCCAGACCCAGTTGACACAGCACCACTTCGGCGTCCGGAAGAATACCGCCGCCGCACAGCTTGGGACGCGGGTGAGCCGCCTTTTCGAGGATCAGCGTCCGGGGGACAAGGTACGGAGCCAGGTTTGCCAGGTGAAGGGCGGTGGAGATCCCGGCCGGGCCGGCGCCTACAATGATGACATCGTAATAATTGACTTTGGTCATGGTGTTTCAATTCTATGAGAGAAGCCGCGCGAAGGCAAGCATTTTATGTGCTGGAATTACCGATTACTTTATTGGCGGGGGATGGCATTGGGATGTAAAATAATCTCAAAATAGCTGAAATTATTAACGGTATAATCCCCTCGCTTCAACAAATCCTGCATATTTAAGAACGAATATTTCATGACCCAAAAATCCTCCCTCCAAACCATCATCCTCAAACTGCAAGAATTCTGGGCTGCGCACGGCTGCCTTATCGGCCAGCCCTATTACACCCAGGTGGGCGCCGGGACGATGAACCCGTCCACCTTCTTGCGCGTGCTGGGTCCCGAACCATGGAACATGGGCTACGTGGAACCCTCCATCCGACCGGATGACGGGCGCTATGGCGAGAACCCCAACCGCTTCCAGCAGCACACCCAGTTCCAGGTCATCCTAAAACCCGATCCCGGTAACCCGGTCGAACTCTACCTCCAGTCGCTGGAAGCCGTCGGCATCGACCCGCGCCAGCACGACATCCGCCTGGTGGAAGATAACTGGGAACAGCCCGCCATTTCAGCCTGGGGCTTGGGTTGGGAGATCTGGCTGGACGGCCAGGAGATCACCCAATTTACCTATTTCCAGCAGGTCGGTGGACAAAGCCTTGATCCGGTGGCGGTCGAGATCACCTACGGCCTCGAGCGCATCCTTATTGCCCTCAATAACGCGGTTGCCATCTGGGACGAACCCTGGGGCGCAGGCGTCACCTACGGCGAAGTCCGCCGCCAGGACGAGTTCGAACACAGCAAGTACTACTTCGAGATTGGTGACGTGGACCGTCTGCGCCAGATGTATGACCTCTACAAGGCGGAGGCCGAGGCCTGCATTGCCGCCGGTCTGGTTGCCCCGGCCCACGACTACGTGCTGAAATGTTCCCACACCTTCAACGCCCTCGACTGTCGCGGTGCCATTGGCGTTACCGAGCGCCAAGTATTCTATGGCCAGATGCGCGATCTGTCCCGGCGCGTGGCCGAGACCTGGCTGGAACAGCGCAAAGAACTGGAATATCCGCTCCTGAAAGAGAGTCAAACGTTAAAAGTCAAAGGTCAGGCAGTTGCTGCCAGCAGACCTTCGACCTTCGACCTTCGACCTGCAAGTCTTATCCTGGAAATCGGCGTCGAAGAACTCCCAGCCTCGGATCTGGACTCTGCTCTTGAACAACTACGTACCAACGTCCCGAAACTGCTGGACGACCTGCACCTTGAACATGGGGCCGTCAGCGCCCGCGGGACACCGCGCCGGCTGGCCGTTATGATCGAGAATCTTGCTCCGCGTCAGCCCGACCGTGCAGACCTGGTTAAGGGCCCGCCGGCAGAACGTGCCTTCGATAAGGACGGAAAACCAACACCCGCCTCGATCGGTTTTGCCAGGAAGAACGGACTTGAACCCTCCGCTCTCGAAGTTCGCGAGGTGGACGGAGGCAAGTATGTCGTTGCGCTGGTCAAACAGGCCGGGCGTCCAACCCCCGCAGTGTTGGCCGAGTCCCTGCCAGGGCTGGTGGCATGCATCAAATTCGACAAGTCCATGCGCTGGAATTACACCAATGTTTCCTTCTCGCGCCCCATTCGCTGGCTAGTGTGTCTCTTTGGCGAAACCGTTATCCCAATTGAATATGCCGGTCTGACAGCCGGTCGCACCACGCGTGGCCTGCGCCCGTACAACTCTCCAGAGATTGAAATCCCGGATGCTGACAAGTATTATGAAATCATCAAGAAGAATGGTATTGTGCTGGAGGTGGAAGAGCGCAAGGCGCTGATCGCAGAAGGCGTAAAAAAACTGGCTGCGTCGGTTAAGGGTGAGGCCATCATGCCGCCTGAATTGCTGGCCGAGGTTGCCAACCTGGTCGAGAAGCCCATGCTGTTGCTGGGCAGTTTCGAAAAAGAATTCCTGGCTCTGCCCGAAGATGTGCTCATCTCGGTGATGAAGAACCACCAGCGCTATTTCCCCATCCGCTCTGCAGGGGCGAAGCATATCGTACCCGAAGGTTATGCTTCATCCCTACTCCCATACTTCGTGATTGTCCGCAATGGCGATGAGCAGGGCCTTGACCTGGTGCGCCAGGGCAATGAGCACGTCGTCCGCGCCCGCTTTGCGGATGCAGATTTCTTTGTCCGAGAAGACCTGAAGCATAAACTGGAGGACTTCCGCCCGCGCTTGGGCACATTGATGTTCCAGAAGAAACTTGGCTCGATGCTTGATAAAAACGAGCGCATCGAAGAACTGACCGAGGCACTCGCCCCGCTGTTCGGCCTGGAAGCAGACGAGGCCGTCTTTGCCCGCCGCGCCGCCCACCTGCTGAAGGCCGACCTGGTCAGCAAGATGGTAGTCGAAATGACCTCGCTGCAAGGGGTCATGGGGGGCGAGTATGCCCGGCGGGACGGCGAAGCCCCGGCAGTGACCAAGGCCATTGGCGAGCAGTACCAGCCAGTTCCGCAGACCAGGCCTGGTTTGGTGGTGGCGCTGGCTGACCGGCTGGATTCGCTCGCCGGCCTGTTCGCGGCAGGGCTGGCTCCATCTGGCACGAAGGACCCGTTCGGCCTGCGGCGCGCTGCCATCGGCGTAGTCCAGCCGCTCATCGAGCACAACATTGACTTCGATCTCCAGGCTGCATTGAAATCAGCCGCGGCACTCGAGCCGCTCCCGGTCAGCGAGGAGATCATGACACAGGTGCAGGAGTTCGTCTCCGGGCGGCTGCGTGTGGTGCTGATGGACATGGGCTACAAATATGATGCAGTGGATGCTGTCCTGGCGGCACAGTCGGAAAACCCGGCGGGCGCGGCGCGGGCCGCCAGGCAGTTGACCGCCTGGGTCGCCCGTCCGGATTGGAGCACACTCCTGCCGGGGTATGCCCGCTGTGTGCGCATTACGCGCGACCAGAAGCAAGAGTTCACTGTCCAACCGGCAGCGTTCGTCGAGGAGGCGGAGCAGAAATTATACTCAGCCCTGGAAGTGGCCGAAAAACGGAAGCGGACTCCCGGGTCGGTGGACGATTTCCTGAGCGCCTTTGTCCCCATGATCCCGGCCATTAACGAATTCTTTGATAAAGTACTGGTGATGGCAGATGCCATATCCGTGAAGGAAAACCGCCTTGGGCTGCTGCAAAGGATTGCTTCCCTGGCACACGGAATTGCGGATTTGAGCAAGTTGGAAGGTTTTTAGGACTCCAGGTGGGCGGACAAAGTTCCGCCCAGGTTGTTCTTATTGGTTCCTTCTCGAACGGACGAGATTCGATGACCCAACCACCTGCTGATATTTTGCTCCGGATTGAACGACTCCTGAGTGCCGGCAAGCAACAGGAAGCCCGGCTGTTATTGGTGGAGTACATCAGACTTAACCCGGCTTCTGCACGTGCATGGTGGTTGATGAGTTTAACTCTCACCGATGTAGACCGGCAAGTGGATTGCTTGCAGCGCGTCCTTCGCCTGGACCCCGAAAACGAGCCGGCCCGGGAACGCCTGGCAAAGCTGATCAGCCAGCCCCCGGTTTCATCTTCGATAAGTCCTTTCGCCGCCTCGAGCCCATCTGAGACGGAAAAACCTACAGGCGATATACAGCGTGCGCCTGCCTGGGCTGCACCCACCAGGGCTGTGCCTGAACCTGTTCCCTGGCAGCCCGCAGAGAAGCAGGCGGCGCCACCCGGAAAACCCGCTCCCGTCGAGCCGGCGCGGGAGGTGACGCCTCCTCGCAAGTCAAAAACGAAGTGGGGAATTGTACCGATTCTCATGGCAGTATTTACCGTCTGCGGACTTGCCTCTCTCGCTGGATATTTATTGCTTCAACGAAATGCGCAGGCAGAGGCGCTGGCGCAGGCGCACAGCCTTCAGGACACGCTCGCGGTAGCCCAAATCCTGACGAGTCTGCCGCTGCCGACGCTGATCCCTACCTGGACAGCTTCCCCTACCCAGACGGTCTTGCCGACCGCCACTTTTACCGGAACCCCCACCTTCACTCCCACCCTGCAATTCACGCTGACCAAGACTCCGCGCCCGTCTGGCCTGATAGGGCCGGTGATGGGCCTGTATGCCCCTGATTTTAACCTGCTTGACGTGGCCACTGGCCAGCGGGTTAAGCTCAGTCAATTTGACGGACAGCCGGTGCTACTTTTATTCTGGGCCACCTGGTGCCCCCATTGCGACAGTGAGATTGAATCCATCAAAACCATTACCCAGATCTATAAAGACACCGGCCTGGTCGTCCTGACCATCAATGCGGCTGAAGACCCCGCAACTGTGACCGCCTATCGAAGCGTCCATCAACTGACGTTTCCCATCTTGCTCGATTCTGATTCTAAAGTCCGGTCCGCGTACTCTGTATATGCCATCCCCGGGCATTTCTTCATCGACTCAAGCGGCAGAATCGCATCCATTGGATATGGTGAAATGACGGTTGATGAAATGAAAGTTCAGGTAAATGCGATCATGCGGCTGTATCCTACCTCTACCCCTTAGTGCGCAAAACGTTCCGCAGGTTCCCGTAATTCACGCTCATTTTCTGCCCAAATCTGCGGTAGTCCCGGTTCCAGCAGATCATCCCGAATCTCGTACGGGACGGGGCTGGATGATGTGTAACATTAATTAAATATACGGCGACGAAGGAGAGTAGAGCCTTCGTCGTCGTTTGTTTTTCCACAGGCGATCTTTACTCGTCAGCCATGCTTTGTTTGGAAGCTGTCAATATAGACCTTAATTGATGGCACTGAGGTCAGTTTGTCATGGAAGAAATCATTTACAACGTTGATGACCCGGTCACGTGCGGCTTCCGCTTCCGGGGTCAACTGCTCATTGGTCTTCTGGTGGGAAAGATCATCGCGCAACTTCAAGAGCAGGCGGACAATTTCGGTCTCCTCGTCGCCTTCCATGGCACTTACCACGGAAATAATCAACTGGTCGGTTTCAGCCAGCACTTGCTCCACGGTAATCGGCGAGGCAGGGTTGCAGCAGTCCTCAATGGTGCGGATGAGCGACCAGACCTGGTAGAGCATGGAAGCCGGTTCGTCGAACAGCTCCCGGATATAAGCCGCTTCCTCATAACGCCCGACCAGGCGAAAGACGTTATACATCCGTTTGGCAGCCTTGCCATAATTAAGATCCTTGGTCAGGTATTTGCTGACCTCCTTCTCCAGTGCAGTAACATAATCATCCAGCGCGTTGGCAGAGATATGCTGGGCCAGCTTGGAGAAAATGGGGATGGACTCGGCATCCAGGTAAACTTCCTGGAAGTAAGGGTCCAGGTAGCCGTCCAGCGGGATGATGGAACCATCCGGCGCTTCCCAGGTCACATCCAGCATATTGCTGGCATTAGCCAGTCGGCCGCGAATCGGATCTGCGATCACCCAGTCCAATTTGCACCAGCCGGGCTGGACCGCCACGTCCTCCCAGCGGATGATCACAGCGGTGCCATCCGGTTTGAACGCGTCAAATTGGCCGGTGCGCACTTCTTCTGCTTTCCACGAAATGGGTGCACCCGCTTTTTTTGCAGCCTCACCCCTGACGAGATCGAAGGGGTATGAACCGAATTTGACCTCGATCAATTGGAAGGTTGGTCCTTTCATTGCCTGGATGGTTTTTTCGCGCATAACATCTGCGATGATGCGGCAGGCTTCTTCGCGACTGGCGGCCTTGATGTTGACGCGTTCAAAATAGTCGCAGTCACCCGGGTAAGACTGGATTTTAGACTGTGCGGCTGACCCGGAAAGGGCCAGCGCGGTTTCTACAACGCCAGGACGGTCGGGGATTTCAACGATTTTGCCAATCTGCCTGAAATAGTCCAGGTCCTTTGGGCTGAAATCGAGCATGGTTACCTTATAGCCGAAGACGCCCGAACGGGTATCCACCACAAGGTCATCGGATGTTTGCGCGGCTGTTATGGCTGTCAGCCATTGCAGGGCAGCTTCTTCATCCATTTTCACACCCAGGCGTTGGGCGGATTCGATGATGTTCTTCAAATTGGCGGCAGGCGATTTGGATTTGCTCATGGCAGGTTCCTTTCATTGGCTGGTTTCAAAGGGAATCATAGCACGGATTCATCTTGCTGCCCCGCCGCTTCGAGCAGTAGTTTACGGAAAATTTCACCCTGGTCGAGGGCATCCCTGAGGGCATGGTGGATCAGCGCCGGCTGGTTTAGATAGCGCCGTCCGACGAACTGCATGGTGGTTTCCGCCCAAGGTACTTTTGCCAGCCCCATATAGTAGGATTTGATATCAATTGCCGCGTGACCGAAGGGGTTGTGCCCCAGGAAGCGGTGGAAATAGTCGTTGACGAACATCCAGTCGAAGGGAGCGTTGAAGCCCACAAAAATTGGGTGTTGACCGGCTGGGAGGGCTTCCTGCAGCCAGGTCTCGAAGCGCTGCATAGCTTCGGCAGGGTCCACACCTTCCTCGGCTAGTTTCTCCATGGAAAAGCTGCAGGATTCCAGGGCCTCCGGGCGGAATGACAGACTAACAGGTTTGAGTTCGATGTAAAATATCTGTTCTGAATTGAACACACAGCAGGCACCGATTGCCAGCAGCGAATACTGGGATGGATTCGGTCCGGCGGTTTCCACGTCTACGGAGATGAAAGTTTCGGCATTGGCTGGGGTGATGGTCATGCAGGCGGCTCCTGGAGTGCAATGCCGCAATTCTACTCCATATGACTGAAGACTTCAAAAGCTTTGATGATTCCCACTTGCCTACGAGGTGGTTTTATTGTAAAGTTACAGCAGTTAATATCAGGATTTCTCGTTCTCCTTTCATTACTCTCCCTTCAGGATAGCCTTCCATGACCCAAAAACCTTTTCAGGATTACTACCCCGACGTATTGGCACACTGCTATGGATGCGGCAAACTCAACGAACACGGGCACCAGATCAAGAGCTACTGGGAAGGGGAAGAATCTGTCTGTCATTTCATGCCCAGGCCGTACCACATCGCCATTCCCGGATACGTTTATGGCGGACTGCTCGCCTCTCTCATTGACTGCCACGGCACAGGGACAGCCGCGGCGGCCGCCTATCGTGCGGAGAATCGCGCCATGGATACCGAACCTGCATTTCGTTTTCTCACCGCCTCCCTGCATGTGGATTATCTCAAACCAACTCCATTGGGCATTGAATTGGAGATACGTGGTAAAGTAAAAGAAGTCAAAGGACGGAAAATTGTTATCGAGGAATGGATCGTTGCCAATGGCATCAACACGGTGCGCGGCGAGCTGGTCGCTGTCCAGGTCCCTGAAGAGATGGTGGAGGAGTTGTTGAAAGCGAAACCTGATTAGCAGAAATGCGCTACACTTATGTAGGAAAATCCTTGCAAGGGTTGTATGGCTTCGCTCTGCGGAGGGAAACCATGCACCGCTTTCTTTTTGTTATTTTCATTTACTTCAGTTTTTGGTTGGAGATTCAACCAGGCCATGTCCCAAATTGATGAAATCAAGTCCCGCATTGACATCGTAGAGATGATCGGAGAGACCGTGAAACTACGCCGCGCCGGAAAGAACTATTCCGGCCTGTGCCCGTTCCACAACGAGAAAACGCCCTCGTTTATCGTCTCCCCTGACCGGCAGACCTGGCGTTGCTTCGGCCAGTGCGGGGAGGGCGGCGACATTTTCAAGTTCGTGATGAAGAAAGAAGGCTGGGACTTTAAAGAAGCCCTGCGTTACCTGGCCGAGCGGGCGGGTGTCAAACTTGAGGCTTACAAGGCTGAGAAACCGGAAGAAAAAGAAGCCCATGAACGCCTGCGGACCCTCCTCGAAGAGGCGGTGACATTCTATCGTTATCACCTGTCAACTCCCGCCGGTAAATTTGCCCTGGACTACATCCACGAGAAACGCCACCTGACCGACGCCACCATCGAGACTTTCGGTCTGGGCTATGCGCCGCAGGGCTGGGACAATGCTCTTAACCACTTCAAAGATAAAAGCTATACCGAGCAGGAACTGCTCGACGTGGGTCTCATCTCACAGCGTGAATCCGGCGGATTCATTGACCGCTTCCGCAACCGCCTAATGATCCCCATCCGTGATGAGAACGGCAGGATAACCGGCTTCGGGGCGCGCATTCTCGACCCGAACGATGTCCCCAAGTTCATGAACTCGCCCGAGACGCCACTCTTTAGCAAAAGTCGCCTGCTTTATGGGCTGGACCGGGCACGCAAACCCATCCGGGCCGCTAATCAGGCCATCATCGTGGAAGGCTATCTGGATGTGATCGCCCTGCACCAGGCAGGGTTCGAGAACGTGGTCTCGCCGATGGGCACTTCCCTGACCGAAGACCAGTTGCGGCTGCTTAAGAAGTTCACCCGCTCTTTCGTCCTGGCCCTGGACCCGGATGCTGCCGGGCAAAAAGCTGTCCTGCGCGGGCTGGAAGCGGCGCGCCAGACTCTCGACCGCCAGGATGAGATCAGCTTCGACGCCCGCGGTCTCCTGCACCACGAAGCCCGCCTGCAGGCGGACCTGCGCGTGGCAACCATGCCCGACGAACTCGACCCTGATGAGATCGTCCAACGTGACCCGGAACAGTGGAAAAAATTGATCGAAAATGCCCAACCTATCGTGGTCCATGTGATGGGTGCGCTGGCTGTCGGGCGTGACCTGGGCAATGCCAAGGTTAAATCCGAAATTGCCGCGCAGGTGTTACCTCTAATCGAAGACCTGCCCAATCCGGTCGAGCGTGACACGTATCGTCAGCGGCTGGCGCGCTTCCTGAAAGTGGATGAGCGCTCGATCAGCGGCGGGCAGGCCCCGGGTTCGAAAGTGCGGCGGCCCCGGCCGCGGGTCGAGACTCCCGCCATACAACAGCAAATTCCGCCCGCAGTCACACCCACCTTCTCCCCGTCCCACAGAGGGGAGGCCCATATCCTCAGTCTGCTCATCCGCCGCCCTGACTTGCTTTACCGCCTGGACCGCGGTTTGCTGGAAGCCGGCCTGGGCCGCATGGCTCCCGAAGATTTCGGGTATACTGACCATCAGGTGCTCTTCCGGCTGGTGCGCCAGTCGCTCGAGCAGGATGGCAACGACGCCAGCGACTACCTGCGCCAGAACCTGCCGCCCTCGCTGGAAAGCCTGGCGGATGAACTGGCGGCAAAGCCGGGCGAACTCGACCCGGTGGACGACCGCCTGCTCGAAGACCTGTTCCGCGTGGTGGTGAAGATCCGCCGCGCGACGCTGACCGAGAGCATCAACGAGTTGCGCTTTTTGCAGGAGGATTCACAGCAATCCGGTGATTTGCGCGCTGAATCTTATCGTGACATGGTTCAGCAATATTCCACCTTTCTGCGCGGCCTTGACCAGGCGCAGTTGAAACAGAACGGACGCCGTAATGAGGGACAATGACCCGCACAGTTAAACCCAGGCCGCGACCGCCTCTCCGCCCGATCAGCCCGAACCCTTCCGAACCCGAAGTCCGCCCTGAACAAAGACAAAAGCCTTATTCTGCGGACCTGGGAGCGTTGCTCCCGGAGACCATGGAGTCCGAACCCGAAGAGGAACTCGAACTGGCCGTCGATCCGGAGGAAGGCCTTTCAGCGAGGGATGAACTGACCAGCGAGGGAGTTGAGGATACGCTCGAACTGAACCGGGTTGAACTGGCGGCTGAGCTGTCAGAAGACCCGGTGCGCTTGTATTTGCGGGAGATCGGGCAGGTCAAACTGTTGGACGCTCCCCGCGAGTTCCGCCTGGCGGCCATGATCGAAGGTCGCCGCGTCATCCTGCTGACCATGCGCCGCTGGATGGAAAAAAAAACCCCCGGATCGCCGATAACGGCTGCTTACCATAGCCTGCTGGGTGATTTACTGATAGCCTGGAAGCGCCTCGGCGAGGATGCCGGCCGCCTTGACGTAGGCATTCCCGAGGCTGCGCTGCTGCTGGCCGAGGCACACCGCCTGCACCGGGGTTGGGAGAACTGCGACGCGCCGTCTTACCTGCACTCGTACATCGAGCGCGAACTGTGGGGCAAGGATCCCTTGTGGGACAGCCTGGTGAGCCATGCCTACATTGTCTATGTGATCTTCTACATTCTGCCGGAAGAGTATGCCACCTGGTTGCTAAACTACCTCCAGGCCCACCATGACCTGCCCGGTCAGCGGATGCTCTTCCACAACCTGCCTGCGGAACCCGAACTGGCACGCGAGGTTGAAATTATCCGCGCCCGCGCTGACGAGGCCAACGCGGCCATCATCCGCGCCAACCTGCGGCTGGTGGTCAGCGTGGCGAAACGTTATCTAGGGCGCGGTATTTCGTTCCTGGATTTGATCCAGGAGGGCAACCTCGGCCTGCTGCGGGCGGTCAACAAGTTCGACCCGCGCCGGGGCTACAAATTCAGCACGTATGCCACCTGGTGGATCCGCCAGTCCATCAACCGCTCGATTGCCGAGCAGGCGCGCACGATTCGTATCCCCGTGCATCTGTTCGAATCCATCACCCGCATCTTGCGGATTCAACGGGCTCTGACCCAGCAACTGGGTCGTGACCCGACCAACCATGAAATTGCGCTCGAATCCGGTTTCCTCTCCCCGGCAGATATGCAAATCATACTGCGTGCACGCGCCGAGGAGACACCCCTTGCCTCGGACCTCCAGCACCGTTGGGAGCTGGCGACAACCAAAGTGGACCGTATCCTGAGTTCTGCCGAGGAGCCGATCTCGCTCGAGGGACCGGTCAGCGGGGACGAGGATTCCAGTCAGCTAGGCGATTTTATCGAAGATGTTGATGCACTTGAACCACTGGACGCCGCCTCGCTCGAAATGTTGCGCGAGCAGGTACAACATGCTTTAACCGCGCTCTCCGAACGCGAGCGCCAGGTGCTCGAACTGCGATTTGGCCTGGTGGACGGCAAGGACCATACCCTGGAGGAGGTCAGCCGCTATTTTAACGTGACGCGCGAACGTATCCGCCAGATCGAGGCCAAGGCGCTGCGGAAGTTGCGCCATCCAACCCGCAGCCGCCTTTTGAGGGATTATTTGGGGTAATTCGGTAAAATATCTGCAATAGAGATGTTAATCACATGGATAATTTACCTACCCCTCTACTCATCTCGTCGGCATATATCATCGAGAAATTTTCCATAGGCAATTTATATTAAGTGCCCTTGTTTATTATTTTTATTCGTGCCTTTTTTCACAATAATGTGTTTAAATAACCGTCTTATGTTATACTTTGCCGCCGGTAGGTACGCCAAGTCCATCCCTGAGGAGAATCCATGCTTCTCGAATACGCTGCCATCGCCGCATTTGTCCTGGTCACCATACTGATCGGTTTTATCGCCATCGGGCTGGGCACCATTTTCGGCCCGAAACATGCTACCGACAAAAAGGCAATGCCCTATGAATCGGGCATGAATCCCATCGGTCCCGGCACACGCCGGATGCCGGTGCGGTTCTATCTCATCGCTGTCCTCTTCATCCTGTTCGATATCGAAACCGTCTTCTTCCTGCCCTGGGCGCTCGTCTTCCGCCAGTTGGGCCTGTTTGGCCTGGGGGAGATGTTCCTTTTCATCGCCATCTTACTGGTAGGTTATTTTTACGCGTGGAAGAAAGGAGCGTTGGAATGGGAGTAGAACAAAAACTCGGTAATATGGGCATCGCCACCACCACGCTGGAACAGGCTGTGGCCTGGTCCCGGACCAATGCCATGTGGCCGATGCTTTTTGGGCTGGCCTGCTGTGCCATTGAAATGATGTCTGCCCAGGCGGCTCATTATGACATGTCCCGCTTTGGGATGGAACTGATGCGTCCCTCGCCGCGCCAATCGGACCTGATGATCGTGGCCGGGCGCGTTTCGCGCAAGATGGCGCCTGTCCTGCGCCGCCTGTACGACCAGATGCCCGAGCCCAAATGGGTCATTTCCATGGGCGACTGCGCTTCGTGCGGCGGCGTTTTCAATAACTACGCCATTATGCAGGGCGTGGACGAGGTGGTGCCGGTGGACGTTTACGTGGCGGGCTGCCCGCCGCGGCCTGAGGCGCTCATCCATGGCGTGCTGACACTCTATGAAAAAGTGCGCGGCATGAAATTCGCCGAAGTCAAGAAATAGAGGCTGCGCATGGAAAAGAAACTGCAACCCATTATCGGGAAGTTGGAAAAAGAGTTCGGGGGCGCCGCCTGTGAGTACCGCGGTGAAGTCAGCCTGGTCATCCCAGCAGAGAAAATCGTCTCGGCCTGCCAGCAGCTCCATGATCTGGACTTTGAATTGCTCTCTGCCCTGACCGCCGTGGATTACTGGCCGCAGGAGGAACCCCGCTTCCACGTCATCTACCAGTTCACCTCGGTCTCCAATCACCTGTTCCTGACCCTGCGTGTACCGGTGCCGGGTATCAACCCATCCCTCCTGACCGTCTCTCATATCTATCGAAGCGCCAACTGGCGCGAGCGCGAACTGTGGGATATGTTCGGCATCAAATTCCAGGGTCATCCCGACCTGCGCCGCATCCTGATGCCCGCCGACTGGGAAGGCCACCCGTTGCGCAAAGATTACCCGCTGGGCTACGAGGAACCGCAGTTCACCTTCAACTTTGAAGAGATCAACCTGCGCAAGCCCTATGCCAAGGAATAGCAGCCATGCCTGATATTCAAGAAATCACCGTAGATGATTTGAAACACCTGGTCTCCGAGCGGGCCATCCAGGGCGAAACCGTGCTGCTGAACATGGGTCCGCAGCACCCCTCCACCCACGGCGTGCTGCGCCTTCTGCTCGAACTGGACGGCGAGATCGTGGTTAACTGTATCCCCGACATCGGCTTCCTGCACACCGGGGTCGAGAAGAACATGGAAGCCAAGACCTATCAGAAAGCCGAGGTGATGTCGGACCGGCTGGACTACCTGGACACGGTCGGCAACACCCTGGCTTATTCAATGGCGGTCGAGAAGCTGGTTGACCTGGATGTGCCGCCGCGCGCCCAGGCCATCCGTGTCATCCTGGCAGAACTCCAGCGCTTTGCTTCGCACCTGGTCTGGCTGGGCACCTCGGCTCTCGACCTGGCAGCCATGTCCATGTTCCTGTACTGCTTCCGCGAACGCGAGTACATCCTGGATATCCTGGAAATGTGCTCAGGCCAGCGCATGATGACCACCTACATCCGCCCCGGCGGGTTGTGGCGGGACTTGCCGGTCGAGTTCGAAGCGGCTGTCCGTAACATCCTCAAGACATTCCCCAGGCGCGTTGACGAGTACGAAGCGCTCCTGACCCGCAACCCGCTCATGCTCGACCGCACCTACGGTATTGGCAAACTGACCGGCGAAGAATGCCTGAACTTCGGTGTGACCGGCCCGATGCTGCGCGCCAGCGGCGTCAAGTGGGACCTGCGCAAGGACCGGCCCTACTCCGGGTACGAGCAATATGAATTTGAGGTCCCGACCCGCACCGAAGGCGATGTGTACGCACGCTACCTGGTCCGCCTGGAGGAAATGCGCCAGGCCCTTCGCATCGTTGAACAGGCGCTGGACAAACTGCCGATGGGGCTGGTGCGCTCGAATAACCATAAATTCGTCCCGCCGCCGCGTTCGGAGATCGGCGTCAGTATGGAAGCGCTCATCCATCACTTCAAACTGTGGACCGAGGGTTTCGATGCCCCGCAGGGGTCGATCTACACGGCGATCGAATCGCCGCGCGGCGAGCTGGGCGTGTACCTGGAAAGTGACGGAGGCCCAAAGCCGTACCGCATCCACTGGCGGACACCCTCGTTCGATAACTTGCAGTCCCTGCCATTGATGTCCAAGGGCGTGTTGGTTGCCGACCTGGTCGCCATCATTGGCTCGGTTGATATTGTTCTGGGAGATGTGGACCGGTAAGTGCCACGAGTCAAGTGCCCCAATGTCAGGTGTGAGGTTTTATGCTTGCTGAAAAATATCCTGAGGAAATAAAACAGATCTTTGCAAAGTATCCGCCGGAGCAGAAACGTTCGGCGGTCATGCCGCTGTTGTATCTGGCGCAGCGTGACGAGGGTTTGGTCACCAAAGCCGCGCTGGAAGACATCGCGCAGATGCTCGACATTACCTCCACCGAAGTGGCCGAGATCGTCGGCTTCTACACGCTCTACCACGACAAGAAAAGCGGGAAGTACCGCATGCAGGTCTGCACCGACCTACCCTGCGCTCTGCGCGGCGCCGACAAGTTCCTGCAGGACCTGTGCGGCAACCTGGGCGTCAAGGTTGGCGAGACGACCTCGGATGGGATGATCACCGTCGAAGCGGTCATGTGCCTGGCCGGGTGCGACAAGGCGCCCATGTTCCAGTTGCAGAGCGGCGAGGGGATCGAATACCACGAGAATATGACCGTGGACAAAACCATGGAACTCGTCGCAGCCCTGCGCAAGTCGGTCAAGGAGGTGAAGTAATGGCTCACCTTCTGCTCCGTCACCGTGAACTTCCCGACATCGGCAGCATGGACGTTTACCAGAAAAACGGCGGCTTCGAAGCCTTCCAGAGGGCTGCGACGAAGATGAAACCGCAGGAAGTGACCGAGGTGGTCAAGGCTTCCGGGCTGCGCGGGCGCGGCGGGGCAGGCTTCCCGACCGGCATCAAGTGGAGTTTCATTCCCAATAATATCTGGCCGCACTACGTGGTGGCCAATGCCGACGAGTCCGAGCCGGGTACTTTCAAAGACCGCGAAATTATGGAAAGCAATCCCTTCCAGTTCCTGGAAGGCGTGGCTATCGCCGCGTACGCGGTCGGAGCAAATGCGGCCTACGTCTACCTGCGCGGCGAGTTCTGGAGCGTGGCAGCACTCCTCGATGAGAAGATCGCCGACATGGAGAAGGCTGGTTACCTGGGAGACAGGCTCTTCGGTACGAATTACTCCCTGCACATTTACACCCACCTTGGCGCGGGTGCCTACATTTGTGGAGAGGAAACCGCCCTGCTCGAATCCATCGAAGGCAAACGCGGCCTTCCGCGCATCCGCCCGCCCTTCCCGGCGGTCTACGGCCTGTACGGCAAGCCGACCGTGGTCAACAATGTTGAGACGCTCACCAACCTCCCTCTCATCCTCGAAAAAGGAGCCGACTGGTACAAGGCCCTCGGCACAGCCGACAGCGCCGGAGTCAAGATCTTCTCGCTCTCCGGGCACGTTAACAAGCCCGGCAACTACGAACTGCCCTTCGGCACCACCTACCGCGAGCTCATCTATACCTGCGGGGGCGGCGTGACGGACGGGCGTCCGGTCAAAGCCATCATGTCAGCTGGTGCTTCGTCCGCCATGATCGTGGCGGATGACAAGGCCCTCGACACCCCGATGGACTACGCCTCCGTCCGGGCGCTTGGAGCGGACCTCGGGTCTGCTTCGGTGATCGTCATCAACGACAGAGTGGAGTTGGACTGGGTCATCAACAAGACCATCCACTTTTTCAAGCACGAATCCTGCGGCAAGTGCACCCCATGCCGGGAAGGAACCTATTGGATGCTGCACCTGATCGAGCGCATCGAGCGCGGCGAAGCGACCAGGGAAAACGTGGAACTGCTCCATTTGGTGGCGAAGCAGATGCAGAACAAGTGCCTGTGCCCGCTGGGTGAGTTCTCCACCATGGCGGTAACGACAGCCATCGAGCGTTTCCCGGCCGACTTCAAACCCTCCACCGTTGGAGGCGAGCATGGCTAAAATGGTATCCCTGACGATCGACGGGCGTCCGGTCTTGGTTACTGCAGGGACCTTGATCGTGAACGCTGCCAAACAGATTGGCATTGACATCCCGGTCTTCTGCTACCACCCGAAGATGGAGCCGGTCGGCATGTGCCGTCAGTGCATGGTCGAAGTTGGACGCCCGGTCGTGGACCGCGCCACCGGCCAGGTGGTAATGGATGGCGACCAGCCGAAGATCAGCTTCGGGCCGAAACTCGAAACCGCCTGCACCACCCCGGTCTCCGATGGTATGGTCGTGCTAAGCCAGTCCGACAAGGCCAGAGCCTCGCAGAAGGAAATCCTCGAGTTCCTGCTCACCTCCCACCCGCTGGACTGCCCGGTCTGCGATAAGGGCGGCGAATGCCCGCTCCAGAACCTGACCATGGCGCACGCTTCCCCGCAGAGCCGCTTTATATATGACGAAAAGAGCCACGCTGCCAAGCACCTCCCGCTGGGCGACCTCATCTGGCTGGACCGCGAACGCTGCATCCAGTGTGCCCGCTGCATCCGCTTCCAGGATGAGATTGCCGGGGAGGCGGTGTTGGGCTTCTACCAGCGCGGCCGCGCCACCGATATCATCACCAATTCCGAGCCGGGCTTCGACTCGGTCTTCTCCGGCAACACCACCGATATCTGCCCGGTCGGCGCCCTGACCACCGCCGACTTCCGCTTTGGGGCGCGCCCCTGGGAAATGAAAGACGCTGCCTCCATCTGTGCGCAGTGTCCGGTGGGCTGTAACGTGACCTTCAACACCCGACGTGAGGCCAAGTCCGGCGGTAAAGTCGCCATCAAGCGTGTTATGCCTCGACAGAACGAAGCCGTCAACGAGATCTGGATGTGCGATAAAGGTCGCTTTGCTTATCACTTCACTGAAGATACAAACCGGCTGGCAAAGCCGCTGGTCAGGAAGAACGGCGAACTGGTCGCCGCTTCATGGACCGAAAGTCTGCAGGCCGTTTCGGAGGCTTTTGCCGCGGCAAAGAAGAACTCCGTCATCCTCGCCAGCGGGCGGCTTTCCAACGAAGACCTTTTCAACCTGAAAGGACTGGCAGACAGCCTGGGCGGCGAAGCGCTGCTCTATACCCACATGGGTGGCGGCGAACTGACCACTTCCTGTGGGATTTCTACCGGGACAAATTTTTCCGACATGGGCACAGAAACCACAATCCTGGTTGTGGCCTCAGACCTGTACAACGAAGCCCCGCTCTGGTTCCTGCGCCTCAAGCAGGCCGCCGAACGCGGCGCCACGCTTATTATCGCCAATGCCCGCGAGACGAAACTGGAACGCTATTCGAAATTCGCGGTTCGATATTCGTATGGCGACGAAGCTGAAACCGTCCGTGGCCTGACGAAGAAGAACAAAATCGGCGAGGCGATCACCGCAGCGGAGAATCTGGCGGTTCTCTATGGCTCGGACGGCCTCGGGCTGGACGGTTCAACGGCGGTCGCGGCGGCTTGCGCTGAATTGGTCAGGACCCGCCTCGGCAAGCCGAACAATGGCCTGATCGGCGTCTGGCCGCGTGCCAATGACCAGGGTGCCTGGGAACTCGGCTTCCAACCGGCTGATGATCTGGCCAGGTTGCTCAAAGACAAGACTGTCTACGTCGTGGCGGCCGACCCGGCCGGCGATGACCCGAAACTGGCGGAGGCGCTAGGAGGAGCCAAATTCGTGGTTGTGCAGGAACTCTTCCTGACCAAAACCGCCAGACTGGCGGACGTTGTTCTCCCAGCGCAGGCGTACACCGAACACGAAGGTTCCTTCACCTCCGGCGAACGGCGTGTGCAGCGCTTCTATCCCGCAGTCCCGCCGCGCGGTGAAACCAAAGCCGACTTTGCTATCACCGCCGCAATTGCGAAAGAACTCGGCCTCGAACTGGAAGGCCGCTCGGCCTCGCTGGTGATGGAAAGGCTGGCTGCCTCGGTCAGGGCATTCGCCGGGTTCTCCTACCGTAAACTGGCTGAGACGACCGAGCAGTGGCCCATCGTCGGCCGCGACGACTTGTACTACGGTGGCACGACGTATGAGAACAAACAGGGGCTGGGCGTGGCGCTGGCTTTGTCCCCCTCAGCCACAGGGAGAGACACCAAGGCGCTGGGCAAACCCCTCCGCCCGGACGAGGACCAGTGGCTGGCAGTGCCGGTGACGCGCCTCTACGACCGCGGCATCACCGTCACCACCTCCGAATTGCTCCGGGCTCACATCGGCGAAGCGACCGTGCTCCTTCACCCCGAGACGGCAAAGAAGCTGGGCGTTGCCGCGGGTGAACAGGTCAAAGTTAACGGGTTCCGGGCCGAGGTCCGGCTCGATGCGACTGTCCCGGCGTCAGTGGTACTCCTGCCGCGCAGTATGGGTTTCCCGATCAACACCCCGGCTGTAGCCGAGTTGAAGAAAGCTTAAGGAAGGCATCCATGAACTTTCTTCTCGTTTTGGAATGGCTTATCAAAGGGTTCGTATGGGCGCTGGTGCTGCTGGGCGGCTTTGCTTACCTGACGCTCTACGAGCGCAAGGCGCTGGCCCGCATCCAGTCTCGCATCGGCCCGAACCGCGCTGGGCCGTGGGGCATTCTCCAGCCCATCGCCGACGCGGTGAAATTGATTTTCAAAGAGGAACTGACCCCGGCCAAGGCCGATAAGTTGATCTTCACCCTGGCCCCGGTGATCACTGTAGTCCCGGCGGTCGTCATCACGGCAGTTGTCCCGTGGGGACCGAGTTTCAATATCTTCGGTTATCACCTCAACCTGTATATCGCCGATATCAATGTGGGCGTGTTGTACATCATGTCCGTCGCTTCGATCGCGGTGTATGGCATCGTGCTGGCGGGCTGGTCATCGAACAATAAGTACGCCATGATGGGCGGCCTGCGCTCCTCAGCGCAGATGATCAGTTACGAAATTGCGCTGGGACTGTCGTTCGTCTCTGCAATCCTGCTGGCGAATTCGATGCGCATGCTTGACATTGTCATTGCCCAGGGTGGCTACTGGTTCCATATCATCCCGAAATGGTTTGTGGTGCTCCAGCCGGTTGGAACAGTCATCTTCCTGATTGCCACGCTGGCAGAGGTCAACCGCGCTCCGTTCGACATGCCGGAAGCAGAGCAGGAACTGACCGCTGGTTACCATACCGAGTACTCGGGCATGAAGTTCGCCCTGCTGTTCATGGCCGAATATACCAAGATGATCGCCATCAGTGCCATCGGAGCGACGATTTTCTTCGGCGGCTATAACGGTCCGTTTGTGGATAAGTTCCCCTGGCTTGGACCGATTTACATCTTCGTCAAGATCATCCTCCTGCTGTTTGGAATGATCTGGGTGCGGGCCACCTTCCCGCGCATCCGCTATGACCGGCTGATGGCCTTCGGCTGGAAAGTCCTGTTGCCGCTCTCCCTGGCACTGGTCTTCATTACAGCGGTCGGGATCATCCTGGCGCAGCAGGTCAACTCGCATCTGATCATTATCATCCCGCTGGCTTCTTTATTGGTGGCAGGAGTGGCGGTCGCGCTGGTTGACCGCACGTTAAGGAGGAAAGATTATGCGCGTCGTTGAGCCTATGGTCGAACTGGCGCGTGGTCTTTGGACGACGTTCCGCATGATGCTCGACAAGCCGGTGACGATCCAGTATCCGGAGCAGAAGAAGCCAGTCAAAGTGCGTTTCCGCGGGCGGCACATCCTGAAGCGCTACGATAACGGGCTGGAAAAGTGCATCGGCTGTGCGTTGTGTGCGGCGGCTTGCCCGGCAGACGCCATCTTCGTTGAGTCTTCCGAGAACACTGACGAACAGCGTTACTCGCCCGGTGACCGTTACGCCAGCACCTACGAAATCAATATGCTGCGCTGTATCTACTGCGGCTTTTGCGAGGATGCCTGCCCGACCGAGGCGATTGTGCTGGGCGACCAATACGAACTATCTTTCACTGACCGCCGCCAGTCAATTTATCCAAAGGAAATGCTGATCGAACCCCTCCCGGCGGATGCCAGGCCCACGCCGCAGAAGACCGAACCGGGTGTCTACACCCGCTCGGTCCCTGAAATGAAAGATCCACAGGATTGAGAAGCCCATGAACTTGACACTCATCCTCTTCATTGTTTTAGCAGCAGTGGCGGTCGCCTCGGCGGCCGGCCTGCTGGTCAGCCGCAACACGGTTTACGCGGCGTTGTTCCTGGTGCTGAACTTCGCCACGGTGGCGGTTTTTTACCTACTATTAGGCGCACCCTTCATTGCACTGGCTCAGGTGACAATCTACGCTGGGGCCATCATGGTGTTATTTCTCTTCGTCATCATGCTGCTGGGTTCAGAGAGACTTCCCAGGGGGCAGGTATTGTCCTGGCAGCGCCCACTGGCGATCGTACTAGGCGCCGTCCTGCTGGCGGAAGCGGGCTTCCTGCTCTTCCAGCGCCTGCGGTTGACTGCCAGTCTTGCCAACCCGGAGGCGTCGGTCAATACCACCGAAGCACTTCGCACCCTGGGCATGATGCTGTTCAACCAGTATCTCCTGCCTTTCGAAGTGACCTCGGTACTGCTGCTGGTGGCGATGGTGGGTGTCATCGTCCTGACTAAAAAAGAGAAAGGGGAACAAGGGTAATGGCCCAGACAATACCTCTCTCCTGGTACCTGGCAATTTCGGCGATGCTGTTTACCATGGGTGCGCTGGGTGTGCTCATCCGGCGCAACCCGCTGATCATCTTCATGTCGATCGAGCTGATGCTGAACTCTGCCAACCTGGCCTTCGTGGCTTTTGCCCGTTCCTTTGGCGTGCTGACCGGTCAGATCTTCGTTTTCTTTGTGATGACGGTGTCTGCGGCAGAAGTGGCGGTCGGCCTGGCGCTGATCGTGATCATCTTCCGCAACAAGCACAGCATCAACGTCGACCTTATGAACAGTCTGAAAGGATAAGGCAATATGGGATCTTCTGGACTGTTCTCGCTCGTTCCCCTGATCGTCCTCCTGCCGGTCGCCGGCCTGCTGATCAACATCATCTTCGGCGGCCGAATGAATGAAAAGGCCATCGGCGCGGTGGCCAGCGCGGCATCCGGGTTCGCTTTCGTCGTGGCGGTACTGCTGGGGGTTGCACTGCGGACCGGCAGCGGCGAAGCGGTCGTGATCCCGTTCGCGGACTGGATCCACATCGGTGATTTGAACATTGCCTGGAATTTCCGGGTGGATACGCTCTCGGTGCTGATGATGCTGGTCGTCTCCGGTGTTGGGACGCTCATCCACATCTACGCCATCGGTTACATGCACGAGGACGTGCGCTTCAAGAACGATATTGGCCGCTACCGCCGCTTCTTCGTCTTCATGAACCTGTTCATCGCCATGATGATGATCCTGGTCAGTGGCGACTCGTACCTGATGCTGTTCGTCGGTTGGGAAGGCGTGGGCCTGTGTTCGTTCCTGCTGATCGGTTTCTGGTACGACAAAGATACCCTTGGGCGGCCTTCCACCGCCAATGCCAATGCCGCCCGCAAAGCTTTCATCGTCAACCGCATCGGCGACTTTGGTTTCCTGATCGCCGGCTTTGCCATGTTCTGGGCTTTCAAAGACCTGTCGTTCGGCGGGGTCTTTACCCAGGCTGCCCAGGTTGCCTCCGTTGCCCCCGGTGTGATCCTCTTCATCACCCTCTTCCTGCTGGTGGGAGTGACGGGGAAGTCGGCGCAACTGCCGTTGTACGTCTGGCTGCCGGATGCCATGGCCGGCCCGACCCCGGTCTCAGCGCTCATCCATGCCGCCACCATGGTGACCGCCGGCGTCTACCTGGTGGCCCGTTCCGCACCCCTCTACATGTTGGTGCCGCAGGCGCAGACGGCGGTCGCGCTGGTGGGCGGGATCACGGCCCTGTTCGCGGCCACGATTGCAGTCGGGCAGTATGACATCAAAAAGGTCCTGGCCTACTCGACCATCTCGCAACTTGGTTTCATGGTGGCAGCGGTCGGGATGGGTGCTTTCGTGCCCGGTATGTTCCACCTGGTCACGCACGCATTCTTCAAGGCTCTGCTGTTCCTCTCCGCCGGTTCGGTCATCCTCGGCCTGGAGCGCGGGCATCACCACCTCGCTAATCAATCCGGGCCAGGGAAGCCGGAATCTCTAGACTCTGGACATCCGGCGACGGAGTCGCCGGACTCCATGCATTCGGAAGAGGTATTTGACCCCAACGACATGCGCAACATGGGCGGCCTGCGCAAGCAGATGCCGGTCACCTTCTGGCTGTACCTGATCGGCGCGCTGGCGCTGGCGGGTATTTTCCCGCTGGCCGGGTTCTGGTCGAAAGATGAGATCCTGGCGGATGCGTTCCAAAAATTCCCGGCTGTTTATTTGTTGCTGACGATTGCCGCCTTCCTGACCGCCTTCTACATGGGTCGCCAGGTCTGGATGGTTTTCTTCGGCAAACCCCGGCACGCAGCCGTTGCCCATGCTGAGGAAAGCCCGAAGGTCATCATTGTTCCGCTGATGATCCTGGCGGCCGCTGCGATCCTGGGCGGGGTGCTCAACCTGCCGGGCGTGCACAGCCTGACACTCTGGCTGGAGCATACCATCGCAGGCGTCGAGGCGGGTGAGTTCAATTTCCTGGTTGCTGGCCTCTCCACGGTTCTGGCGTTGGTGGCAATCGGCCTCTCCTGGGTGCTCTACGGCCGCGAGCCACTGGCGGAGGGGCAGAAAGACCCGCTCAAGAAACTGCTCGGGCCGGTCTTCACTGTCTTCGAGCGCAAGTACTGGGTGGACGAGGCCTACTGGGCTGTCTTCGTCAACCGCTATGTGGATATCGCCCGCTTCCTGGCGGACGTGATCGATGGCCGCTTCTGGCACGACTGGTTCCATGAGAAGGTCGTTGCCGGGACCTACAACTGGCTCTCCCGCACCGTGCTGGACCTGCGCGTCGACCAGCAGTTCATTGACGCCATCGCCAACGGCCTGGGCAGGTTGACCAAGCGCATTTCCAGTGACCTGCGCCGCCTGCAGAACGGTTTCGTGCGCAGCTACGCGCTGGCGGTGTTGGCCGGTGTGGTTGTTATTCTGGGATATTTGATCTTGAAATAATGGATCTCTGTGTCGTTGCTTCGTCGCTAAGAACGCTCCTCCCCCAAGAACAGGGGGATGATATCGCAACGACACCCGAAAACGAGGATTGAACAATGAACTTCTTTCTGAATCCCCTCATTCTGGTCACCTTCTTCCCCCTGGTGGGTGTGCTGGTCCTGCTCTTCATCCCTCCAGACAGGAAGAACGCCCTGCGCTGGACGACGCTGGCCGCCTCGCTGCTGACCTTTGGCTTGTCCATCTGGATGCTGACCCTGTTCGACAAGTCCAACCCGGACCTGCAACTGGGCTTCACCCTGCCCTGGATCCAGGTGGCAGGCTGGAACATCAGCTTCGCCATGGGCGTGGACGGCCTGAGCATCCTGCTGGTCCTGCTGACGACTTTCCTCACGCCGATTTCCATCCTCTCAACGTGGACAGCGGTCGAGGAGCGCGTCAAGGACTTCATGATCTTCTTCCTGCTGCTGGAAGTGGGCATGCTGGGTGTCTTCCTGGCGCAGGACCTATTCCTGTTCTACATCTTCTGGGAATTCACCCTCGTCCCGATGTACTTCCTGATCGGAATCTGGGGCGGACCGCGGCGCATCTACGCCGCCATCAAGTTCTTCCTGTACACCATGGCAGGTTCCATCCTGATGCTGCTGGCCATCCTGTGGCTGGGCATCTACCAGGGAACGTTCAGCGTACCGGAGCTGATCGCGAAGGGCGGCATCCCGGCCAGCATCCAACTCTGGCTGTTCCTGGCCTTCGCGGCGGCGTTTGCCATCAAAGTGCCGATGTGGCCACTGCATTCCTGGCTGCCGGATGCGCATGTGGAAGCCCCCACGGCCGGTTCTGTCATCCTGGCGGGCGTGCTGCTGAAGATGGGCACCTACGGCTTCCTGCGCTTCAACCTGACGATGTTCCCGCAAGCAGCTCTCAAGGCGGCTCCCTGGATGGCCTTGCTGGCCGTCATCGGCATCATTTACGGCGCGGCGGTTTCCTA
>CAIQQN010000147.1 GCA_903873975.1 uncultured Anaerolineales bacterium
ATCTGGGAGATTATACGTACCTCCAGCCCGCCATTGACTATTTTCAGGGTTCCTTTGAACGCCCCAGCCTGGCCGCTAAAAGCGGATTGAATACCGCCGGTCTATTGACCACTCTCTGGACCGGCGATCAGTGCCTAGCCCATGAGACCCTGCTTGACTGCCAGTACCGCCTCGACCATCCCAGTTTCGCCATCATTTCCATCGGCACCGATGAAGCCTACTACGTCCACCACGCCCCAGCATCCTTCGAGCTCAACATGCGTACCATCATCGAAGATACGATTGCCCAAGGCATTGTTCCCATCCTGGGCACCAAGGCCGATGACTTTGAAGGAGATAATTCCATCAATGCCACCATCGCCCGCCTGGCCCTGGAATACGACCTGCCGCTCTGGAATTTCTGGCTGGCAGCTCAGCCTCTGCCTGGCCATGGATTGATCGATCCGGCGCACCTCAATTCCGTTTCGTACACCAATTTCACCGATTTCTCCATTCCACATAGTTTGGAATATGGCATGCAGATGCGCAACCTGACTGCCCTGCAAATGCTGTATTTTCTCTGGGAACAACTGGTGGAGACATCCCCGGTTGGCGTGGTTGCAACCCCCACACCCACTCCTTGAAACAATGTTGGTCCTTGCTGCCTGAAAATGAAGAAGCGGAAGGCTGTTGCCCTCCGCTTTCTTGGTTTTCAGCCGCCTCTACAATGTTGACGCAATGTACGCGTCCACCACGCGCTCGAGGATGTTGAGCGGCATAGAGCCGCTCTTCAGCACCACATCGTGGAACTTGCGCAAGTCGAATTTGTCGCCTAGGGCTTTCTTCGCCTTGTCGCGCAGTTCAACCATCTTAATCTCGCCAATCTTGTAGGCGCAGGCCTGGCCGGGCATGACGATATAGCGCTCAATCTCGCTGACGATGCTCTCGTGGGCGCTGGCGGTGTGGGCTTCCATGTACTCGATGGCTTGTTCGCGGGTCCACTTCTTGTGATGGATGCCGGTGTCCACCACCAGGCGCACAGCGCGGAACAACTCAGAATCGAGGCAGCCCAGTTCGCCGTAGGGATCGTCTTTGTAGAAGCCAATCTCACGCGCCAATTTCTCGGCGTACAGCGCCCAGCCTTCGACATAGGCCGTGAACGGCACCATGCGCCGGAAGAACGGAACGCCTTTCAGTTCCTGGGCAATCGCAAGCTGGAAGTGGTGACCGGGGATGCCCTCGTGATAGGCGAGCGTTTTCATCCCGAACTTGTGGACTTCTTTCATGTCACGCAGGTTGGCGTAGAAGACACCCGGACGCCTCCCACTTAGATCGCCCGGCTGGTAGTAAGCCCCGGCGGAGGCCTTTTCGCGAAACTCCGGGACGCGTTCGACCTTCAGGGCGGCCTTCGGTCGGACAGCAAAGTACGGGTCAAGCCCGGCGTTCATTTCGTCCAGGATGCGCTGGTATTCGGCCAGGCCGGCGAGACGACCCTCATCCGTGTTTGGGTAGAGGAAGCGTTCCTCTTTGCCAAACTCGGCCAGATTCTTGGGGGCATTCTCGACATCCTTGTAGCCCAGTTTCTCCAGGATGGCCATCATTTCCCCTTCGATGCGCCTCACTTCTTTCAAGCCAATCTCATGCACCTGCTCCGGCGTGTACCCGGTAGTGGTGTTGCTGCGCAGGCAGTTTGCGTAATAAGCGCCGCCCTCGGGCAGTTTCCAGACACCGTCGTCGGTGGTGGCTTTTTGCTCCAGCGCACTGAAGTAGGCGATGAACTTCTGGTAGGCGGGATAAACCGTCCGGGTGATCTCGGTCTTGGCCGCGGCGAGCAGGTTTTCCCGGTCCCGCGCGCTGACCTTTTCCAGTTTGGTCAACTTGTCTTTGAAAACGGTATAGAGCGGGTTCTCGTTCGCTGGTTGGCCGATGAAAGCGGTCATCTCGTCCAGCACGCGGCGGAAGACAAACCTGGGTGGCAGTACGCCTTGTTCTTCCCGGACCTTGAGTCCCTCCAGTACCTGGTCGAACTTGATCCCAAAGCGGCTCAGGCGTTTGACATAGTTGCGCCCTTCGAGTTTGCTGACCACTGGGTGCATGGTCATCATAAAGTTGGGCATCTCGGACTGGATGCCGAACATCTGGTTGAGCGGGTAGTCGTTGAAGCGGAATTTTTCAGCCCGGGTCACGTCATCCAGGAACCAGTCCATGATGTCGGTGGAAAGCAGGATGTCCGGGGACTGGCGTTTGCGAGGGTAACTGCGCAGGAGGGCGAGGTCGCGTTTTATCCACTTGTACATTTTGGTTTCGTTTTCCACCGAGGCGTCCGAGAGTTTGGCGTTGTGACCATGCAGGCCGAACTTTTCGAGGATGCCGAGCATGGTCAGTAGTTCGGGGCCTTTCAGGGCAAAGTGCAGGAAGGTGCGCGTGTAGAGCAATTTGATGGTCCACGGCTTGCCCCAGATGAGGGCAATCACGAACCAGGCGAGCAGCAGGATAAGCAAAGTGATCAGGATGTATACGATGATCATGGGAGAACCTCCTTACCGAGAATTCTGGTTGATTTTACACGGAAACCGATTTCAGAGACAACCGGGGGAATTTATTTTCACTGATAGTGTGCGGACTTGCGCCCCTTCATTCCGTTAGAATCAAAAAAGCCGGGCAGGACTTCTCCTGCCCGGCTTTTCATCTACAAGTTCGCCAAATTGCGACGATGCTCTTTCTTTATTGAATTAAGCTCGAACGCCTGGGTGAGGGGGGCACCCAAGCGTTCGAGACTTTATCTTACATGAAATTCAAGAGAATTGCAAGTACTTTTTGATTAGAATTTCCTTAAAGTTTTATCAGGAAGTGCCCCAGGCGGGAATTGAACCCACAACCTTAGCCTTAGGAGTGCTCTGCTCTATCCGTTGAGCTACTGGGGCAGTAAAGGAATTATACCAAATTCTTGCGTTTCCTCTTATCCGTTGCTATACTAGGACAGTGCGTGAAATTTTTAACTAAAATCCTATAATTGAAGAGCATCTCGGCACAGGCGAGTCTACGGGTTTACGCGAGGAGCAGAGCCTATGGAGCCACAAAAGTTCGGACGCTACGAGATCAAGGCTGAGATCGGCCGAGGCGGCATGGCTACCGTTTACCATGCCTTCGACCCGCGCTTCGAGCGCGAGGTGGCGATCAAGGTCCTGCCGCGCGAGATGCTGCATGATCCGCAGTTCCGCACCCGCTTTGAGCGCGAAGCTAAGACCATCGCCATGCTCGAGCACCCGGCCATCGTGCCGGTCTACGACTTCGGCGAGGAGGAAGGTCAGCCTTATTTTGTCATGCGCTACATGACCGGCGGCGCGCTTACTGACCGGATGAAGCATGGACCGATGTCCATCCAGGAAGTGGCACACCTTTTCGAGCGCCTGGCCCCCGCCCTCGATGATGCCCATGCCAAAGGCATCATCCACCGCGACCTGAAGCCCGGCAATATTCTCTTCGACCAGTATGGCGAACCTTACATCTCCGATTTTGGCATAGCCAAAATCGCCGCCGCGCAGACCAACGTCACTGGCAGCGCCATCATAGGCACCCCGGCTTACATGTCACCGGAACAAGCCCAGGGCGAGAACATCGATGGGCGCTCCGACATCTACAGCCTGGCCGTCATTTTATTCGAACTGCTGACCGGCCAGCAGCCTTACCAGGGCGACACACCCATGAGCGTGGTCGTCAAGCACATCACCGACCCCGTCCCGCATATCCTGGATGTAAAACCTGACCTGCCGCCCGCCATCGGAGCCGTCATCGATAAGGCAATGGCAAAAGATCGCGACCAACGCTTCTCGACGGTCAAAAAACTGACCGAGGCGTTGAATGCGGTCGCACGCGGCGAAACTCCGGACCTGGAAAATGTGGACAAAACACTCGTCGCGCCGTCCAAGACTGTCGTTGGCAAACGCCCCGCGCCTGTTGCCAAGACCATGCTGGCGAAACCGGGGCAGGTACCCGGCCCCGCCGCGCCTCGCAAAAAAACGGGTCTGTGGATCGGACTGGGAGCTGCCGCCCTGCTGGTGTGTGTCGCGGCCGTCGGCGGAGTCATCCTGTTAAGGGATAAGATCCCGTTCCTGGGTGCCCCTGCACCAACGCGTTCCCCAATCGCTCAAATCACAGATACCTTGGAAGTCCGAACACCAACGATTACGAAAACTCCCGGCGTGATCGTCCCACCGGTTGCCAGCGATACTCCCACCCTCTCCACCAGCCCCACGCCGACCGTTCCTAAGCTGCCGAGCATCGGCGGTGCAGATCAGATCGCCTTCCTGAACAACAATGACATCTGGGTGGTGGGCGTGGATGGCAGCAATCTGACCCCGCTCACAAAAGACGTCTCGGAGAAAAATGACCTGCAATGGTCGCCGGATGGTCAAAGCGTGTTCTATATCAGCGGTAAATGCATCTATTCCGTTGCAATGTCAAACAGAGTAGTTACGCAGCTGACCTGTTTCACTGCGGCCGATTACCTGGAGGCTTTTGAGATCTCTCCAGACGGCAAGCAGGTGGCCATCAGCCTGAACCGCGTGTTGTATGTGGTGCCCTTTGATCTGACCGCCCTTTCACATGCCCGCACCTGGCTGCAATTGGTGGATATGAAAGGCTGTTTTACCTACGGCAATCTTGCAAACCAATCTTTTCCTAAAGCTGCTCGCTGGTCGAGTGACGGGAAAAAAATCGCTGTAAACACCAAGAGCGTGGAAGGCGGCAACCAGGTGGACATGATCCGCATTTTTGATATCCACACCTGCGACAGTACTTCTCCGCAGCCAATGGATAGCTTCCCCTCCACCCGCTTTACGATGACTGGCTTTAGTAAACGCCCGACCATTGCATCCTTTGCCTGGGATGGTTACACGTTATTTGTGCTCAATAGCATTTACCGCTATGAACTGGGTTATTTATATGTGTACAATACAGAGACGAAGAAAGGAGATGTTCTCGACCCGCTTAAAACCTCCTGCTGCTACACCGAAGCCCGCTTCAGCCCGGACGGATCATACCTCCTTTTTGCCTACCAAAATATCAACAGCGGTGATAGCGCTAAAACACAGTTGTATTACATTTCATACGGAAGCATTGGCACCGGCATAACTTACACACCCCTGACCCTGCCGGACACTTTATTCAGTGTCCCTGCTGACCACCTCGACGCAACCCTGCGTCCAGCGAACCCGTAACGATACTCATTCCCCAAAAAGATACAAGACAACCTCCCTTCTTGTTTCGAAGGGAGGTTGTGGTGATTTAGCTCTCTTCCACCGCTTCCAGCAGCCAGTCAGCGACCTCCTCTTTGGCCGGGAAGCGCCCGCTGCAGACTACTTTTTCGTTGATGACCAGGGTGGGTAAAACCAGCACGTAGGCATATTTGCCAATCTCCCCGGGATCTGTTACTTCGGCGATATCAAGTTCCAGATGCGGATATTTCGACAAAAGCTCCTGTTGTGCAGCCGTGACCAGCCGCCGGACAACGTATCGTTCGGGGTACTGGAGGCTGAGAATTTTGACATTAAGCACGATGGTAATTCCTGTTTTTATGTTTGTGCATAAAATCACATCTATTCTACCTTATTATCCTTCCATTATATTTCACCAAAGACTTTGAAAATGAGCGCACAGCATGTCAACGCCCCCTCCGCCTTGCCCAACTCAGATTCGTCCACCAGCATGGGATAAATGCCCGCCGCTTCCAAGCGTGACCGCGTCTTCGGATAGGCGGGTTGGTAGAGTAAAGTTCCTCCAACCATCAGCGCGTTGGCAGCATACTGTTCAGACGGGTCTGTTTCGATGAACTTCATGTCGGGAAAATCGACCTTGTCCACCCAGGCTGGGTTAATCAGCAGCCTGTCGGCCCTCACCTGTGTGACTGCCGATTTCAGGTGCAGGCAGCCGGTCACACGGATGCCTTTGACTGTGTAGCCATACGGCTTTAAGAACGCTTGAATCTGGTCTATTGCTTTTTGGTTGCTGCGACTGGACAGCCCGACGAAAATTGTCCTACCGACGGTCAGTATGTCGCCGCCGTCCACTGTGCCGGGGGGTTGAACTGTGAACAGTTTTCGGTAGGGGGCCAGCGCCCGAGCGATGGACTCGGTCTCAGGTCTGCGCGAATCGGCTCCCGGCCGGGTCAGAACCGCACATTCGTCCAGCACGATGGCCGTATCTTCGACAAAGACCGAATCGGGCAGGTACGGCTCTTCAGGCAGCGAGTGGACCTCCACGCCCAAGCCACTCAGGGTCTCCTCGTAGGCATGGTGCTGGAGACGGGCACGTTCGAGATCGATTGGGACGCGTTCCAGGTGGGTGAGTTCGCAGTGGTTGATAGCCGGGCTGACGAGGCGTGTGATGGCGATGAGCATTAGATCTTCATTCTTAATGCGAGGGAAAAACACTAGAATTTCAGGTGCTTGACAGTCAGCCCATCATTGATGATTTCCTTGAGCGAATCGATCCCGATGCGCAGGTGAAGCAAGGCAAACTCCTCCGTCACTTGCTTGTCAGACTCGGCGGTCTTGATGCCATCCGGCGTCATCGGCTGGTCGGAGACCAGCAGCAGCGCCCCGGATGGGATCTTGTTGTAGAAGCCGGTGGTGAAGATCGTTGCGGTTTCCATGTCCACTGCCATGGCACGGATGCGGACCAGGTATTTTTTAAACTCTTCATCGTGTTCCCAGACGCGACGGTTGGTCGAATAAACCGTGCCCGTCCAGTAGTCGTGGTGGTAGTTGCGGATGGTGGTCGAAACGGCTTTTTGCAGGTTGAAGGCCGGGAGCGCTGGTACTTCCGGCGGGAAGTAATCATTCGATGTGCCTTCACCGCGGATGGCGGCAATCGGCAGGATCAAATCTCCCAGGCTATTGCTTTTTTTCAACCCGCCGCACTTGCCCAGGAAGAGGGCGGCCTTCGGTTTGATGGCCGAAAGCAGATCCATGACCGTGGCCGCGTTGGCAGAGCCCATGCCGAAGTTGATGATCGTGATTCCCTCCGCAGTAGCGTTGGGCATCGGTTTGTCTTCGCAGCAGACGCGCGTGCCGTTCATCTCGGCGAACATGTGAATGTAATTGCTGAAATTGACCAGCAGGATGTACTTGCCGAACGCTTCCAGCGGCATACCAGTATAACGCGGCAGCCAGTTTTTGACGATTTCTTCTTTCGTTTTCATACCGCCTCCCAGACCTGGTACAAGCCCAGTTGACCATTTTCCCCGTCCGAAAGGAAGGCTGAGCGGACCCGGAACCGGCTGGCCTTAGCCAGGGCTTCCAACTCCGCCTCGTCAAAGTGATGCACGTAGCGCAGTCCGCGCCCACCGCTGCGCCAGTCGAGCAGGTAATCGCCAGGGTCCACATCCGTTTCAGAGAGACCGATCTCCTGCCAGGGTTGGAGGCGAATTTTGAGTTTTTCGCTGGTCAGGAACTGCCATTCCGAATGGATGAATTGGCCGCCAGGGCGTAACAGTTCATGGACTTTTTGCAGAATGTTGAGGCGCAGGCTCGCTCCGGGAATGTGATGAAGCACTGCAAAGGCTGTCACCAGGTCGAAAAACTGGTGGGTAGGCGTGACCATGCGCCTATCCCAGTCCGCGGCAGCCAGGTCGGCGCGGATAAACGTGGCTGGGGCATCCTCCCAGCCATGCCGGGCTACTTCGAGCAGAGGCAGGCTGAAGTCCACACCTGTGTATGGACCACACTGTCCGCGCCGCATCCGTTCGCGTGCCAGTTCGCCATTGCCACAGCCCAGGTCGAGGAGCGACTCGTCGCCGGTCAGTGTATCCAATATCTGCTGAACGCCCGGCTGGAGCCGCTGGCGCGTGGAAGAAAACTCCCGGCCGAAGGTCTGGTAGAATTGTTTATTCAAGGATAGCAGCCGCGCGATGGTATCGGCGTTCATAATCTGATTATATCTGTGTTTACCTATGGTTAAGAAACTGAACTGGAGCGAAATGCGCTCCCTCCCCCCCGAAAAAATGGCCCAGGCGCGCCGCGCCCTGGAAGATGTACGCCTCGGAAAGCCGCTGGGGGCCGCCCTGCGGAAGTATTCCTGGAACGACGCGCCGCTCCATAAGTCCGCGCTGGTGGCGGCATACCAGCAGTTGATCGAATCCGGTGAGTGGGAGCCGGACGAGGCGCTGCTGGCTGCCATCCGCCTGAAGCCAGTGCGGACGCTCTCCGGAGTGACCACCGTCACCGTGCTCACCAAGCCCTATCCCTGTCCCGGTAAGTGCATTTTCTGCCCGGACGATATACGCATGCCGAAATCCTATTTACCGGATGAACCGGGGGCGATGCGTGCCCTGGAGCATAACTTTGACCCGCATGCGCAAGTGCAATCGCGACTGGATGCCCTGACGGCAGTGGGACATCCGACCGACAAGATCGAACTGCTCATCCTGGGTGGGACATTCTCGTCCTACCGGCGGGATTACCAGGCATGGTTTGTCTTGCGCTGCTTTGATGTTATGAATAAAGTGGTTCACAACAGAGCACATGGAGATCACACACCTGCCCCGGACGCCATTGCCCTAGGAGAAACCCTTGAAAAAGACTCTGTAACCCCAGCAGTCTCCGTGATGAGATCTTTGACCGAGGCGCACAGCCTCAACGAATCCGCCTCACACCGCAACGTGGGCCTGGTGGTGGAGACCCGCCCCGATGAAATCACCCCGGATGAACTGGCCTGGTTCCGCACTCTCGGCGTGACCAAAGTCCAGATGGGCGTGCAGAGTCTGAATGATCATCTTTTGGAAATCAACCAGCGCGGTCATACCGTGGTCCAAGTGCATCGCGCCGTTGCCCTGCTGCGCGCGGCTGGGTTCAAAATCGTCCTGCACTGGATGCCCAACCTGCTGGGCGCCACACCCGAATCCGACCGGGCTGACTTCCCCCACCTGTGGGAGGGTCTCTGCCCGGACGAAATCAAGATCTACCCGACGCAATTGCTCGAAAATGCGCCGCTCTACGAAATCTGGAAACGCGGCGAATACCAACCTTACACCACCGACGAACTTGTCCATCTCATTGCGGATGTTAAACCATCCATCCCGCGCTACTGCCGCGTCAACCGCATCATCCGCGACATACCATCCACCCATGTTGTTTCTGGGAACAAACGCACCAGCCTGCGGCAGGATGTGCAGGTCGAAATGGCCCGGCGCGGGACGCACTGTGACTGCATTCGCTGCCGCGAGGTGCGAGGTGAGAAAGTGAAACCTGCTACCCTGCGCCTCCATGATATGGTCTACCATCCTGACGGAGCCGAGGAACACTTCCTGTCATTCGTCACACCGGAGGATCAAATCGCCGGGTTCCTGCGGCTTTCCCTTCCGGGAGCGGATTCGCCCGCCACCGGTCTTGCCGAGCTGAACGGGGCAGCCATCATCCGTGAAGTCCACATCTACGGGCAGTCGCTGGCCGTGGGAACCGAGCAGAGCGGAGCCGCCCAGCATACGGGTCTCGGTACGCGGCTGCTTGCAGAGGCGGGTAACCTCGCCCGTGCAAAAGGGTACCGCCGGATGGCGGTCATCGCGGCGGTGGGCACACGTTACTATTATCTGGAACGCGGGTTTGAACGCGGGGAACTTTACCTGGTGAACATGTTATAAAAATAGCGCCTTCCCGAAGGTTTTTTCAAACGGCTCAATATCCCAGTACAACCCTTCGGGACGTTTCAGGGTACGTGTGGCATCTTTTCCCACTCGGCCGCGGCCTGCCGGATGAGCGCCTGGATCTCCGGCTCAGGCACGGTATCAATTCCCTCATACTTTTTCAGCCCGTCTTTGACAAACACCATGCCGCCGGGTCCCTCCGTCAGGTGGATATCGCGGTTCTTAAATGGACTGACCAGCAGTTTAGCTTGCAGTACATCGTCAATTTGTTCCACGATACTCTTGAGCACCGGTACAGGCTTGAACTCTTCAACGCTTGGCTTATCTTTCCTAGCCGAGTAAACTGCTGCAACAGCCGGGCGAGGCTGAATCTCGGAGACGGCAGCCGCCGCCGGAGTGTTTTCCAGCCATGGGCGCAAATCGAGTAGCATGTTCACAAGACGGCGACGCTGCTCCGGCTGAAGAGACTCTTTTCCGTTCAGGCGCGCCCCATCCATTTCCAGCCATACTCTTCCAGAAAGCGTCCGCCAGGCACGCAGAATTTCAACATCTCCCTCGGAAGCGAGTTTATTCTCAGTTGGCGGCACAGATGTCGAAGCCTGAGAAGGCGGCGGAGTCTTGCGCCGGTTTTGGGCGCGCTGGATCAAAGCGCCGACAGCTGCACCCAAACAGGCAAAGACAAAGTAAAGGAAAATCGTTGTTATTATGTTCATCACTGTTTATTGTACAGGATTTTTGGGTTTTACGCATCCCTGACATTTGGGACAAAAATGCGTCCCGCGCTGGCCGACGGTGGTACGTACGATCGGCGTCCCACAGACAGAGCAAGGCTCACCCGTCCGCCCATAGACCCGGAAATGGTTCTGAAAATCCCCGCCGCGGTAGATCCAGTCTATGCTGGCGCCATTTCGGCGAATGCCTTCCTCCAGCACCTTCCGGATCGCCTGCCACAAACCCTTAGCTTGTTTTTTAGTGACCAAATCCGAGAGCAGCAGCGGATGGAGTTTCGCCAGGTGCAGAGCTTCATCGGTATAGATGTTGCCCAATCCAGCCAGGAAGGTCTGGTCAAGCAGGAGGGGTTTGAGCTGCCGCCGGCGGATACGCAAGGATGAATATAACCAATCAGCAGTGAATGCCTCCGAGAGCGGTTCCGGTCCAAGGTCATGGAAAATTTCAGCAGGATCGTCCACCAACCAGACGCGCCCGAACTTGCGCGGGTCGCTGAATATCAGGCTGGTGTCCTCCGAAAGTTGCGCAATCAGCCGGTCATGTTTGGCCGGCTGGTACCCACCCAGGACAACCAGCACGTCCCCGCTCATGCGCAGGTGGATAAGGAGATGCGAATTGGACAATTGAAGGTCGAGGAATTTCGCCCGGCGGGAAATGGATTCAATCTGTTGGCCTTTGAGACGTTTTTTGAACACTGCTGGAGAAGGAGCAGCCAGCGTGCGTGGCCAGCGCAGGTCGGTGGAGAGGATGGTTTTACCGACCAGCGCTGGGCGCAGAGTCCTGACGATGGTTTCAACTTCGGGGAGTTCGGGCATGGGCTGCGTATTTGGGTCAATCGAAGAGGATCGCGTACCTGCGCCCCTACGAAATCTGTTCCGAGAGATACACCTGGATGCCCATCTGTTTGATCTGGTCGAATTGCGCTTCGATCCAGTCAATGTGTTCCTCTTCATCTTTGAGGATAGACTCGAGCATCTCACGCGTGCCATTATCTCCCACTTCCACTGCCAGCTTGATGGCATCATTGTAGGCTTTGATGGCGCTGCTTTCGGCTTCCCAGTCATTCTTATGAAAGGGTTCAACGGCCTCGCCGATGTGCATTTTATTCAATTCACTGACAATCGGTATATCCTCCAGAAAGATGATGCGGTCAATGTGCTTTTCGGCATGTTTCATCTCGTCTATCGCACGTTTTTCGATGACTTCCGCCAGTTGTTTGTACCCCCAGTTGGCGCACATCTCGGCCTGTACCATGTACTGGCTGATAGCTGTCAGTTCATCAGCCAAAAGAAAATTGAGCTTTTCAATAATCTTGTCATTGCCTTTCATAATGGTCTCCAGTTGAGAATTTTCGGCCAGACACAGGTTCGCTCAGATGGGTTATTCATTGAACATTTGTCCCACGCTGCGGCCCTCATGGGCGCGGCGGATGACTTCGCCAAGCAACGGAGCAACGGTCAGGATGGTCAGACGCTTGCCAAGCACTTCCTGTTTTTCCAACGGGATAGGCACACTGTCAGTGGTGATGTATTCGGTGACAGGCAAGGCTGCCAGTCTTTGTGCGGCATCCGCCGAGAAGATCGGGTGGACAAAAGCAACATAGACACGTTGCGCCCCGTTCTCCTTGATGAGATTGACTGCCTGCGCGATGGACCGGCCGGTATCAATCTCGTCATCCACCAGAATGACATCGCGGTCTTTCACGTCACCAATAATCGTCAGCGCTTCAGCCCTGGCATTGTTGGCGACACGGCGTTTTTCGATGAATGCAATCGGGGTGTCAATGCGGGCCGCGAAGTTACGGCCTTTCTTGGCATAGCCCAGATCCACAGTCACGACAACCGGATCCTTGAGATTGAGGCGCAAGTTTACCAGAATGTAGTTGATTAATATGAGCGAAGCATTCAGTACATCACCAGGGATGGAAAAGAAGCCCTGGATCTGGTAGGCATGCGGATCGAGGGTCATGTAACGGTCCGCACCGGCGATCTGGATCATATCAGCCACCAGGCGTGATGTGATCGGCACACGCGGCTGGTCCTTTTTGTCCGAGCGCCCGTAGCACAGGTACGGGATGACGGCCGTGATGCGGGCGGCCGAATCCAGGCGCAGGGTCTGCAGGAGGATCAGCAGTTCCATCAGGTTGCGGTGTACCGGGGCG
>CAIQQN010000148.1 GCA_903873975.1 uncultured Anaerolineales bacterium
AGCCCGGTCGTCACGGCCCCCATCATCGGGCCTCGCACCATGGAACAGTTGACCGGTTCTCTGCGCGCCCTGGAGCTTAAACTGGACGAGGCGGCTCTGAAAAAGCTCGACGAGATTTGGCCCGGTCCCGGCGGCGAAGCGCCGGAAGCCTACGCCTGGTAACAATAGAAGACCCTAAAGGTTTCCAAAACCTTTAGGGTCTATTTTAAGATTGCTCTCGCCGCCGTCCCCGGCGGCGGGGACGCCGCCCGGAGCATATTTTTCGGATGGTTTCTGACTGTGTCAGGGTCAGGAGACCCTGACAACCCATTGACCGAAGGCTTCAACTATACTTCAATAAATCATGTTCCCGGAATATTCCTACCCTCCTTTTGCTTATTTACGCCTGGCTCCCAACGTCTTCTTCGGCGGCCAGCGTTCCTTCCACCACGATGGGCAATTGTGTCTCGAACAGCTAAAGCCGCCGCTGCGAGTCCTGGGTGCCGAAAACATCCCACAGCGCGGGCCTTGTCTCATCACTTTCAACCACTACTACCGTTCCGGCTTCAATGCCTGGTGGATGGCGCTGGCGCTGGCGGGGATCGTGCCTGTGGATATCCACTTCGTGATGACCGGCGAGCTGACCTGGCCTGGCAAATGGTACGCCCCGCTGGGCCAGGCCGGATCGCGCTGGCTCCTGCGGCGGTTCTCGAAGATCTATGGTTTCACCACCATGCCTCCCATGCCGCCGCGCGAAAAAGATGTGGCCACCCGCGCCCGCTCGGTGCGGGAAACGCTCGCCTTCGCCCGCCAGCACCCTCAGGCCGTTCTCGGCCTGGCTCCCGAGGGTGGCGACCAGCCCGGCGGCGTGCTTAACTGGCCTGTCTCGGGGGCGGGACGGTTTGTCCTGCTGCTGGCAGAGCAGGGCTTCCCCCTCCTGCCGGTGGGATTGTACGAAGAGGCCGGGGAATTCTGCCTGCGCTTCGGCGCGGCCTACCGGCTCCAGGTGCCGCGCGGCCTCGGCCAGGACGAGAAAGACCGCCGCACATCGCAAACCGTCATGTCTGCCATCGCGGCCCAACTGCCGCCGCGTCTGCGCGGGGGCTTTGGATAATCAGCAACTCCTGGCGAAAGCCTGCGTATATCTTTTCAGAACGACCAACGAGGACCCACAGTGACTGACGAAACGACCTGGATCATCCAGGCCCAACAGGGCAATGACGAGGCTTTTACAAATTTGGTCGAAACTTACCAGAAACCGGTCTATAACCTTTGCTACCGGATGCTCGGTGAGCCGGAGTCTGCTGAAGATGCGGCCCAGGAGACCTTCCTCAAGGTGTACCAGAACCTGGCCCGTTACGACCGCGAACGTTCCTTTACCACCTGGCTGCTGTCAATCGCCGCCCACCACTGCATTGATAAACTCCGCCGGAGACGGTTTAACGCGGTCTCGATTGACGAGGATGAAGAAGGTCAGACTGACATCCCCGACCGCTCCGCCCCGGACCCGGAATCAGAAACCGCCAAACGTCAGGAACGCGAGCGCTTGCACAACTGCCTGCAATCCCTCGACCCGACCGATCGTGCCGCTGTCATCATGCGATACTGGCAGGACTGTTCGGAAGTGGAGATCGCCCAGGCCCTCAAACTGACCGTCCCGGCAGTAAAAAGCCGTTTGCACCGGGCACGGCGGGCACTGGCAGACCTGTGGGATGAAAAACCGGCGCATGTGCGCACAGAAAGGAAGCCCTATGGATCACCGGCCTTTTGAAGACTGGCTCCTGGATAACCCGCCCCTTACCACGGATCAGAAATACCAGCTGAACACCCATCTGCGGACGTGCTCCTCCTGCGCTGCATTGGCAGAGGTGAACCTGGCATTGAAGTCGGTCAATGTGGCCGCGCCCGCGATGGGTTTTACCGATCGGTTCCAGGTCCGGCTGGCAGCCAGGAAACAGGCTTTGCGGCGGAGAAATTTCTGGGGCTTCGCGTTACTGACCTTGAGCGTGCTTGGTTTGTTCTTAAGGGTCTCCTGGCCGGTGCTCAAAGACCTGTTACAGTCGCCGGTCAACTTGCTGGCCTCCTGGATTTCCTCGCTGGCCTCATTCTGGGCCTCCCTCCAGGCGATCTTCCGGGCCGGGATGGTTTTGTTCAAGGTTGTTCCGGGCTTCGTCCCTGCTTATATCTGGGCGGTAATCCTGTTTGCCGCGGGCGGATGGAGTTTGGTGTGGGTCGTCTCGTTGATGAAATTTACAAAATATCCGCAAGGAGTGTAACCATGAAACTAACTGTAAGAATTGCTTCTCTCGTTCTGCTGGCGCTGCTGGTCTTTGTGCCGATCCAGTCAGCAGCTGCCAAGGGCCCTGCTTTTGATGGTCAGGTGATTTTTGGCCAATCCTTCACCTTGAAGAACGGCGAGACCCTGACTGGCGACCTGCTGGTCTTTGGCGGTACAGCCACTCTTGAAGAAGGGGCAATAGTGAACGGCAATGTTGTCCTGTTTGGCGGCAGCCTGGTTGTAAATGGCGAAGTGACCGGCGATGTGGCTGTTACCGGAGGTTCGGTAACCATCGGTGCTTCTGCGCACATCCATGGCAACCTTATCACCGTCGGCGCTTCGCTTGAGCGTACCGAAGGTGCGCAGATTGATGGACAGATTTTCAACACGGCCACCTCCTGGGTCGGCAATGGGGATAATGGCACCAATCCTGTCACTATTATCCCCATCACCCCGGTCACCCCCGGTACCCCGGCCAAGCCGGCGGTCCCGAGCATCAATCTCAATTTCAACCCATTTGGATCGCTGTTGAACGCTTTCGGACAGGCACTTGGTCTGGCTGTGCTGGCCATGCTTGTGATGCTCTTCCTGGCTCCTCATGCTAACCGTGTAGCCCATGCCGTTATGGCGCAGCCGCTGACAGCGGGTGGTCTTGGACTGCTGACGGTCATTGTGGCCCCGATCACACTGCTCCTGTTGACCGTTACGATCATTCTTATTCCGGTGGCGGCCGCCGTCGTGGTTGCCCTGGTCGTGGTGGCTGTCTTCGGTTGGATTGCCATCGGCTATGAAATTGGGCAGCGCTTTACCACAGCCATTCATCAAAACTGGCATCCGGCATTCTCAGCCGGACTGGGTGTCTTTGCCCTGACTCTGGTGGCAAAAGCGTTGACCGGCATCCCGGTGCTGAACTGTGTCGGTTGGCTGGTGCCATTCCTGCTGGGTCTGGCAGGACTGGGCGCGGTACTCATGACCCGTTTCGGGACGCAATTGGTCGTCGCACCCGCCGCAGTTGTACCTGCGCCGCTTGTCCCGGTCACACCGGCCGCTTCGGTCGCACCCGAACTCGACTCCCCCGAGGCTGAACCAGCTGCTCCGCAGCGCAAACCGCGTGCCGGGAAAGAATCATAACTGATATTACAACGTCCCGCAGGTTGGGCGGAAAGCAAGCCCAATCTACAGAAACCTGCGGGACGTTACACGGATGGTACTCACACCGTTCCGGGGTTCCGGAGCGGTTTCTTGTTTTCTGGGTGGCAATGATATAATCCCTGATACCCCGCTGTAAGGCAGAAAGAGAGGTTGTTTATGGCCCCTGAAGTCAAGCCCCCATTACACCCGAATCCGCCCCCGCTCGTCCGCGTCTCCGGAACTCACCGTGAGATGGGTCGTCAGATCGGCGAAGCCTGTAAAAAGCAGGTCCAGCATGGCGTTGAGAACGGACGCAACCTGGTTGCGGATGCCTACCAGCAGTTGGAGCTGACCTGGGCAGGTGCGCAGATCCAGGCCCGCAAGTACCTGCCGTTTGCCCAGGAGCGCTATCCGCAGTATGTGGACGAGTTGATGGGCATCGCCGAGGGCGCAGATGTTGGTTTTGAGGACTTGGTGGTCATCAACGCCATGGAAGCGGTGACGATGGATGCCCTGCACCTGACGCGCTGTACCAGCATGGCGGTCAATGATGAGCGCACCGCCGACGGGCATGTGCTGCTGGCCCACAATGAGGACTGGGTTCCAGAGGACGAGGATGATGTTTTCATCGTCCTTGCCAATCCTAAGAATGGCCCGCCGTTCCTGGCGATGACCTATGGCGGGTTACTGCCCAACATCGGTTTCAATGCTTACGGCATTGCCCAGATGTGCGATTCTGTTTATCCGAGCGACTCACGCATCGGTACACCGCGCACGGTGGTTTCGCGCGCCGTACTGGCTTCGAAAACACCGGATGAGGCGATCCGTCACATGCTTTCAGCGCAGCGCGCGGCCGGGTACAACCACCTGCTGGTTCACGAGAGCGGCGAGTTGTATTCGGTGGAGGTCTCGGCGCGGCGTTTTGCCATTCTCTATGGAGATGGAGGTTATATCGTTCACACCAACCATTATCTCTCGGAAAATATGCAGCAGGTGGAACGCGAACCGGAAGACCTGGTGGCCTCGCGCGTGCGCTATTTCCGTGCCCTGCGGCTGATCAAACGGGATGACCAGCACACAATCAAGACGTTACAGGCCATCCAGCGCGACCATGTCAACTTCTCGAACTCCATTTGCAACCATTCGATTGACGCCAGCAACCCGCTCGACCGCGAGAAGACGGTCAATGCCATGGTGATTGACCTGACAGCCCGCGAAATGCATATTGCCTGGGGCAACCCGTGCGAGAACCCGTATCACACGTACCATCTGGACGCGTAAAAGCGGATAATTGAACCTGATCAATAACCTCGACCGCTCCGGGAAAACTGGAGCGGTTTTTATGTTGCCTAAATTCTCCGAATTTTGTACAATGATACCGACAAAGGAGAACTTTATGCGCTTTGGCATCATGGCAATGCAGCTGGAAGCCCTTATCCCCCCGGGCGTCCCCGCCGACCAGGTCATGGCGGGTATCCTGAATTTCGACCATGCCGGGCTGGCAAAAAATCTATTCGACAAAGGCTTTAACCCCGTCGAACTGGGCGGCGACCTGGGGATGTTCCTGCCGAATGTCTACAGCCCCGAATCGGTCGAGAGGCTGGCTGCCCTTAGATCTAACAACCTCTCGTATACCCTCCACCTGCCATTGTGGTCGGTGGAACCGTCCACGCCGCTGAGTCCGGTGCGCAAAGGCTCGGTGGAGGCGGTGGTGCAATCGATCAAGGCAACCGTTCCCATCGAGCCGGAAGTCTGCGTGCTGCATGCCACCGGTGCGTTGGCGGCGGAGTTCTATAACATGAAGATCTCGGAACTTGCCCGGACTTTGATCCTGCGTCAGTTTCAGGACGGGGCGCGTGAAAGCATCCGGACCATCCTCGCCGAAACCGGTCTCCCCAGCCGACGCCTGGCCATCGAGACCATCGAGTTTCCCCTTGACCTGACCCTCGAACTTGCTGAGGAGTTCGACCTGTCCCTCTGTCTCGACACAGGGCATGTATTGGCAGGC
>CAIQQN010000149.1 GCA_903873975.1 uncultured Anaerolineales bacterium
CAGGGCGACGGAGAAGAGTGCCTGAGCCCTGGCCCGGGCGGCAAAATTGACGCAATCATAATAGGACAGTGTGTTGAAGACCGTCTCGACCTTGTCGCGATGGATCTTGCAGAAATGGGCGATCTCGGAGTACGGGGCATTTTCGGTGATCTCAACAGCGCGGCGAAAAGCGCATAGAAACGGGACATCCGGCATAATGGCGGCCACGTCGGGCACGAGCCCGCTTACTGCCAGAGTGATCCCTCCGCCCTGACTGCCGCCGGTCACCGCCACGCGAGCCGCATCCACAGCCGGATGGCTGCGGGCTGTTTCCACAGCCCGGACTGCATCGGTGAAGAGACGGCGGTAGTAATAGGTCTTCGGATCAAGGATGCCCAGCGTCATGAAGCCGGGAACATGGGGACTGGAACCATCCACCGGCAAGTCGGGTGTATCACCAGGCCGCCAGACACTCCCCTGCCCGCGCGTGTCCATTACCAGGTGGGCATAACCAGCGCTGCTCCACAGCAACCAGTCAAGCGGAAAGCCGCGTCCGCCGCCGTAGCCGATGGTTTCAACAACGCAGGCCAATGGTCCGGAACGCTGGCGGGGCAGGAGCAACCAGCCCTTGACCGGTTGTCCAGCGTAGCCATTGAAAGTCACGTCGAAAGTCTCGATGGTCTGCAATCCAAAGTCAACCGACTCGAAGCGCGCCGCCAGCGGTGATCGGCGAGCCTGAACCAGCGTTTCCTGCCAGAATGCATCAAAGTCAGAGGGTTCCTGGCGGGCGGGTCGATAAGTCTTGAGTTGTTCCAGTGGAAGGTCGAAGTACATTGCGGCTCCTTTTTATTGACAAGCGTTCCGGTTCTTGATACGAGAAATAAATTTACAAGAATACAAACAGGCATTTATGATAACACAACAGCGCAATCAGTTGTCCGCTAACGGCGATGATATCGGCGCCTCATCCCACGAGGCTCCCCTGGCAGGGACGATGTCCCGGAAGAGCACCGGGATGATATGCTGCGCGACAGCCGCCTTGACCAATGGTGTGCTTCAAAGACTCGTCCCACAGGGATCCCGGCAGAGCACCGGGACGGTGTGCTTCGCGATATCGTCGATATGGCGCTCTTCGACTTTATATTGCAGAGCGCGCACGATTCGCTCCGCTTAAAAAACCTCGGCCAGGCCCCCCCATTCGTTTCTAAAAAGAAAAAAAGAAGAACGAATATCTTCCCCTGAAACCCCATTTTTTATCGAGGGTTTCTTCATTGTAAAGTTAACAGATGGCGATGTGATGATTCGTTTCTTATTCGTTCCGCGAAACGAATATTTTTCCTGACCAAGTAACTGGCTATACCATTCGGCGGGGGATGACCCCCGGGCTCAGAGCCAAAGCCCGTTAAAGCGGGCTGCGTTCGCCATCTTTACCCTTCACCCGGTGAGGACTGTCCAGGGTCTTCGCCTCCGTATCGCTCGGCTCAGCCTGACTCAATCGATCCAAGATGCAAATTCTTGTGTTTCTTTGCTAATTTTCGAGGAACGAATCCCCTGCCCCTACCACGGCTATTGAATATCGAATGTTAAGCATACTATAGAAAAAAAGTAAAGTATCTCCAGTACATTAGCGGACGAATATCCAAGAGAACCCTGTAGAGAAAAGAGTTTGGCGGGGAATATGTGGTCACCCAGCCAGAAGACAACTTTGAAAGCTGTAAGGACTGACCACCAGGCAATGCCCAGCCGGAATTCTTGGGATCGACCTAGTGCATCCGAGGTCAAGCCTCAATATACTTAATCCGATTTTACCAAGCGGCAGGGGCAGCCAAGCTTAACAACGAGGTCGCTCCGGTCAGCACGCACACGCGCCCGTTCATGCGGACTGTCGTGGTTTTCTGAGCCATTCGGCTGTTGGGAATAAAGATGAGTTCATCAGGCCATTTCATTGTTGTCTTCGTTACCCAAAATGCCGTCGTAAAAACTTGCGATACGGCCCGCGGAAGTACGGAATGCCATTGAAAATATCGCCCCACATATCAAAGTAATCCCGCTGATAAATAATGCGGTTATCCAGACCGAGCGTCAGCTTGGAGCATCCATAAAGCGGCGTGGGCGGATACTTATTGAACATCATCACCATTTTCCATTCAAAAAATATCTCGCCCGGATTCATCGCCACCGAGATGATCTCCATGTTCAGCTGTTCGCAGCGTTTGGTGAGCCGCGCGCACACCGCACGGAACGCCTCGATCCCCTCAATACGCTGGATGCTGTCCTTAAAGATGATATCCTCGTGATAGTAGGGGAAAATGTGCGACCAGTCAGGCTTCCCTTCTGTGTTGTAGGTTCGGGACCATAGTTCACAAAACTGTTCTGGAGTAAGTGATTCCATAAGGATATTTATTTAGCTTCTCAGATGGAATTATTATTAACGTAAAACGTACTTGAATAGAATAATACTATAAATCTACAGGCCACACTTGTTTGGTAACACAAGGGTGCAAACAGGCTGATGAAAAGGGGGGTACCCCCATAGGGCATGCCTCTGGGGGCTGCAAGTAATGGTCCGAAGCTATCCGCCTTTGGTTCCCTCTTCGGTGTTTGATTTCTGTTTTAGAACTTCACGCATTGCCTTGAAGTCAGGAAGAACCCGGAGGAAATATGCAACGCTGCAGACTCCTGCATACAACAGGGCATATGGATCATGGTGAAGAAAATAAAACCAAGGGATTAGAAGCAACACTCCACCAAACGAGGCAATATGCACTTGCTTGAAGATAAGGAATAGAATAGATGTCCCGAAGAAGTTGACCAGAACCGCTGTCCAATCAAGCACCATTAGCGCTCCATACATTGCGGATTGGCCATAGCCACCAATAAACTTATGGTAAAGAGGCCAATTATTGCCAATAATTCCCCCCGTCGCGGCTAGAAAATCCGCCGGAGAGTCGGGAAATAAAAAATGAAATATAGCAACTGGAACAGCTACTTTCACCATGTCAAAAAAGCTAGCGAGCAGACCATATTTCGGACCTAAACTGAACCTCACACTTGTGGCGCTGACCGCGGCCATTCGGATCTTCTCATCTGACCCTAAAACCGGAACAAGCGTTCTTTTCAGGTCAAGCCCGGGGGAAACGAGTCTCGTCACCACTCGAGAAAATGATATGGATCCTACAAGATAACCGATTATGATTGCGGTAATACCGATCAAAATATCATTCATCCCTGTTTTCCTCCGCTAATAATGTGTCATGCAATATTATATTTCCAGTGTAACCATCTACTGTTACCTCAATTCCATCCATCAATCGTGTGGCATGGGGAACAGAGACAATTGCCGGGATGCCATACTCGCGTGCGATTATAGAACTATGTGATAGCATACCACCTGATTCCGCTATCAAAGCTCCTGCAAGTGCAAATAGAGGTGTCCAACTCACATCCGAATAAGGGATTACAAGTACACAGCCAGCGATGACTTTTGGGAAATCACCAATCCCTTTCACCACACGAACAACGCCACGATACAACCCTCTCGAAGTCGGAATGCCTGTAAGAGAAGCGGAGGAATGGTCCAATATCGGGGGTAGATGGTCGCCATAAATAACTGGTGGTAAAGTGATTGACTGATACCGGATGTGTTCAGTCTTTCTCTTTTGGACCAGTTTTTTAAGTGAACACGCTTCTTCTCCTTGACGTATTGCAGAGACAATCTCTTCATGCTCAAGAAAGAAAACATCTTCAGCGTTGTCAAGGTAACCCTGCTCACAAAAATTTTCACCAATGCGTTTATAGGCACTTCTGAACATGCTGACCCCGCGCGTAAAAAGAAAGCTAATCTGCTCCCGGTAACGACTGTAGCGAATTGCGCGCTTTAAGAAAGGTCCTCCTGAAGCCACATGGCTTGCAGAATTTGAAAGTCGCTCACTTTTCTCCGAAGATGGGCTATTGCCATAACCTGCAATCAAATTGAAAACCACATCAGGTGTTTCCTCCCAGGGTGGAAAAGAGAAATCATTGCCACTATCACTCAAATGCCCAAACCGTTTTAAGAACCCTTCCAGTTGTCTCTTGAATGTATCGAGCCTTTTTGAATGTACTGCATGGCTTGATGTTAATACTGCCTGTCTCTCGAATGAATCAAGAGAGTAATAAATCGCTCCGAGATCGCGTAAGTGGAATACAGGATCGTAATCTGCCCGCTCATTCCATCCTTCCAGCCAATTGATGCCCTCATAATCAACACCGGTACGCACCAACCAACGCTTCTCTAAAAAATGATAAAGCTGCATAAGAAGTGGCGTTACAATGTTGAAATAGGCTGTTTGCTGATTTAGCGTGTAAAGATGCGCAATATGATCCACTAAATTGAAGTTTGTCAATTCCTTAAGGTCTTGGGTCTCCAGCTCAGCGTAATTCTTTTCAGCTTGCGTAAAAAAGGTTTCGAATTTCCTGTCAAACCTTGTTTTCTCGATAATAAACTTAATCACCCTTGGAATGTGTCGAAATGCTTTGATGGATGGGCGGAAGCTGGGTCCATTGTCACCTTCAGCCTCAAAACCCATCAAGCGTTCCAAGGCATTATCTGCCAATCCGACCTTCTGGAAAACAGTACCCAACAACCCCATATTGAAATATGCATAACCATAAAACGACTTTGCCAGACGAAGTGGGTCTAGTTGGTTCTGACCAATCAGCTCAGTCAGCAATTGGACCCATGCTCCATTAACCAGGGGAACATTCACTGTCCAGACCAGGGGCTTGATTAAACCAGGTAAAACTTCCTTGGGGATATGATTGGAATAAATATCGATGCTCTGAAGGGCTGTGATTGCCCGCACCTGCAACCAAATCACTCTCTGCCCATCGAACACCCACTCAACATCAACAGGGTATCCACAAGATGAACTGATTTCCCTTACCGTTAAAGCGATCTCTTGAATCAATTCCTGAGAAAGGTCAGACTTCTCGGGTTGTTGGAGCCACTTTCCCCATTTCCAGATCCAACGGAAAGGGGTAATCCCATCTTGCAACAAGGCGACATTGCTCCCCTCAACTGCTTCAATCACGATCTCGTCCATCCCAGTTATCGGGTTGCAACTGAACGCGACACCCGAAAACCTGGCAGAAATCATCTCCTGTAGTACCACTCCCATCTTTACCTCGACCTGATCAGCTCTCTGATGGCTCTGGTAAGTACGAGTGGCTTCCAGACGGGATGAGTCCCAGACCGCCCGGATTGCGTCGAGCACGTTATCTAGACCACGGACTCCCAGCACCGTAAGAAATTGGCCGGCATAAGATTGTGATTGTGCATCTTCAACATTCGCCGACGAACGGATCGCATAGGTTTTTTTTAAATCAAGCACCAGTTCCAAATCATGGCGGAAGGAATCGGGAAATTGCCCACCATTCTGGTAGTAGGCTCTTTGTAAATCCCAGGAGATTGCATGGGTAGGCGGGATAGAAAAACCCTTTTTATAAAGGTATTGAAGGTTCATTATCTTTTCGCCACTGTTACGCGGGAGTCGTTGGTGGTTAAGTGGGTAGATGAATCGTTTAGGCAAAGATCCCTCTTGAATGATTTCCCGTCACGGATTTTTTTGTTGACTGAATCTCAAACAGTTCTCGTCAGTGCATGAGGGCATCTATTTTCTCTTTGATGGCCTGGATTACGACTGGATCATCATTCCAAGCCCCCAGGTTAATAACTGGGAAGCCTTCCGGGTACTCAGCCTTATAAACCAGCTTGGGAATATCATATTGACTGTGGATCGAATCGGCACTGATGGCAGCTGAATAAAAGAGCAATTTTTCAATACCGTTCTGGAGAAAATCTTCAACCTTCTCCTCTGGCTTGGGGTATTTGAAATCCATCCAGGCCAAGCTTAGATTGTCTGGTTGATATCCATCCGCCGCCAACAGGTCCAATACACCATAACGAAAACCAAGCTCCTGCTCTGTTTCTGTTGGCCATTCAACATCCCATTCATCAGGTTGACCATGACCAACAAGTAAAATCCCTACTTTGGACTTATCTGTGTCTCCAATATTTGCGTTAGCCCTTAAAACAAACATACTCATCAAGGTCTGTGAATCATATAACGGCCCAGTGAATTCGACAGGGATACCAAAGGTTTCTTCAATATTTAATTTTTTTATCTGATCCTCTCCCTCGGCAGTGTGATTAGATATTGTTAGGAAAACTTCACTTACAATGATCCTACTTGCCCCTTCATTGAGGGCTTGGATGGCTGCGGTATCTGGCCTGGGATTGTCATCCAAAAAGGAGATATAAAATTTTGTCGTGGCATCACCTTGGGCTCTGAATGCTTCTTCAAGTTTTTCTAACATTTGGAAATGCACACTCCGATGATTACTCTTGCCGACCTCAAGGTATTTATTCCTGAGTGTATTGAAGAAAAATGGTCGTGCGATCATGGGCACAAAATCAATGCCTTGCTCATCAAATTCGTTGAACTGATTAATCCAACCGAGGGGGTAGTACGTTTCGGGTTCACCGTGGGTGAAATAAATGATTGCTGTATGGCCCAAACCGGGATCACCAGGTTCTCTAGTCAATATAGGGACAGGCCTTGGATCTTCTCTGGCCAGAATGATTTTTATCATCAAAAGATCACCAGCAATAAATACGCCTAAAGAAAGTAGAGTTGCAACGAATAGTGATGTTCGTTTAAAGCCAATTTTTAATACCCAAATTAATACTACAATAATGAAACAAGTAGCGATTAAATAAAAACTCATCTGCAGAGGATGGACCGATAGATATTGAACGAATAACATCCCAAGCGCACCTGCTAAAATGATTATTACGAGCCACTTCATAGATTTTATTATCTTCCTTTCTTTTCTTTCCCTAATGTGAACCGCTGCATGAATTAGAAAAATCTATTATTGAGGAGATTATCAAGCTTTACACTCGTGAGGAATTTTCAAATTATCCATTTTACATAATGATTAGATTGTAACTATAACCTGAATTCCACGTCAAACTAGGATCACCTTCATTTTTTCTTGATTTGTTGGTTGATTCATTGTCAAACACAAGGTCGTTGTCACTGAGTTCGAAAATTCCATTGTCCTTTACTTTTTCGATTAAAGGAAATAGACCTGTATTTGATGTCAGATTCCTGGCTGAAAATCAATTTTATTGATCAAAACTAAATCCTTTTACACACTGAAAGCGTATGTTTTGTCGGTTTTTAGAATAATTGACGTGGAATGCGGGTATTCTAGCATAACAACACTCATTTCACTAATACGATACATATGTTTTGAAACGGACCGAGGGCAGCCAATCAGTAACTAGAGTAAAATGATTGCAAAGAAGATACTGAAAATAAACAAATTGGGCATTATCTATATTAGGACTTACGCAGAATAGGCATTAAACCGCCAAATATGGTGTTCTGACAGACGAAATAACGGCACATATGGGAGTTTTGCGTAAGTCCTATATATTTAAGAATCCAAGAAAACTGATAGGCGCAGAAATGACATTTCCAACAGTTAACGGCTCTAATTTGCTCAGGGATAAGCTGACCTTGCCTCGGGATTTTCAAGGCAGGTTCAATCTGGTTTTCATCCCTTTCGAACAGTGGCAGCAGATGGAAGTGGATTCCTGGATGGTTCTGGCCAAGGCATTGGAAGAGCAGTTTGACAGCCTGGTTTACTACGAACTGCCAACCATTCAGACTAGGAATTCTTTCTACAAGGTGTTCATCAATGAGGGCATGCGGGCCGGCATCCCCAACCCAAAAACGCGTGAACGCACGATCACACTATATCTGGATAAGGCAGATTTCCGTGCTGCTTTGGATATGACGGATGAAGAGCACATTTATGTCCTGGTGGTAGACCGCCAGGGGAAGGAGTTTTTCCGGGTGCGCGGCCCTTACAACCGTGAGGGAGAAGCAACTCTACGTCAGGTACTCGTTCAGCTTACCCAAAATGAAGCCTTAAACCGCAAACCAACAATCCATAAATATGGAATTTATCGATATTTATAGCATTGCACTTCTAGTCATCCTGGGCTGCATGACCATCCTGTGGCTCGTCAGCCTGTGGTTGAAGAATTCCAGCATCGTGGACATCTTCTGGGGGACAGGCTTCGTGATCGCCAACTGGATCTATTTCATCCTTGCCCCGGACGGATTCCCGCTGCGCAAATGGCTGATCGGGATCCTGGTCACGATTTGGGGGCTGCGCCTGTCATTCCATATCCTCCGGCGCAACTGGGGCAAGCCGGAGGATTTCCGCTACCAGGTCTGGCGCAAGGAAGCCGGTACCCGCTGGTGGTGGCTCAGTTTCTTCCGGGTCTTCCTGCTGCAGGGTATTTTGATGTGGATCATTTCCGCCCCCTTGCTGGCCGCCCAGCGCGGCGTTAAACCTGCCCACCTGATCCCGTTCGACTTCCTCGGGATCGCGATCTGGGGGATCGGGTTCTTCTTCGAAGCAGTTGGCGACCTGCAGTTGGCGCGCTTCAAGGCGGATCCGACCAACAAAGGCAAGGTCATGGACCGCGGTGTTTGGCGTTTTACCCGTCACCCCAACTACTTTGGCGACTCAGGTCAGTGGTGGGGCTACTATCTGATCGCAGCCTTTGCCGGAGGCGGGTGGACGATCTTCAGCCCGATCCTGATGACCCTGTTCCTGCTGCGTGTTTCGGGCGTGGCTCTGCTGGAAAAGACCATGGAGAAACGCCCCGGATATCAAGAGTATATTGAGAAGACCAGTGCTTTCCTGCCCTGGTTCCCGCGCAAGAAATAACACCACTCAAAGAAAGGAAATGGATATGAAGATTGCAAAAGTTCTCGCCCTGCTGGGCCTTTTGGCCATGACCAGCATTTTAATCTACGGCTTCACGGTGGGAAATTTTTCCGTCGAAGGCGCCAAGCTGGTTGCCATGCCCTGGGGCATCGTCTCACTTGTGGACCTATACGTCGGTTTCACCCTTTTCTCGTGCTGGATCGTTTTCCGTGAGAAAGCAGTGCTCCCCTCTGTCATCTGGGTCATCCTGATGATAGTATTGGGCTTCTGGGCTGGCGCGCTGTACACCTTCATTGCCCTGCAGACCAGCGGCGGTGACTGGAAGCGCTTCTGGTACGGGAAACGGGCGTAGGTCGGAGGAAACCCATGAATATCCTGCAAATCCTAAAAATCATTTGCGCGGTCGGGACCGTTGCGACCGGCTTCATCTCGCTGCTGGCGCCGCGTTCGATCAAGGGTTTCACCGGCCTGGAAGCCACCGGGCCGCGCGGCATCACCGAGATCCGGGCCGTGATGGGTGCCCTGTTCATCGGTCTGGGCATCGCCCCCTTTATCCTTGGAACCCCGGCGGTCTATCAAGCCCTAGGCATCATGTATCTGGCCATTGCCCTCGTGCGAGCCGTTTCCATGTTCCTGGATAAATCGGTAGTGCAGTCGAACATCATCAGTCTTGTGGTGGAAGTTGTCTTTGGGGTCATTCTGGTGCTCTAGATTTTTTCTCGGCTGTGCACGATGTACCTAACGTAAGCCAGCCTGTTATATAGCAGAAGGCCTCCGCAGTCGCAATGACTGGGAGGCCTTTTTGATTTAGCGATGACGATCAGGGCCGTAGAGTGCCAACCCAGATCTGCCAGGCCAGGGCGGTCTTGGCGAGCAAGCTCAGGATGATATACATGCGCTCCCCAAAGAGATAGTCCTTCCAGGGACCAATCTTTTTGTACTGCAAGACCATATTGACTGCAAAGATGCTGAAGAACACGAAGATGGTCGGAACGATGGCGTACACGAACGCCGGCGGTTTGGCATCCGAGGAACCCAGTGATCCATAGAAGTACAGAAAGATAACAATCCAAGGGAAGATCCCGGCCAGGCAGCCGTAGATGTAGGCAGTCCAATCTGTTTTCTTTGTAAACTGGTTATGCAACTCCATCACAATGCCGAACAGATTCATCATGGCGTTGACCCCAAACATCAGGATCAAAGCCCCCAGGTCCGACACACCCACCAGCATACCGATCAGCACGATCATCAGCGAAGAGCTCAGTGCGTATTCATAGAAGCGGGCCGGGTTCATCCCGCTCTTCAACTTGGCCACATACCACTTGTACCCGAAAGTGGACAGGGCAAAGTGGGCCAGGGCGGAGAGCAGCAGAAATACTGCCACTGCCGGCCCGAAGCGCAGGTTGTACGCCAGAGTCGGGTTGGGGACCAGGGTCATCTTGGCCGGGTCAAAGCGCAAGAAGTTGGTGTAGACCGGAAAGGTGGTGGAATTGCTGATGGCGATCATAAAGAAACCCTGCGCCAGGTGCAGAAAGCCCATCACCAGGTTAAAGCGGCGCAATCCTGTATATGTTTTTTCTTCAGACATGGTAGAACCTCCTTTTAAATCCTAAAACAGAAATGAGTTGACCGGAGCGCTATTTTATTATATTTTTTGCCCACGAATAATATATCACGTTGTCTCTGCCAAAGGAAGGCATTCCGAAAACGCTTCTATCTCTTCTCCAGATTCGTTGATGCCGCATTTCCGCATGCGCGTGCATATTCCCCAGACACGTTTCATTGATATATCATACCTATTGGCTAATTCCCGGGTCGATTTTTTTCAACGGTGTGTAATCGGAAAATCTCCAAATCCCTGGGATTGACCCGCCGCGGCGGCTTGAGTGAGGCGATTAAAACAAATACGCCCTCGACTGGGGCGTATTGTATGGAAAAAAAATAACGATATGGAAAAAGTGCCCCCAAGCGGCCTCGAATCCTTGTTTTGGGTTTGAGAGGGCCACATCCATGGTCACGATCAACCTACACTCCCTTCCAGACTGTAACAAAAGATGGTTAAAAATATAAACTGCATACCGCTTTTTTGCAATATGCAGTATTTAGGTGGGCCCGGCAGGAGTCGGACCTGCGACCAAGCGATTATGAGTTGACCTGAGTCTATTTCCATTATCTACAACCACTATATATGGCGGTTTCATTTCCTATAAGTCCTATATATTAGGGGGAGTCATGTTTTTTTTCTCCATTATTTCCGCATTTTCTATGGCTTCCATTCTGGTAGCTGTAAGGTAGCTGTAGTTGTTCGAGACTCGATTAACATTACCAATCCTAGTTTTCCAAACATAATTGTTTTCTTAGATTCAGGAGGTTAAGAGGCTGAAGGCATATTTTATTTTGCGGATACACTATGAGATAGCTATTTTGAGTAGATCTTTTAAATTTTGATCTTGTAGATATTCTTTGGGAAATTGATCTTCTAATATTAAATTTGTAAACCCGTGCACTGAACTCCAAAGTTTAATGGCAACAATTTCCACCCTGCCTTCCATTAGTTGCCCTTTGTTTTGACAAAAAAATATTATTTCTTCAAGAAGTGAAATATTCTTCATGGAGATCTCTACATATTCTGGATGAGCTTTTTCTTCTTCCAGCGCACCGGAAAACATCAATTTAAATATAGCCGGATTGTCAAGAGCAAATTGCAGATATGCCCAGGCAATTTCAGAGATGATATGGGAGGAAGAGTGTTTCGTTTTTTCAAAAGTATCCAGTAATATTTGATGTAGCTGC
>CAIQQN010000150.1 GCA_903873975.1 uncultured Anaerolineales bacterium
GATCCACGATCTCTGCGCACCCGATGAAACCCAACGGCAAAGCTGAGGCCAACTGGATCTTCGGACCGGGGTGGAAACCCTGGGTGTAAGACAGGGGCAACCCGGCGCGGCGCACGGTCCGCTCCCAGAGGCTGTGCAAATCCAGATGACCGATGTAGCGTAATGCGCCCGATTTCGAGAAGGTGATGCGCAGTCTCATTTGGTTTGTTTCTTATCTGTTTTTTGGCGTTTTCGCAGATGCAGATGGGGAAAGATCCAGGCGCCGAGGATGGTGAAGCCAACCGCGACCAGCATGCCTGCCGGCCCAATGGCCAAACCCATGCCGGCACCGGACATGGAACCCAGCCGCAGGTAGAGGATGATCAAGGCGGCAATGACGCCCGAAGCAATGGCAGTACCGAGACCGTGGAAGGGCCGCAGCAAGCGCGCCAACATCCCGACAACCAGGGAGGTGACGCATAAGATGACCAGCATGACCCACTGACCGGTCGGGATGAGCATGCTCAGCACGGCATTGAACATGAACATTCCCATCAGGATGAGGCATCCACCCGGGAGACCGATGAGAATATCGTAGAAGATTCCGCGCAGTTTCATGGGTTATCCTCCTCCCGCGGCGATCTGTTTCCCGCCAGCGGGTGACTTGACTTCCGGACATTTCCAGTAAATGCCGGGGAACTCGCGCCGTGTGGCAGCGAAGGTTGGCAGGACGCCGCAGGCATCACATCCCTCGCGGCAGTCCAGGCGGATCTCGCCTTCCAGCGAACGACGGTAATCAGCATAAAGGTATTTCTTACGAACCGCAGCGGAGATGTGCTCCCAGGGGAAAACCTCGTCGGAGCGGCGCGGGCGGTGGGTGTAGAAGGCCGGGTCGAGTTTTTGGGCGGCAAAGGCCGAGGTCCAGGCCTCGAAGTTGCGCTGATCCTGCCAGGCGTCGAATTTCGTCCCGTTCTTCCAGGCGGCGTAGACCACTTCGGCCATGCGGCGGTCGCCGCGCGCGAGCCAGCCTTCCAGGAGCGTGTCTTCGGGCTGCGTCCACGAAAGTTTGAAAGCCGAGCCGCGCAATTCACGCATCAGCAGTTCCTGCTTGGCCTTGATCTGCTCGACGGTGTCGACCGAGACCCACTGGAACGGCGTATGCGGCTTGGGGATGAAGGTGCTCACGCCGGCGTGGACCCTGGCCTTGCCGCCCAGCGCCTTGCGCCCTTCGGCCAGCACGCGCTTGCACAGGTCAGCGATGGCCTGCACGTCTTCCAGAGTCTCGGACGGGTGACCGATCATAAAGTAGAGCTTGATATTCGTCCAGCCGCGAGCGTAGATCGCGCGGGCGGTTTCGAGCAGTTGCTGGTCGGGGATGAACTTATTGATGATGCGGCGCATGCGTTCGGTGGCGGCCTCCGGCGCGAGGGTGAACCCGCCGGAGCGACGATCCTTCAGTTTTTCCATCAGCGCCACCGAGACGGTGTCGATGCGCAGGGAGGGCAGGGAGACGGTCAGATGTTTATCCCCAAATTTTTCCCCGATCCTGGTGACCAGTTCGAGGACATCGGTGTAATCAGAGGATGACAGGGACAGGAGCGCCAACTCCTCGGCCCCGGTGAGGTTGACGGCTTCTTCCGCCGCCTGAACGATCTCTTCCACGCTGCGTTCGCGGACCGGGCGCGTGATCATGCCCGCCTGGCAGAAGCGACACCCGCGCGTGCAGCCGCGCATCACTTCCACCGAGACGCGGTTGTGGACCACGACAATGTTCGAGACGAGGAAGCGGGTGGTGGGCGGCGGGAGTTCTGGCACCATGCGCATGAGGATGGTCTTCGGCGCTTCGGGGATGTTGGGAGTGATGGCGGCAATGGTGCCATCCTCAAGGTAGGTGACATCGTAGAAACGGGGGACATACACACCGGGGATTTTGGATAATTCCCGGAGCAGGGCGGTTCTGTCAAACGTCAAAGGTCGAACGTTACCGACTTTTGACTTTTGACCTTTGACCTTTTTTACAACATCAATGATCTCATGGATGACTTCCTCGCCCTCGCCGATGACAAAGGCGTCGATGAAGGCGTGCATCGGCTCCGGGTTGAAACAGGCGTGCCCGCCGGCGATGACCAGCGGGTCGGAGGCGGTGCGTTCGACGGAGCGGAGCGGGATCCCGGCCAGGTCGAGCAGGTTCAGGGTATTGGTGTAAAGTGTCTCGTAAGGCAGGGAGAAGCCGAGGATGTCAAAAGCTGCCAGCGGGTGTTTAGATTCGAGCGAGTAGAGCGGAATGCCCTCCGACCGCATCAGGGCTTCCATGTCCACCCAGGGGGCATAGGAGCGTTCGGCCAGCGCGTCGGGACGCTGGTTGACCAGGTCATAGAGGATCTGCAAGCCGAGGTTGGAGATGCCGATATCATAGATATCGGGGAAGATGAAGGCGACTTTCGTCTCGATCGCATCCCAATCTTTGACAACGGCGTTCAGTTCACCGCCGACGTAACGGCCCGGTTTCTGCACCTTTAAGAGGATCCGCTCGAGGCGGGATTCGAATTCAGAAGGGGAAAGCATGAGCGGAATTATAACCGACGCCGAAGGCGGTTCGATTGCTTCTGCAATGATATGAGGTCTTTGGGAATTCCCTTGACAGCGGATAAAGAGAATGGGGTGTTGGGCAGGCTTTTCCCGCCCAACACCCCCAAATTTACCTTTGACCCTGTCCTGTAACTCAAATATTACGGCAAACTGAACGTCAGCACCAGGAACTTAGCCATCTCAGCGCGGGTGACCGAGTTGTCAGGGCAGTAGTTGCCGCTGCCGCAGCCGGAGGTGATACCCTCGACAGCCAGCTGCTTGATCCAGACGGCGGCCCAATAGCTGGTGGAGACGTCATTGAAACCGGTGCTCGCACCTACATCGGGAGGCGTATAAGCAGCCCCATGCTCAGCGCGCATGAGGAATTTAGCCATCTGGGCACGCGTGACCGGGTCATCCGGGCAGTAGGTAAGCGGGCTGAGAACACAGCCGCTAGTGATGCCATCAGCGTAGAGCTGCTCGATCCAGTCCACTGCCCAATAGGAGGCAGGCACATCCGCGAAGACCATGCCGGTGCCGAGGGGCGGGGTGTAGGCGGAGCCGTTAATTCCTTTCTCAAGGAACTTCGCCATCTGGGCCCGGGTGACCGACTGCTCCGGGCAGTAGAGCAGAGGATCGGCCACGCATCCGTTCGTGATCCCTGCGTCGAACAGTCGTTCGATCCAGCGCCAGGCCCAGTAACTCGCCGGTACATCGGCAAAAATGGTCGTACTAAAATTATCCCATTCATGTTCAATGTTCTGACCCTCGATAACATAATTGTAAAAAACGAATTGAAAATCGGTCAAGGAAGAAGGAACAAGCTTGTCTTCTATTACCCCAAGAGGACGATCATCCACAAAAGCCTCTACATGACCAGTTGAGTCTTCATACAGCAACTTGATTCGGTGAAAATTGGTTGTCTCATCCCCAAACGGAGGCAAGGGATCACCAACTGCCTCAACAATATTGTCGATCACTCGTAGTAAGCTATAACCGTCATTATTGATTTGAACCTGGATGTAATTGAATGAGTCAAATTGTAATCTAAATGAACTATCGTTGGCCCGTAATCCTGTTGGATACCTGAAGTCCATCCCAACGGCGACGTTTTGTCTTTGGGCAGAGGGGGAACCGAAGGATGCGTAACCGGTATCTCCTGGTATCCCGGCCATTTTCATTACACCGTTTTCTACGCTAAAGGTTATCCCTGTAATGGGGGAAAGATTCCAAGTGGGGGAGATGAACCCATTATCAAAATCGTCTGCGGGAAAAACAACTTGTGGGAGATTTGGAACTGGTGGAAAATCAATGGTTTGATTGAAAGTAACTTGGGAGTTTGTAAATTCCCGATCTATATACCTAAGTGTACCGCCTGGTGCTGCAGGATTATCAACATCAGTGTTCCCATTCGTATGTATATGGATCCCATAGAAGATGCTCCCATCAAAATCCGGATCCTGTGTGTAGTCAATCAGGTTTGTAACTGCAATAAATGGAGTGGCTATTCCTCCCCCATAACTGGGTGGAAATGGATTGAAGGTTCCTTCAAAACCGGGCTTGGGTGTGATCTCAGCTTTGACTTTGTATTGTTCAAAGTCAATGGACAACCTGACATGGAATTGAGTTCCTACAGTGGTCGCTTGGGTGATGCCAAATGGATCGAAAGCGACAGGGCCTCCCGTCCATTTCGAGATTGCAGTATATGATCTGGCTGGTCCGCCATTAGGGGAAATCATATCCGAGGGCTGAATACCATTCATCTCTTGCTCTAACGCTAATCCATACATGCTCTGCATCGATACCTCCACAAATGTGAACCATGTAAAGCTAATTCGGAACAAAACCGGAGTTCCCATCGAAACGTTACCAATATCGCCCAGCGGGTCTGAACTGCCTGTCATCCCGGTTCGGATACCGGTCGGCAATGAAACATCCGCTTCGAAAACGGTGGTATTCATGCTTGATAACGGTACGCGGTCAGACAAGATGTGTACGTACCTTGAGGTGGACGGATTAGCAATTCCTACAACTCTATAATGGTGGGAAGTATTGTCTATCTCACCTGTAACCCCACCAGGGGGATCAGTTGTCTCGTCAAAAAAGCTGAATGTTATATTTGGATCTGAGGAAGGACTGACGATTGGTAAATGAGCGGAGGCTGGAAGCGTGGTTTGGCGCTTGAAGGAGATCAGGGCAGGAGCGGTGTTATCCAGCAGGGAGGTCTGGTTGGTGACGGGTTCGCTTGCAGGCTGGGAAGCCATCCCGGCAGTAAAAATGAACATCAGGAATATACGAAAAATAATTCCACGATTAAAAGACCGACTTTTCAAACTGCCCTCCCGAAAAAAAGAATCCCGCAGGACGGACACATCCTGCGGAGAAAAGCGCTGCGAACGAAACCCAAACGTTTTGACGTAATCGTCAGAATGTATTCGGCTGTACGATGATTGTGAATCTGGTTACATTGTACAGTCAGCCCAAAACAAATACAAGCATTTTTCGATCGGGTTTTGAATTAAAAAAGAGCCAGGTCCCTGCGGGGAACCCGGCTTTTGTATTTGGGTTGAATTAAAGCGTTCCCTTGTACATCCCGCCATCCACCGTCAACATCACGCCAGTGATGTAACTGGCGGAAGGCGAGACCAGAAACACGGCCGCGTTGGCGAACTCTTCAGGTGTGCCCATCCGTCCCAGCGGGCTGTCTTTGGATTGTTTGTCGATCTCAACCTCGACCGTGGTACCGTTCTGTTTGGCCCGGAAGGCCATCAACTCCACCACGCGCTCGGTGTTGGTCCAGCCAGGCAGGATGGAGTTGAAACGGATGCCGTCCCGGCCCAGTTCGAGCGCCAGGGACTTGGTCAGTCCGACGGTGGCGGCCCGGATGCTGTTGGATAAAACCAGGTTCGGAATCGGTTGTTTGACCGAGTATGAGGTGACGGTCAACACGCTGGCGGTTTTTGACTGACGCAGGTGCGACAGGGCGGCCTTGATCAGGCGCACGTGACTCATCAGGGACAGGTCAATCGCCTTCTGCCAGGCGGCCTCATCGAACGACTCGAAGGTTCCAGCGGGCGGACCTCCGGCGTTGGTGACGAGGATATCCAGGCCGCCGAGGAGTTTAACTGTATTACCGACAAGTTGTTCGGGGAAAGCCGGGTCGGTCACATCGCCAGGGATGGGATAGCCAAGAACGTTCGTTTCTTTGTAGACCTTATGGGCAGCCTCAAAAAGGCGCAGTTCATCCCGGCCGTTGATCACCACGCGGCAGCCTTCGCGGGCGAGGCCGAGAGCAACGGCATATCCCAGTCCGCGGCTGGAGCCGGTGACGAGGGCACGTTTACCATTGAGTCCTAAGTCCATATATCCTCCTTATGAACGCACAGTATGCGTCCAGGGCGGGATATCCCCGAAGGGGGAATCGCCCAGCCCCTACATGGCTGCCTTCAATAATACCGGCAGCAGGGTGGCATAGATCATGTCCGCGATCGGGGTGGGAACACCCAAGGAGCGCCCCTTACGTCCGACGACCCCGATCAGGGATTCCAGTTCGAATTGGCTGCCCCTTTCCACGTCCCGCTGCATGGATGGCTTGATATGCGAGTCGGATTGGTCGATGAAGGCGAGCGTTTGCTGCACGACATCAGCGTCCAGTGCAACGCCCCCGAGGCGGGCCAGCGCCTCCACCTCGCGCATAAGCCCCGCCAGAAGAGCCCGCGTCTCAGGCACACGGCAGAAATCGCCGAGCTCCAGGCGGGTCAGGGCTCCGACCCCGCTGACGGCTGAAATGAAGACAAATTTCGTCCACAGGATCTTCGAGATATTTTCGCTGACTTCGATGGTGACGCCAGTGGGGCTGAAGAGATTGGCAATTGTCTGGACCCGCGGAGTGAGGCTCCCGTCCAGTTCCCCGATCACCACCCGGCGGAACTGGGAGACCTGCCGGATGACACCCGGTGCTTCGACCGCGGATGAGAGCCAGGTAGCCCCACCCAGGATGTGCGACATGCCGATCGCAACGCCGATGCGTTCGGCGGCGTCGATCCCGTTCTGCAGGCTGACGACCACGGTCTGCGGGCCGACCAGCGGCTGCATGACCTGAATAACCGCGTCGGTGGAATAGGTCTTGGTACAGACGAGTACCAAGTCCATGGGGCCAACTTCGGAGGGCGTGTCGGTTGCACGGGCAGGATGGATGGTGAAATCGCCGTGGAGGCTGTGCACCTGCAGCCCGTCCCTGCGGATGGCCTCCAGGTGGAGGCGGCGGGCGAGGAAGGTGACCTCCTGTCCTTGCCGAGCAAGCAGCCCGCCGTAATACCCGCCGACCCCGCCCGCTCCCATAATGGCAATCTTCATCAGTTCATTGCCTCCGCAGAAAAAACCCTGGTTCTTTGGGAATCTCCGTAAAACAGGAAAGATATTGGGGGGTATTGGGCGGGCTTTACCCACCCAATACCCCTATTTTTTGCGTATTAGAAGACTTCCATTTTCGTATCCAGCACATCCCCATCCGGCCAGTTGGCCTCCACCCACTTCCGGACCGTCTCCAATGCAGATTGCAGGTGTGCGGCGTCGTTCCCGACCATCCCGCAGGCGATGACCGCTTCCTGCCACATATCCTGCAAGCCCATCTCCGCCGCTGAGACATTGAACTGACGGTGCAGACGCGCCAGAAGCGGCTTGAGCCGTCCGCGCTTTTCTTTCAGCGAGGCACAGCCGGGGAGGTGAAGGTGGAGGGTGAGGATGGCAATCATTTTCCAGATTATGATTTACGAATCACGCATTACGATATACAATCCTTGCTTATGGACACCGAACTTGTCTACAACCAGGCTCTTGATTACCTCTACTCTTTTGTAGATTATAGCCTGAAAAAATCCTCCGAACTCGCCAAGGCCGATTTCAACCTTGACCGGATGCGGGTTTTAATGGCTTTACTGGACAACCCGGAGAAGAAATATCCCAGCCTCCACGTAGCCGGGACGAAGGGTAAAGGTTCCACCTCTGCGCTGATGGCTTCGGCGCTGACCGCCGCCGGTTACAAGACCGGGCTGTATAGCTCGCCGCACTTGCAAGACTATGTGGAGCGCATCCAAATTGATGGCCAGCCGGTCTCCCATGCCCAACTAGTCGAACTGGTCGAGCAAGTCAAGCCGCATGTGGCGGCTGTCCCAAAGTTAACCACTTTCGAAATTACGACCGCTCTTGGCTTTCTTCATTTTGCCCAACAAAACGTGAAGGCGGCGGTCATCGAAGTGGGGCTGGGCGGGCGGCTGGACGCGACCAACGTGGTCACGCCGCGGGTCTCGGTCATCACCTCGCTTTCCTACGATCACATGGCTGTGCTCGGCAATACGCTGACGCTGATCGCCGGCGAAAAAGCAGGCATCATCAAGCCTGGCATCCCGGTCGTCTCCTCACCGCAAAAGGACGAGGCGCGGGTTGTGCTGGAAAGAGTGGCAAAAGAACGCCATGCCCCGCTGACCCTCGTCGGGCGGGAGGTGCTGTTTACGGCCGGTGAACATTCATTGGATGGACAAACGCTTTCAATAAGCAGAAAGCAGAAAACAGAAAACAGCCAGGAATCGGTTATACTTCGCGTCCCTTTGTTGGGGCAACACCAGCTTGTCAACGCGGCAACGGCGTATGCGGCGCTCAAGGCTAGCGGGCTGGATATCAGGGAGGCGGCCATCCGCAAAGGTTTTGCCGAGGTGTCCTGGCCATGCCGGTTCGAGATCGTGCGCCGAGAGCCGCCGGTCATCCTGGACTCAGCCCATAACCAGGATTCTTTCGAAAAGCTGGCCCAGACCTTGGAAGACTACTTCCCCGGCCGGCCGGTGCTCCTGATCTTTGGCTCGTCCGAAGACAAAGATGTGACGGCGATGCTGAGGGCGTTGAAAGGGCGGCTGAAACTCGTCCTTGCCACCAAAGCCGTCCACCCGCGCGCCATCGAGCCGGAAAAAATCGTCGAAACGGCGAACAGGCTCGGGGTGCGGGCGGAAGCGGTTTCCCCGGTGGAGGCAGCCCTGGCTCGGGCGCTGGAACTGGCGAGGGGCAGTGGAGAAATTATCTTATCGGCAGGCAGTATGTTCGTCACTGCTGAAGTGAAAACTGCCTGGCAGAATTATGTTGGCATGTTGGCCCGTTAGCACGCTGGCACGTTCAATGTGCAGTGTTTACACGAGGAACCATGAACCAAAACGACTGGTCTTTTCAGGAAGAAGATGCCTTCAACGTGGCGCTCAGCCAGCGCACTGACGAACTTTACCGTGTCTCCAATGCCGCGCTGGATGGGGATGGCTGTATCGAGGCACTGGTGCTGCCTCTGCGGGACATCGTCGTTTTTCCGCACATGGTCACACCGGTATTCGTGGCGCGCGAGGCCAGCCTGCTGGCAATCCAGGAAGCCCACGATCACGACCGGACCATCATCGGCCTGACCCAGCGTGACTCAGATTTGGAAGACCCCGGGCCGCAGGATTTCATGCCCATCGGTGTGGAAATGGCCGTAGGACGGCTGCTTTCGATGCCGGATGGCTCGTCCTCGGCGTTGGTGCAGGGACGGCGGCGGGTGGAAGTGGTGGAGTTTACCCGGCTGACGCCGGTGCTCAAGGTGCGGGCGCGGGTGATCGAAGAACCGACCATAGCCGACAAAACCACCCAGGCGCTGATGCGCAACGCCCTGGACCTGTTCGACCGCTGCGTCCAACTTGACCGGGCCATCCCCGAAGAAGCCCATCTCTTTGCCATGAACATCTCCGAGCCGGGCTGGCTGGCGGATATGATCGCCACGGCAGTCTCCATCAACCTGACCGAACGCCAGCAACTGCTCCTTATGAAAGACCCACGCCAGCGTCTCCAAAGGATCAACAAATTGCTGGCCCAGGAACTGGATGTGCTCGAACTGGAAGATGAAATCCACAGTCGTGTGCAGGATGAGGTGGATAAGAGCCAGCGCGAGTTTTACCTGCGCGAGCAGATGAGGCAAATCCAGACCGAACTGGGCGAAGGCGACATTTTCACGCGCGACCTGAACGAATTGAAAAAGAAAATCGAGGCGGCTTTGCTGCCTGAGCCAGCGCGCGCCACCGCTCTCAAGGAACTCGAACGTCTGAACCAGATGCCGCCCATGGCCCCCGAAGTTGGCATCATCCGCACCTACCTGGACTGGATCCTCGACCTGCCCTGGCAGGAATCCACCGAAGACAACCTGGATGTAAAACATGCCGGCCGCATCCTGGAACGCGACCACTATGGCCTTAAGAAAGCAAAAGACCGCATCCTGGAATACATCGCCGTGCGCTCGCTCAAGCCCAAGAAGGAGCGCCAGCCCATCCTGTGCTTTGTTGGCCCGCCCGGAACCGGCAAGACCTCCCTCGGCCAGTCCATCGCCGAATCACTGGGGCGCAAGTTCGTACGCGTCTCGCTTGGAGGCGTGCGAGACGAGGCGGAGATCCGCGGCCACCGCCGGACGTACATCGGTGCGCTGCCCGGCCGCATCCTGCAGACGATGAAGCGGGCCGGGACTGCGAACCCGCTTTTCATGCTGGACGAGATCGATAAACTCGGGCAGGATTTCCGCGGCGACCCATCGTCGGCTTTGCTGGAAGTGCTCGACCCTGAACAGAACCACGCCTTCAGCGACCACTATCTCGAATTGGATTTCGACCTCTCCAAGGTCATGTTCATCACCACCGCCAACACGCTGATGACCATCCCGCCGGCCCTGCTGGACCGGTTGGAGGTGATCGAGTTCCCCGGTTATATCGAGGAAGAGAAACTCATCATCGCCGACCGGTTCCTGATCCCGCGCCAGTTGGAAGAAAGCGGCATCGAAAACCTCGGCCTGAACTTCACCACCGAAGCGCTCCAGCGCATCATCCGCGAGTATACCTACGAAGCGGGTGTGCGCAACCTGGAGCGCGAGATCGGACGCATCTGCCGGAAGGTGGCGCGCTTGAAAGCCGAAGAGAAGCGCACTCCTGCAACCATCGCGCCGGATCTGATCGAGAAATTCCTCGGCCCGCAGCAGTTCTTCCAGACCGAGGCCGAGCGCAAGGACGAGGTGGGTGTGGCCACCGGCCTGGCCTGGACCGAGAACGGCGGCGAGATCATATCCATCGAAGTGGCCGTCCTGGATGGCAAGGGCAACCTGCAGATGACCGGCCAGATCGGGGATGTGATGCAGGAATCGGGTCAGGCCGCGCTGACTTACGTCAAATCGCGGGCGGCCCGGCTGGGGATCGACTTCGAAGTGTTCGAACGCATGGACATCCACGTACACATGCCGGAGGGGGCCATCCCGAAGGACGGCCCGTCGGCGGGCATCACCCTGGCGACGGCACTCATCTCCGCGCTGACCGGGAGGCCGGTTCACAAGGAAGTCGGCATGACCGGAGAGATCACCCTGCGCGGGCGTGTACTGCCCATCGGGGGGCTGCGCGAAAAGACGCTGGCTGCCCACCGCGCCGGGTTAAAGGTGGTGCTTGTCCCGGAGAAAAACATGAA
>CAIQQN010000151.1 GCA_903873975.1 uncultured Anaerolineales bacterium
ACTTCCTTGTGCTCCTCGAGCAGCATCGAAAGTAGAAAGACCTCGAAGGGCAGGGCGTGCGATGCATATTGCGCCGCGGCCAGGTGCTGCCGGGCGGACGTGAACAGGTCATCCAGGGCCAGCTGGTCTGCCCTTCGCAGAACCCGCCTGAATCGACCAAAGGCGGCCTCTTCCTGCATGAACACCACGGTGGCGGAAGGTAGCGTTCTACCCATAAGAAAATCCTCCAAAACCTTGTGTGCGCTTGCCGAGACGGCTTTCGCGGATCAGCCCCGTGGGCCAAACCGCCACAAGCCGAGAGGGCGTCGAGCCCCCATTGGCAGTCCCAGCGACATGAGTTGCTGGGATCAGAACAACCTCAACGGTTCAGGAGCCGGTGCGGCTGGCTGGATGAAGTACGCCTCCCGCGTGGAAGCCTGGAGCAACCCCAGCAGTTCCACGGCCGCCTGGCTTGGGACAGCCGGCGGGTGGACGCTCACAACTAGCCGAGGCGGCCTTTGCGAAGCATCCCCGCGGGACCAGCCGCCGTCGGCTGCTTCGACGACATGAGTCGTCGAAGACCCGCCTGCAGCTCGCACCAGCCGTTCCAGGTGCAGCGTGCACGCCCGCAGCAGCCGCTTGCGTTCCCCGACCTGGACCGACTCATCGTAGAACGTGCTGAGGAAGTCCAAGATAACAAAAGGAATTTGGATGGCCGGCGTGCCCTCCAGAAGCGAGAGCACCTGGTAACAGGTGAACGCCCGCGCGACCGTGATGCGATCGAGAATATCCTGCCGCCCGCGCGCCGCGCGTGCCACCGTATAGGCGTTGAAGCGGTTGCCGCCGTCCAGGACACGTAGAGGCCCACTTTCCCCCAGGCGGGCGATGGCGGCGAGCATGCTGGCGTTCAGGCTGCGCGGGCCAACCAGGAGCATCCAGCCGGGCGAGGTTTCGTCAAGCTGCCCCAGGCTGATCCGGCGAAACAAGTCGCCGAGACTGCCGGTTTTAGGTTCGATCGAAGTATTCATGCGCACAGTATAGAATATATGTTCTATTAAAGATATCCCCCCCGGGGTAAATAGCAGACCGGTCTCATGGAGGGGCCACCGGTGGGGCTCAGGACTATCAACCGGTCCCCGTTTGTGCTTCGGGATTCACAATCCTACATTTTCGAGGAAACTGGTATGGCAAATTTAAAGGCCTCCGGAGCAGCGAATTGCTCCAGAGGCCTTTTTGATCAGCAGATTAGCGCTGTTATCGGGCAGCAAAATCTCCACCCAGCCTGGTTATCGCAGGTGCAAGTCCATGACCTGGCGGAAGTGATACCCATAAATCGCGAACGTGACCGCCAGCGCAAATAGTTCCGGGCGACGGAAGAGCGTCCAGAAGAGGAGCTTCCAGTACTGGACGCGTTCCTTGCCGAGAATCCCCAGGCGGAGAACGGAGCGGAAAAATGCCCGAACATATTCTCCATTCAACGGGATGGTGATCCTGGGCGCTTTGTATTCTTTCAGAAAGGTTCGGACGCGTGCATAGTAATTCTTGGGAGTATAGAGGGTCTTAACGACAGCCCGGTAGCCCTTCTGGAGCACATCAATATTCATTGCTTTTGGAATGATGTTCGTTGTGCCGTCCACGTTATCGCCTGAGGTCGATCCGACCAGCCGCCCGTCCCGCTCCATGCGTTTATACAGCCGGGTGCCGACGGGCGCCTGCAGCAGGCCGACCATGGCAGTCACGATGCCGCTTTTCTGGATGAAGTCGATCTGGCGTTGGAAAATGGATGGGGTATCTTTGTCAAATCCAATGATGAAACCGCCCTGAACCTGAAGACCGGCGCGCTGGATGCGCTTCACGTCTGCCACCAGGTCGCGGTGCAGGTTCTGCTTCTTGTTACATTCGGCCAGGCTGTCTTCGTCCGGTGTCTCAACGCCGATAAAGACTGTATCGAAACCGGCCTGGGTCATCATGTTCATTAAGGGTTCATCGTCGGCAATATTAATCGAAATCTCGGTATTGAACGGCATACCTTTCTTGCCCTTGCGCCATTCGATCAACGCCGGGAGCAGGTCCTCCCGGAGATGCTTTTTATTGCCAACCAGGTTATCGTCCACAAAAAAGACAGGCTCACGCCAGCCAAGCTGGTACAACCCGTCTAACTCTTGGATTATTTGTGCGGATGTCTTGACCCGCGGCAGGTGCCCGAATAGCGTGGTGATATTGCAGAACTCACAGTCGAAGGGGCAGCCGCGCGAATACTGGATCGACATGGTGGCATAATGCTTGCGTTCCACCAGTTCCCATAACGGTGCAGGCGTTTGACGGAGGTCGGGGAATTCAGCGGAGGTGTAGAGGCGTTGAGCCTGCCCCCGTTCAAGGTCCCGCAAGAACGGGGCGAGGGTCATCTCGGCCTCGTTCAATACGAAATGGTCCACATCCGGGAACTGCTCGAATTCGGCGGTGAAGAGCGGTCCACCGGCGACCACTTTCAGCCCGGCAGCTTTACAACGGGCGATCACCTGATTGGTGGATTCCCTTTGAACAACCATGGCACTCACGAAAGCATAATCAGCCCAGGCCAGGTCCTTATCCTTGAGCGTCCTTACGTTTAAATCCACCAGGCGTTTTTCCCATTCGGCGGGTAGCATGGCGGCCACCGTCAGCAAACCAAGAGGCTGAGTGGAAGCTTTCTTATGGATGAATTTCAGGGCATGTTTGAAACTCCAGAACGTATCGGGGAACTCCGGGTAAATCAATAGGATCTTCATCTCAACCTCCAAATGGTAACGCTAAAATGATTCTGTTCTCTGACGGTCTTCAGCCCGGTGCGGGAACAGGTGTTCCTGGTTGAACGATAAATCTGGTTGGCAAATTACAACCACCCGGCCAAGATTGACGAACGATTTCTCACTTTCCCCCGCCACCGGTTTCTAACTGTAAACTGAGGAAGCAGATAAACCGTTACCGTGAGCTTCGTCAAATTTCATCAAACTTGTCGGCATTATACACCAAAATAAATATGGCCGTTAATTTGATAGAGGATGGATAGGTATTTGATATCTACAACACCCACCTGGTGGAAAGGTTCTCAGACTGTCAGGTCAATCACCCGGCTTCAGCTTGTGCTTCTGCGCCCCATCTGCTGAAATCCCATTGAGCCAGTTGCACCCGAAGTTCATCTTTGCTATGCACATTGAATTTGACCAGAACCTGCCGGACATAGCCCTTGACGGTGTCAGGCGAGAGGTGCAGTTTCGAGGCGATCTGTCGGTTGGTATATCCCAGGCAGGTGAAAGCGGTCACATCCTGCTCACGGGGTGAGAGGGCCTGCCAGCGCTGCCAGAGGTCCTCGTGTGCCTGCCGCTGCGCCAGGGCCGTCCTCAGCAGGTCCGCCTGCAGCTCCTCCGCCGGGCGCCCTTCCTGCTCGGCCAGTTCCAGCAGCACCGAGCGCAGGCCCGCCTCCAGCACAAAAGAGCGCGGGCCAGAAACCCGCTTCAACCCCAATCGAGCCAGCAATTCCTCAAAGCGTTTGATCATCAATCCTGATTATATAGAACATATGTTCGAGTGTCAAGGCCCCAAAACCATCAATCCTCAAAGCGTCCCCCTTTGGGATCGCAATTTCCCTTATGGATTCTCCGCCCCCTCGCGCCAGCTTGCTCCCCAACTTGGAATTGTGTTTCGCCTTTAAACTAATGGGGGATAACAAAGTAACCAACCGCCCCCCGCAGGTTAACCTGCGGGGGGCGGTTGAAATGAGAATGATCTTACGGCAAATTGAATGCCCTCACCAGGAAGACTGCCATCTGGGCGCGTGTAACCGGGTTTTCGGGGCAGTAGTTGCCGTTTCCACAGCCATTCGTGATGGTTTCCGCGGCCAGCTGCTTGATCCAGGCGGCGGCCCAGTAATCGACCGGCACATCGTTGAAGCCGGTGCTCTCGCCCACCTCGGGAGGTGCATAGGTGGCTCCATTCCTGGCGCGCAGCAGGAAGACCGCCATCTGGGCGCGCGTGACCGGGTCATCCGGGCAGTAGATCAACGGATGGGTGCCGCAGCCGCTGGTGGTGCCATCCGCATAGAATTGCTCGATCCAGTCGACCGCCCAGTAGGAGAGCGGCACGTCGGCGAAGACCGCCCCGGTCCCGGCCGGGGGAGTGTAAGTGGAGCCTTGCATGCCGCGCTCCAGGAAGACCGCCATCTGGGCGCGCGTGACCGGGTCTTCCGGGCAGTAGCGCAGCGGGCTGGTTGCACAGCCGGAGGTGATGCCGGCCTGGTATAACCGCACGATCCAGGCGGAGGCCCAGTGGTCAGGCGGCACATCCGCAAAGATTTGTTGGTTTTGTTCAAAATTTGCCGTGACCGCCTTGTCTGCATCCATCGTCACCGTGCATGTGCCCGTGCCAGAGCAATCGCCGCTCCAGCCCGTGAAAGTGGAGCCGGTGCTCGATGTCGCAGTCATAGTAATTATGGTGTTGTAATTGAAAGATGATGAGCAGGTCAAACCGCAATCGATCCCGGGTGGGTTGCTGGTCACCGTACCGCTACCTGTGCCATTTTTGCTGACTGTCAGGGTTTGATTGCCGAGGCTATTGAAAGTAGCGGTAACGGATTGATCAGAACTCATGGTAACGGTACAGATTCCTGTGCCGGAACAACCTGCTCCGCTCCAGCCTGTAAAGCTGGAGCTGGGAGCCGCAATGGCTGTCAAAACGACATCGTTATAGTAGTAGAAGGCGTGGGAGCAGGTTTGGCCGCAATCGATCCCGGGTGGATTGCTGGTCACCGTCCCGGACCCGCTACCGCTCTTGTTGACCGACAGCGTGGGAGGGGGCGTGGTGGAATGCAGCCAGCCGCTTACCGAACCCGCATTCCCCGCCACCGACCAGCCCATAACCGTGAGGGTGCTGCTGCCTGTAACAGCAGCATTCTGCTCGATGACCGTGACCGTCCCGTTGCCGTTTTCATCCACATCCGATGCGGTCACTACCGAGGTATGACCGCCAGACGAAGTGGGACCGTAGCTCAACACATCATTGGGCACGGGCGCCTGGCCGGGGGTGCCATTTGAAATTTGGACGAGTTGACCACCGGAATAGTTCCAGACCACCTGGGAACCGTTCGCCTGGTATGGAGATATCCCGTACAGCAGGTACAGGAAACGCATGGAATACTCAACACATTCCCATTCCATTTCCCCCCAGCTTCCGTGGAAGAAATGAACCAGGACATCCGGCGCATGGTCATAATAAGGCCGCGGCCCGCACGCCGGCACGCCCAGGTAGACTGTGCCCAGCTGGTAGGAACTGGTCCCGCCGGATTTCTGAGTGTATGTGTCATTGTCACAGTCACCCTGCCACCATGCCGGCGTGGGAAGGCTACCAGCCGTCACCTTCTGGTTGGATTCCGTGGCAGGGTTCTTCGCTGGCTGGTTAGTGACCGTTGAAGGATTGTTAAGAGTGCTGCTGCTGAGAACAATATCGTCGGGAATATTCCCCGCTTGCAGCGCGGGGCCGCTGGGATTCTGTTCCTCGCTCGACCGGATGATCCATAGGCGGTCGCCTGCCTCCACCACCCACTCATCAATGACCACGGCTTTTGGGATAGGGCCATCGATAAAAAGATCAACCAGGGAATGCAGACCGGTTACCTCTTGACCAAAGAGCATGACGGTGGTGCCATCCTCAACTTTGCCGCCCTGCTGAAGGCGATAATTACGAAGCGCAATGTCGTAAGCGGGTTTCAGCCCGGACTCTGCGACGGGCAGGGCTTCGGTGGCGGGCTTGGAACCGAACGGAACAGCCACGACCGAGAACTCACGAAAAGGTTTCCAGGTGACCGAGGTGGCCACCTGGCTTGCTGAACCGGGTGCGGATACCGCAAAATCCGCCGAGGGCAGGGAGGACGCTTGAACGGAAACAAGGACACCGTCCAGCGTAAAGGAGGCTTCCAGCGGGACCGCCGGTGCTTCTTGTGAACCCCCTTTTTCCATCGGTGTCCCGGTCCATGCCCCCTGGGCATGGGTGGCAAACGGGTGGCTCAAACCAAAGCAGAGGGCCAGGATAATCCCCGCCAGCGTCATCCCGTTCAGGAACTTGCGAATCCGGCTGTTCGATTTGTTGTTCAAATTTGCAGACCTATCGGAAAGGTCAAATCCCGGCAGTGCTGAGAGAATCCAGCAGCTTTGAGATCAGCATGGTCAGGTCGGGGTGGGTGACCTCGAAATGATCGAGAGCGCCTTCCAGGCGCTGAATGATGGAAGGATGCACCTGCACGGGAGTTTCCTCCGAACGCTCGAGCAAAGCGCTGATATCCGCTTCAAGGTCACGCAGCAACTCCCTGCCCTTTTCGTCGACCGCCTGCGTGTTTGTAATCTCATCGTGAAGTTGATGAAGGTTTTTTCGAAGCTCTTTATCGTCCGTTTTGTTATCCATCGGGGCATGCCTCCTGATTGAAGTTGATATATTATTCTAGCACGAAAACAGATGGTGAAAGCAATCCTTCGTAAAATGCTGGAATACCACATTCCATGACGTGAAACGACCAGCTTTGGCCAAACCTCTTACGGTGTTCTTAGTCGCCGGACGACCCAAAATGATTTAAGGTTTGTGAATATTGGCACTTGAAACCAGAGGGAGAAAGTCGTAGACTGAAGTTGCAAATAATGCCAATTCAATATTTGGCTGAGCGGGGGTCCCCATGGGGGGATATCGTTTAACGAATGGTTAAGGAGGAAATCATGTCAACCGTAAAAACAATCCTGTCAATCATGGTGATATTTATCCTCGCCTCCTGCGGCACCAGCACACCGGCGGCGACTCAGACTCCCATTCCCACCAATACACCTCCGCCCACGGCGACGGCCACCGCCACCCTGGCACCCGTAGATATCCCGATGTATAAAAATGCGTTTGATTCCATCACCGACCTGGCAGCCAGCGGGATCACCAGTAATGTCGATGTAAGCCTGACCACGGAATATTTCAACTATCCCAGTCCAGGGTCTGCCCTGAAGGTACAGGGAACAATGCCCGGAGAACCATACACTACTCTCAATGTGGATATTTCCTTCAATAAGCTGACCGGTGAAACCAGCCTGGATTTGTCCAACAAGACCTTTGGCATTTCATACTTCATCCCGCAGGGTTCGCCCATCGATGATGTGGTTATTGCACTCTCCAAGGGAGGTATAGTCGTGGTTATCGGTGGCAATATGCTCGGAACAGGCTGGGTGGATCAACAATGGGATTTGCCAAAAGTCTATGCGGATGCCTCCTGGGGTTATTCCAATGGATCCGTCGACCAGGCCCGCGACGTGATCAGGCATTGCGAATCGATCAGTATCCAGGGCGTCAGACATGCATCCGGGACACCCGCTCCCGCGCAGGCCAGCCTCTATCTGGATGACTTGAACTGGATCGGCATTGATATTAACCACATTCCCGTGGATAACACCGTCGACTCCCTGCGCAAGTATGCGGCTAATCAGCACTTCAAAATTGGTTTGTTCGACTATTATTGTCGCATCATCGGATGCCCTGGCCAACCAGCTGATCCCTGGTACGCTTACACAATCGCCCAGGAAGGCACCATACATGGCGCATCGTTTTTTCCGGTACTGCCAGACCAGGATTACAACATTTTTGATTATTCTGCCCCGGAGGATGCAGCCTACGTACAGATGTATAACTTTGCCAATGGCAATTCCATGACCACGGTGGGATATGCGCTCGGTCAATGGTATACCACAGTACCGCAATGGATACGGGATCTTGCCTTCCCTGATGAGACCAGGGCGTTACTGCTCCATAGTATCGAGAAGGATCTGCGCTATACCCAGGGACAGCATCCCATCTGGATATTGTTCAATGAAGCCGTGCAAGGCTACAATGGAGCCATCCCACACGCTTCAAATAACCCAGAAGTTGGACTTAATAACAGGCAAAACACGAGTCCTCCGGCAAGCGATTGTTGTTACTCTCCCTGGTCGGCGGATATAAATGATTCTTCCCTGATCAAAGCAGCCTTCATCAAGGCCCACGAGGTGGATCCAGGCGCCACGCTGATCTTTAATGGTCAATCAAATGAAGTCGAGGGCTGGCCAGTAGCTGATTATTATTATCAATTTACCTCCGACCTTAATGCCCAGGGGGTACCCATCGATGGCGTTGGTTTTGAAATGCATAACTTCATTACTCCCGATGGAAGAATGAAATTCTGGATACTAAGCCCATCGCCGGACTTCGAGTATGTGTATATGACCCTGGATGAGTATCTGCAAAAAGTGGATCTGAATGTAAAGCGCTATGCCAGCCAGGGTTTGAAGGTGGCCTTCACAGAGGTGGATGGTTTTATCAAGATCGATGACATCGATCTCACTACTGCCGCCGGCCGGGCGGAATACGACAGTCGCTTGCAATGGCAGGCCAAATATTACGCCGGGTTGTTAAAGATCGCCATGGAGAATGATAATATCATCCTGTATCGTATGTTTGAGATAACAGAAAAATATCCAGATGCCGAATTTATACTTACTCCAGGATATGGAAATTCGGGCATCTTTGATAAGAACTACCATCCCAAGCCGTCCTATGATGCGATGTTGGAGCTGCTAAAAAATCCTTAGATTGATCTGTTCCATTCCATCTGGCTGTCGAAAATGTAAAAACGCCCAACCCGCGCATGAAGGCGAACAGCGGCTCCGCCGCTCGCGCGTCGGCTCCTGCACTTATATATCATGCAAAATTGTTTGTGATGTAAATATCTTTATTGGATCATAGTTGGGCAGCGTGAATGTATAGTCAGGCCCAAGGAGGAAAACCATGACATTCAGGGGAGCATTCCCCGTAGTTTTGGCCGGTTTTATTTTCCTCTCATCTTGTGGGTCGGGCACTCCAGCGGCGCCCACGGTATTGGCCCCCACCATCGCGCCTATCATGCAACCCACCGCGATCCCCGCCACGGCAACCTCAACTCCAGAACCAACCGTGGATCCCTTCGCGACCTATGAAAATTCCTTCGAGGATATAACGGATCTATCTGCCTCCGGCATTACATCCAATCAGAACGGTATACCTGCCGAATCCCAAAACGCCGTCCGTATCAATAAGGACATTGCCCACTCCGGGAGCCAGTCACTCGAGGCGTATGATACCCCTGGCAGCCGGGGGAACGCCAAGATCAGCATCGATTTTCCTATCCGCAGTCTGATCGGAAGAACCGCCATCGATTTGTCCAATAAAATGTTTCACGTTTCCGTGTTCATCCCGAAAGGCTCGTCTGTCCAAAATGTGCGTTTTGGATGCTCCAGGGATTCCACGAGTTTCGTCCTAGGGCTTAATGCCGGTGGAGGAGGAAATGAAGGGTCGGACGTAAAAGGTCGTTGGTTTTCATTCGATATTAGTATAAAAAGATTGTTTGAATCCTATATTCAATGGAGCCAAGACGGTAACATATTCAAGGATTGCGACAAGATATCCCTGGTCGGAAACCGATCCACACAGGACAGCACTGCACCCGCCAGCTTCATTGTCGACGATCTGGAATGGTCGGATGTACCCTACAGCGCGGACTCCATCCCGATCGATACCAGCGTGGATTCGCTGCGGAAATACGCCGACCTGCACAACCTGAAAATTGGCACAATGCTCATGCAGGGTAAATGGATGGATGGCCTGGAAGATCCCCGCTATGTCCAGACTCTAGCGCAGGAGTTTAATTTGGTAAGCGGCACCACTTCTGATTGGCCTGAAAATCAACCCGCCAGAGCGTCTGATATGGCATTTGATTACACCGAGGACGATGCGGTAGCAAAACTATTCCTCGGTACGCAAGTATCGTTAAAAGGATATACCGGGGGATGGAACTTGCAACTACCAAGGTGGATTCTGGATGCAGATTTCAATGCGCTGCAGCCCTATCTGGAGAACCGCGTCGAGCAGGACGTGAGCCGGTATAAGGGGAATATGTATATGTGGGATGTGTTCAATGAACCCATATCGTACGATCATACGAACCAATATAATGGATTGAAAAACCGGCAGCATAAAGATCCGGCTCAGGCCATCTGGGATAATCCCTACGGCCGTGCTTACTCTCCCTGGGTGGATGGAACCGATACGTCCCTGATCTGGGCGGCCTTTGTCAAGGCTCGCCAGTCGGATCCGAATGCAATGCTGTTCCTGAACGAAGCATATTGTGAACTACCCGGAAACCCTGTAACAGAAGCCTTCTACAGTTTGGTTGCCGATTTGAAGCAGCAAGGCGTCCCCATTGACGGAGTTGGTTTCCAGTTCCGCTATCAGGTCAATAACGGTCTTGTCGAAAACATCTATCCCATGCAAACGATCGATGCGTTTCTGAAAAATGTAGACAAAACCGTGAAACGATATGCTGACCTGGGAGTTTTGGTCGAATTTTCGGAAGTGGAAATTGCCATTCGCCTCGATGACATTGACTTTTCGACTCCCGCCGGGAAAAGCGTTTACGAAGAGCGGTTGGCGGAGCAGGCAAAGATGTATGGCGGCCTGACGAAAATCGCGGTGGAGAATAAGAATGTGGCGGCGCTCATCATCTGGATGATGACCGACAGATATGCTCAAGGTATGTTTGGACCAAACTACGGAGATACTTCCATTCTTGACGCGGACTACAATCCCAAACCGGCGTATTACGCCATACTGAATGAGCTCAAGAAGTAAAGGCCAAGAAATATTTTCCGTACGGACAGAAGACTGTATGTCGTCAAACCAAATGGGACACCGAGACGGATTTGCATTTAGACACTTTCCCGGCCATAGTAGGCACGACAAAGGAGAAAAACCATGGTCGAGAAAGACAAGCACGAGAAACCGGAAACCGTTGAACGCACCGTCCGCCACTTACTTCGGGTAGCCCAACACCGGCTGCTAAGAACCCTTAACAAAACCTTCTCCCGCCGTCATCCCCGGCGGCGGCGACGCCGCCGCTGCACCCTGCGGGTGTACCCTATGGGCATGATATTCCCTTCGGGGACGATATCCCCTGCGGGGATTTTATCTCAACAACACAAAGCAAAAAGTCGCGACTTGAACAACACCCTATTTTTGTGAAAATGGGCACTTGTAATCAGGGGGGAAAAGTCGTAGACTGAAGTCGCTAATATTGCCAATTCAATATATGGCTGCGTAGGGGTCCCCAAGGGGGGACATCGTTAAGCGAAAGGTTAAGGAGGAGATCATGTCCACCGTAAAAACGATCCTTTCAATCGTCGTGATATTTGTGCTCGCCTCCTGCGGCACCAGCACACCGGCAGCCAACCTGACCCCCATTCCCACCAATATACCTCATTCCACGGCAGAGGCGATGGCCACGGCGACGGCGACAGCCACGGTCATGGCCACCCCGGCGCCCAAGGATGTCCCCATATATCGAAATTCCTTCGAGGGGATCACCGACCTGGCGGCCAGTGGGATCACCAGTGCTTCCGATGTAACCCTGAACACGGATAATTTCAACTACCCCGGCGGAGGGACTGCCTTGGAGATAAATGGAGTCCTTCAAGGAGCACAAAATTCCAACCTGTATGTGGATTTCTCCGTAAAAGAGCTGACCGGTGAAAACAGCCTTGACCTGACCAATAAAACAATCTACTATTCTGCTTACATCCCGGCGGATTCGGCCATTGACAATATCAGTGTGTATGCGGGGAAAGGAGGCCAATTTGTCCAACTTGGCGGGATAACAGCGGATGATTATTGGAAAAAAGGAGCATGGCACGATTATCAATTTGACCTGACGACTGTTCAAGGCCTGATGAAAGATAGTGATACCATTCGGATCGTGGGACAGAGATTAGCCGATGGGGACCCGATAACAGACTATTTTCTCGTCGATGACCTGAAATGGATCGGAAGCGATATCTTCAACGTTCCCGTGGACAACAATGTTGACTCTCTGCGGAAGTACGCGGCCAACAAGCATTTCGAATTTGGGTTGTGGGCCGGGAATAGATATCTGTATGGCGATGGACATACCCAAAAGGATCCCTGGTACGTTTATATGGCCGCCCAGGAAGGCGCTGTAAATGCTGTATGGAATTTTTTGTCAAAGGAAAACGAGAATTACAGCAATTTTGATTATGATCGCCCCGAGGATGCATTTTTACTTGGTCAGTATCAATATGGCGAGGGCAATTCCATGGCCACACTGGGTTATGGCATTGGTGGTTGGGGAGGACCCCAATGGATACGGGATCTTGATTTCCCCGATGCCACTCAGTCGTTCCTGTTATATCATGTCGAAAAGGATTTACGCTATACCAAGGGGCAGAATCCTATCTGGATATTGTTCAATGAACCCGTGTTTTTCTTTTCTGGAAATGGCTACGGATTAAAAAACCGGCAGGAAACCGGAGATGATTACTCTCCCTGGGCGGCGAATCGAACCGATTTCTCCTTGATCAAAGCAGCATTCATCAAGGCCAGGGAAGTGGATCCAAACGCAACCCTCATGATAAATGATGGCAGTAATGAAGATATCGGATGGGTAAGATCTGATTTATATTATCAAATAGCCTCCGACCTTAAGGCTCAAGGCATCCCCATCGATGGCGTTGGGTTTCAAATGCATAACTACATCGATCCCAATGGAAAACTGGTTGTCTTTAGGGAAGCGCTTCCATGGGATTATAGCAACACCCAAAGGATGGATCTGGATACGTATCTGAATAACGTGGAATTAAACGTCAAGCGCTACGCCAGTATTGGTTTGAAAGTGGCTTTTACGGAGGTGGAAGGTCAAATCAAATTTGACGATATCGATTTTGCAACCCTGGCCGGCAGGGCGGAATACGAAAAACGATTGCAGTGGCAGGCCAAATATTTCGCAGGATTATTAAGGATCGCCCTGGAAAATGATAATGTCATCATGTTCCATATGTGGGGGGTAACGGATAGATATCAAAATGTTCAACCCTGGCCTGGTTATGGGAATGGTTTCATCTTTGATAAAAACTTCAATCCCAAACCGGCGTATTATGCGATGCTGGAGCTTCTAAAAGCCCCTTAGGTCTAAGTTTTCCTTACCAAATCATTGTCCGGAGGCTTCATACAATTACCATTCTTGTCTTGAGGAGGCGCAATATAAAAACCAACCCATTGACCATAATGTTTGTGATCGCACTGGTATTGGCGGCTTGCCAACCGGCAACGTCCATTCCACCGACTGCCATTCGTACAGCAGAGCCACAACCGACATCCACTCCAACATATACTCCAATCCCCACCGCGGCCAACACTCCTTCCTATGTCAGGTATGCCAGTTCAGAACCATACGCCTCCTACGATTTCGATGATTCCTTCGAGAATGTTTCGGACTTGGACGCGTATGGGATCACCTCCGCACTGAATACCGTAACGGTCAACACCACCAACTACAACATGGGGCAGCAATCCATCCAGGCCGACGGAAGTATTGGAGGGGGCCAGGATTCCCTATCTTTTGATTTTTCCATACAGAAGATACTGGGAAGCAGTTCATACGATTTTTCAAACAAAACCATTGTCCTGTCCGTGTTCATCCCGGCGGACTCCCCCATCGATGAGATCTGGTTTGAAGCGGACAAAGGCGATGAATTCGTAGACATAACCAACGCCAAAATCTCGGAATATCCAAGTTTTTCATGGTCATGGACCTCAACCCTGCCAAAAGGGAAGTGGGTGGAGGCTGTGATCGATATCAGAGACACATTCAGCCAGAATCCCCCCAATTGGGGCTGGGCAAAGGGTCCCAATGGGGCCCTCACGAACGAAGAGGCGTTGCAGGTTGTCCAGCACTGCGAGACATTTAAAATCCGAGCTTTGAATAGTACGCCTGGAGCTTCCGCCGTTTCCACTTCTTTTCTTCTGGATGATCTGCGCTGGCTGGAGCGTGACAGTCTCAACATCGATACCAGCGCTGATTCGCTCAGGAAATATGCCGCAAACACCCATCTCACCATCGGAAGTTTTGCGGAATACTCGGATTTGTTCAATGTAACGGATGCAAAATTCTCACAGGTGCTCGCGCAGGAATTCAATCTCTTAACTATCGTCCCTCACTTTTATCAGTTCGAACCTTCCCAGGGCGTGATTGATTTTTCACAGACGGATGCCATGGTCGATTTCGCCACTGGCAACCATATGGCCGTATTCAGCTATATGGGAGGCTGGCAAAATCAGCTTCCAGATTGGCTGATGAATAATAGCTTAAGCTTCTCTGAACTTGGCCCGATCCTTGCCAATTATATCGATACGATCGGCCGGCGTTACGCGGGTAAGATCGCCATATGGAATGTATTCAGCGAGGTGGTGAATGACAATGGGAACGGATTCAGAAACAGGCAGACACCCAATATACCCTATGGTGTATATTCACCCTGGGTGGACGGAAGCGACACTTCCCTGATCAAGGCGGCCTTCCGGCAGGCGCGCATTTCCGATCCGAACGCGATACTCGTCCTGAATGACTACGAAACGGAGGAAATGGGGAGGCAGAAAGCGGAATTTTTCTACGCCTTTGTGAAGGAATTGATCGCAGAAGGTGTTCCCCTTGACGGCGTAGCATTCCAGTTCCATGCCACCTATCCACCTTTGTACCCGAACACTCCCTATGAATCGCCCCGCATCCTGGAACTACCTACCTACCTGAGTGCCGTGGACGCAAGCGTAAAGCGTTACGACGCGCTGGGGCTTAAGGTTGTTTTCGCGGAAATTGACGTTCCGATCTATATAAAGAATATCGGCCAGGCTGAATTGAGCCGCAGAATTGATTATGAGGCCCAGATATACAGCGGACTGATGAAAGTGGCCTTGGCCAACCCGAATGTGATCGCTTTCAATACCTGGGGTTTCTCAGACCGATATTCCTGGGTCAATGTCCAGCCGGATGGGAGTAATGGTGATCCTGGATACGGCTTTCCGGACATGTTCGACGAGTTCTACCTGCCGAAACCGGCATATTACGAGGTATTGAACGCATTGAAGAACCCGTAGGAAAAGCCGATCCCAACGCTCGTGAGGCAAACAGATATTCGAATTGATACGGAGTAAATATTGTCTTTTCGAAACCAAGGAGGGCACTATGTCAACCGTAAAAACGATCCTTTCAATCATGGTGATATTTATGCTCGCATCCTGCAGCACCGGCACACCGGCGGCCACCCCGACCCCCATTCCCACCAATACGCCCCAGCCCCCGACCGCATCCATGCCCACGACGACGGCCATGGCTACAACGGCCTCCATTCCCACAAATACCCTGCAGCCGACGGATACACCTGCTCCAACCAGCCTGAACGCCACCGGACCCTACATTGTGTTCGCGGGACCAAGTGGGATCTGGATCACCAACCCGGATGGCAGTTTCCTGACCCAGGTTTCGGGAAGTGGAACCCACGGGATCTGGACTACCGACCCGGAAGGTGAGTTGCGTACCGCCATTTCTCCCACGGGGGATCGCATGGCGCTTGTGGTGGAAAACGATAAGGGACTTGATCTGGTGGTTGTCAAAATTCCAGGCGGGGACACAGAAACCATAGCCCACTTGATCAGCATCACACGCGCTGATTTAACCAACTACCCGACCAGCGAAAAAGCCTTCGCCACTTACGCCATCCGGGACTATGCCGATGTTGCCTGGCAGCCAGGCGCTGGACGATTGCTGGCATTTACTGGCGCGATCAATGGTCCCACCTCGGACTTATACCTTTACGATACCCAGACCGGCGAAACCAAACAACTGACCAGCGGACTATCCCAATCAATCTCACCAACCTGGTCACCAGATGGGCAGTATATTCTAAATTTTGGCATCAGTTTTTCAGGATCCTCTACCGGTGCCATCGGTCCTGACCGGCTGGATGGTGTTTGGGCTGTCCGGGTATCCGATGGAAAGCTGATCAGTTTACCCAAGCCGAACGCCATCCTGCCCCATTTGATCGGCTGGCAGGATAACTCGCACTACATTATGTCCGGTATTGGTGATCAAGGTGATTCCAATATCCTCCATAGTGTCGATATTGTTAGTGGGGAGACCAGATCGATTATGGATTACAGCTGTTATAGTTATATCGCCCAATCCCCGGAAAACGGAGCCCTCCTTTTTTCCAGCGCATCGGGATGCGTAAGCTCCCTGGGTGAAGGGACGTTCCTCCTTCTTCCTGGTCAAACCGCCCCGACCAAGCTCCTCGATAAAAGGACCTGGGAGATCGACTGGTTGCCAGAAAGCAGGGTTTTCTTTGCATATCCTGAAGCGCTCTTTTCCTCAGATGGAAACACTCGCTATGACCCGCCGGTCTACGATAATTCTTTTCACCCCGCTGTGTCAAAAATAGGCTATCAGGCTTGGCAAGCTTACGAAAATCAGGTCTCGAAGGTCTCGCTCGTAGTGGTCAAAGTCCCCGGGAAAGATTGGCAAACCATATTAACCGGAAAGGTCAATATGTTGATTTGGGACCCTCTGGAGGGGAGAACATTATTGATCGCCTCGCAAGGGTCCCTGTATGCTGCCTCTTACCCCGATTTTACCGCGCGTTTAATGGGCACGATGGGCAGCATTGACCAGGCCATTTGGCTGCCATAGACTCAGCCCGACCCCGCCTCGAGCGGACGACATCTTTACTCGCCCGCTCGAAATTATGCGGTCGATTTGTTGAGACTATCAGAAAATCCTGCGAGGGCTCCTGCATGTGAGAAAAGCCCCGTCATGCTATAATTTTTTACAAATCCAACCACACAGCAACGATCGTCGAGGCTAAAAGTTCTTGAGAATTGGAGGTTTGGGATGAAACTCAATCACTTATTTTTACTGGCGTGCCTTCTCATTTTGGGAATTGCCTGCCCCATCTCTACGGTGGTAACACCCACTGCACCTACCATTCAAGCTGCAGCCACGCTCACACCTTTGATCCCGGTGACCATTGTCCCAGCAACAAGAGCGCCGACAACCACTCAAGGTACCGCCACAGTAACAGTCGCACCACATACTACGACAAACGGGCCGTATCTGGTCTTCCTGCGTGACCAGGGGAACGGGCAGGAATTAGTATTGATGGACGCAGATGGAAAAGGGGAGGTCGCATTCCCTTTTCCGGTGAACAGCAACGTGTATATTCCTCAATCGCTCTCCAACCTGATTTCCCCGGACGGGCTCTGGTTGGCCTTCTACACCGGATCTGACGGGCAGGTTTTCGGCCAGGTTGGTACCAATACCGCTGATCTGACGCTCAATTTGATGAGCCTGGGCATCACGACACCGGCCGGTAGTACTCAGGTCGTTTCCCGCTTATTATCTGCGGATTATCCTGCCAACTTTGCCAAGGCAGCCCAGGAATTGGATCTTGCGGATATCACCGCGCAGGCATTGCAGGAGGCTTTCGTGAACGGGATCACCCAATCCATCGCCTGGTCACCGGATGGTTTGCATCTGGCCTTCGCCGGTCAAATGGATGGGCTCTCGTCAGATCTATATCTTTATGACGCTGCTTACGGGACCATTCAGCGCTTGAGCAGCGGTCCGGAGGAAGTCCAATGGATCGACTGGTCACCGGATGGGAAATGGATCCTGGATGCAAGCTGCTACTTGGTTGGAGAGGGAATGACGTACAACCTCTATGCCACCTCGCTTGATGGGAAGGTCGTCCACCGCTTGTTAGTAGATAACAGCCTCTCCGGCGGTCTGATCTGGGTAAACACCCACGAGTTCCTGACCCATCAAAGTCAGAATGGGCCTGGAAATTTCGGGCTGGTGCGGGTGGACGTTGAAAACGGCAATGTAGACAATTTTTGGGATGGCTCTTTTGATTCGATGACGGTTGACGCAACTGGCGCCTGGTTGGCTGTGCACGCAGGGACCAACGAGCTATTCCTGATCGATATGGCTACTCTACAGTCAACCAAAGTCCAGGTTCCTAATCCGACTCATGACTATGGGGCTTATGGGGATATCCTCGGCATAAATATCGAACCTGATCGGGCATTTTTGACCAGGGATGATACCTTGCATGACACTGATTTGGGATTGTATTATCTTTCGACAAACGGGGTATTGACCTCTACCGGGATCATTGCAGATCTATTTAGCGTCGCACCCAATCATGCGGATTGGATCGCCATAAAGGATCATATCCAATTGTTCCAAGCCGGTGGCTCCCAGGCCAGGACTTTCAATCTACCCGATGGGACGAAAAGTAGCGATTTCCAAAGGATCCTATGGCGGCCAGATTCCTCAGGCATTTTCCTGGTCAGTATTACCGGCCAATTGTACGCGCTGGATTTTTCGTCCGGGATTTCCACATTGGTCGAATCATATTTATCCCCTTATGACCCTGCAACTAGAGTGCCTGAAGGGTTGATCTGGGTTCGCAAATAGAATAAATCCTGGAGTTGTCTGGATATTATCCATCAGTTTTCCATAATGAGGAGGCGGGAGATGGTGACAACCCTACTACTTTTCGCTTAAATAGATGAACATTTCTGTAGTTAAAGACACATAAATAACGGGGTTTAGATTCAGATATTTACGCCGTACCCAGGTGTCTTTTTGTGAATAGTGTCTGTTTGTTTCCAATCTGACTTTCCTGTATTATGATAGCAACACATTCCTACGCCAATTTATACAGAAGTATCGCATGTTACGTTGGATCCTTCCATGAAGATGGAATAGCTTCTTCAGGATTGAAATAAGGAGAGATGTATGAAAGAGATCAAGATATTTCTGCTCTTGCTTCTCGCGATTTTGTCCCTTGTATCCCCAGACCAGGTTAAAGCAGATGCTGCGCCGCCCATGAATCCACCTGGTGGTAATGTAAGTCCCGAAGGAGGGACACAAGTCCAGATGGTAGCGGAACAGGTAATTATAGATTTCCGCCAATCGACGGATGACAGTGCCAAGGTAACCGCCTGGTTTTTGTTCCACAATACCGGGACCGCAGATGAGCATTTAAAAGTACGTTTTCCGCTCAATGGCGATCAGAATTACTCTTCAGGAGGAGATTACTCCATGATTAAGGATTTCACTGCTCTGATCGATGGTCAGCAACTAATAACCCAAGTAGTTCTGGAAGATGATCCCAATGCCCCTATTTACTATCTGGGAAATAATACCGTCATGTATTGGTCGGAATTCGATGTCGATTTTCCTGTTGGGAAGGACGTGAAATTGACTGTGAAATACACTCTCCAACCAACCGAGGAACATAGCTTTGCATATATCTATTATATTTTGGCAACCGGGGCAGGCTGGAAGGGTCCCATTGGGAAAGCGGATGTTGTTCTAAGATTCCCTTATGTCCTCAACAATTACAACCTGCCAGATTACAACTCTTATTCCAACAGTTATTTCACTTCGGATTCCCAAGCTATAAGATCGACCAAAATCATTGAAAATGAATTGTGGTTGCATTGGGAGGGCTTGGAACCGAAAAACCAAGATAATGTCCATGTGACTGTTGTTAAACCTCATCTTTGGCAGGCTGTATTACAAGAACGCATTCTCGCCATCGGGTCACCAGACGATGCAAGTGTATGGCTTGCCCTTGCGCGCTCCTATGCAGCTGCAGATACAGAGGCCCATGGGATGTTTTCCAACGAACAAATTCTCCAGGTCTTTATCAATGCATTCGAACGCGCCCTGACAATTGACCCAAATGATGCTTCCTTACATGCTGAATTTGCTAATGATTTGTTATGGACATACCGGTCGGACGATTACATTAGAGCCCTCATCTCAAACGAAGTTGCTACCGCTTTAACTCTGGACCCAAACAACGCAGATGCAAGGTCCGCATTGGATTTTATGAACCAACAGTTTCCAAATTCAATCCTTCCCACTCCCGGACCATTTCCAATATTCGTTCCGGCGACACCTACCCTGGAACCGACCTTGGAACCGACTGCTGAACCTGCTGAACCCACCCTTTCCCTGCCATTCCCTACACCACACCGCACAGCAACTTTGATCCCTGCCACTATCTCTCCTCAACCGACCATTTTACCGGCCAAGGAACCAAACCGAACTAATTCCAATCTGCCTGGATTATTAATTCTCCTGGCAGTTGTCTTTGCTGGAGGCATTGGTACAGGCATCTTGATAAATCGCCTTAAAAAGAGCTAGAAAAATGTTTCACCCCTTGATCATGGACCCCCACGGGTTTTCTTGATCCCAAATCCTGCCTGATGCCATTTAGACCCCGAATACCAGGCATTTAAATAGCGCGGTCTCCAGGCCCTCACCTGCTTCGATGCGCTTCGGGGACAATTGTTCCAGGGGGAGAGGGGTGACTTATTCATAATCCCCCTTGCGGAGAAGGGCGAGTTTGTCGGCAATGCGCTGGTAGAGGGGACGGAAGACCGAGGATGGAGGAGTAGGCAATGGTAATAATGAAGAATAAAGTGCTGGTTTTGGCGCTTGTATTATTACTGGCGGCGTGCACGCCGGCGGTAACCGCTGAGCTTACACCAATGGCCACATTGACACCTGCCCAGGTGCCAAGCCCGGCTTTCACCCCCACATTGACACCTACCCGGGTACCAAGTCCGACTTTCACCCCTGCAACCGTTATCGGCTCCACCTGGATGCGCCCGGCGGATGGGATGACGATGGTGTACATGCCGGAAGGCAATTTCAGCATGGGCAGCGACCCGGATGCAGACGTGAAAATCTGCCAGCGATTCAACGGTGGAAGCTGCTTACCTGGTTGGTATGCCGATGAAGCGCCCATCCATAATGTGTACCTGGACGCCTATTGGATTGACAAGACCGAAGTGACGAATGGCAAGTATACGAAGTGTGTGAGTGCCGGAGGCTGCCAGCCGCATTTAAGTAATGATTATTATGTCAACCCCAAGTATGCGAATTACCCCGTGATAGATGTGACATGGACCGACGCAGATACCTATTGCAAGTGGGCAGGAGGGCGCCTGCCGACGGAAGCCGAATGGGAAAAAGCCGCCCGCGGCACGGATGGGCATATCTACCCGTGGGGCAATAACGACCCGACTTGTTCCCTGGCAAACTTTTGGGATGTGAGTAGTGGGTGTGTTGGCGATACGAGTGAAGTGGGAAGTTACCCATCGGGTGCCAGCCCTTATGGGGCGCTGGATATGGCCGGGAATGTGGATGAGTGGGTGAATGACTGGTTCGACACTACCTATTACAGTCAGTCGCCTGCCAGCAACCCGACCGGTCCGGTTTCGGGTGATCAACGCGTGGTGCGGGGCGGTGCGTCTTGGACAGGTGCGATCAACATTCGCTCTACCAGTCGAAGCAAGGACGATCCCAAGTATCCCATGTACGAAAACGGTTTTCGTTGTGTTCTCCCGCCTGAGGCAACCACCCCCAAAACCGGGGAGCCGACCACTACGCCCTTGAATGCCTCACCAACCCTCGCACCTCAGCCAACTGCCACAGCCCGGATGACTCCTGGCAGCCACTTCCAATTGGATGAGATCCACATGGTCAGCCAGACCGAAGGCTGGGGGATCAGTGGAGGCATCCTGCTGGTCACGGCGGACGGCGGCCAGACCTGGCGGGACGTCACTCCGGGCGTGGGCCAGGGGGACAAGATCTACGGCGCTTTCCTGGACCAGCAGACCGCCTGGATCATTTTCTCCTCTGGCGGTCACATCGATTATTCCTTGACGATCTACTTCACCAGCGATGGCGGCCAAACCTGGTCCACCAACCAGGGCCCGCCGCTCACCACGGATGTTTCCGGTGACAGCAGCTGGGCCGAGTTCGCCATCCTCGACGCCCGGAACGTCTGGGTGATGGCGCGGGGTGTCCAGCTGGGAGCGGGCGTCCACTATCGCCACAAGCTCTTCCACACCTCCGACGGCGGCCTGACCTGGACTTCCCTGGACGGCGAATATAGTGACGATTACACCGGGATGGTCTTTGCCGACACACAGTTTGGCCTGCGCACCCTGCAGGATCTCGGCTTCGCCGGGTCCGGGCCGCCGGTCTACAATGTCACGACCGATGGAGGCGCCACCTGGGAAGGCCGCAATCTGCCACCCCCGCCTGAAGCGCCTGACCTCTTCAGCCAATACCCCTATTGCGAGACTTACCAGCCTGTACTTCTGTCGACGCAGTCCGTCCATATGTTGGTGGCCTGTTTCGACAACCATACTCCGCCCACAGAATTCACCAGTTACCTGTACAGCAGCCAGGACGGCGGTGCGACCTGGAAGTCCGTCCATTTGCCAGACAAGGTCTTGGTCTCACAGGATACGTTGATCTACTTCGATGCAGACCACGCCCTGCTGCTTGGCAGGGATATGTACAAGAGCGCGGATGGCGGGCAGACCTGGTCCTTCGTCCAGACGGTCTCCTGGGACGGGCAATTCTCCTTTGTTGACCCTCAGCACGGCTGGGGGGTCGTCCGGGGAGGAGGCCTGGTCGCCCTCGTGAATACGATCAACGGCGGCAAGACCTGGGCTGAGATCAAGCCAACCATAGCCAAGTGAGGTGAGGCAGGCTCCAGCCGCCCCTCTCCGCCTCGCCAGGCAGGTTGATGAATACCCGCTTCTTGATTACGGCGAAGCCGGCCCGGTGTAGGCTCCCGGGGGGACAGGAACCAGTGTGCGGGTTGCCGAGGCGGTCAGATTCCACCGTGTTGGAGAGATTCCCGGCCGGGACGGAGGGGCTGAAGGTCTCCCAGGTGAAGTCAGGGATCGGGACCGTGGCGGCCGCGTACACATTCCCGCCGGGGAGCGGGCGATAGTCGCCATGACCAGGATCCACCAGCTGCGGTTCAAGGCTGTTGATGGTATTCTCCCTCAGCAGTTGCGCGGGGGAGCAGGTCGGATTGGAGGGGGTGCAGCCGGTGCTTTCGTCCACACCCAGGGGAAGGTCGGGCGGGCCGTTCCAGATCAGGTTGCCGGCGATGACCAGATTCTCGTCGGCCGGGACCGGGTTGGGCAGGTTCTGGAAACCAGCCGGCAGTTCGAGCGGGGCGGCAATGTACAGGTGGGCGTACAGGGTTTGGGCGGGAGCCGGGTTGTAGATCAGGTTGTTGAAGATGTAAATGTTGCGGTTTGGGATGGCAGCGAGATTGTCGGTCAGGATGGCCGGCCCCCAGCCGCCCTGGGCCAGGTTCGCCTCGCATGCCGGAAGGGGGGCGGGGAGTTCGTCCGTGGCGTTACAGCCGCGTTCCCCCTGCACAGCCTGGATGAGAGGGTAGCCGGGGTCAGCCGCCGTCCCCACCTTGTAGAGCGTGTTGTAGGCGAATAGGATGTTGTATCCACCTGATATGCTCAGACCCACACCAGGGATGTTGTGCAGGAGGTTGTTGACAAATTTGATGTCGTAGACCTCGTAGTGCACCCAGGGCAATTGCATGACCGCCAGGTTGGAGGACTGCCCGGCCTGGAATCCAAGTTGGCAGTCGTGGAACTCGTTGCCCTCCACCCGCAGGTAGGATGTGCCCCCCTTAATGTACATGCACCATTGACCGGCCGTGTGGAGGTTGTTGTTTAGGAAGTGGCCATATTGCACCGAAAAGAAATCCACTGAAGTATGCCAGGCGCCGCCGATGGTGCTGTTTTCAATGTAGAGATACTGCGCCTGGTTGACCTTCAGCACCTCCTGCAGGTTGGTGCAGGAATCGTTATCGCAGTCAGGCCCGGCCAGGATCATGCCGAGCAGGAGTATATGGTCCACTTTTGCCAGGTGGAGCAGGTTGTTGCCCGACTGGTTGGTTGGCAGGGGGGTGCCGCCCGCCAGCGTCAGGTTGATCAGGTACAGGTAGGACATGTCGCTCAGGTCGAAACCGCCCCGGATGGTGACGGTTCCCGGCCCGTTGATGGCGCTCAGGACGATCGGGAATTGAAAGGTGCCGTGCCGGTCGGTAAAGTAATTCTGGCAGTTATCCGGCTCGGCCGGTTCGCATGGATAGGTCCCCGGCAGCAGGTTGATGCGGTAGCCGGTGGTGTTCAGTGGTGCTCCTGAGGGGATCCGTTCCCAGGCGGCTGTCAGCGTCCGGAGAGGAGAAGCCGCCGACAGGCCGTCATTGTTGTCGTCGCCATACGCTGAAATGTATAGTTCGGTCACCACCGGATCACCGGTCTGGTACACGGAAGGTGGAAGCTGTATGGGGCTGGAAGGTCCGCTCCCAGGATTGACGGTTTTCGCTGGTTCGGATGGAATTGTTGGTGTAAGTGCTGGTGCGGATGGGATTGTTGGTGTCGGTACTGGTGTTAATGGATTCTCCACGGGTGTTTTTTGAACGGCACCCGGCAGGCCGCAGGCCATTGTCACCAGCAGCATGACCACCGCCAGTTGAAGGCAGGCGGGATTTTGCTTCATGAAAGAATGTATCCCCTGCAGGATTTTGTAGATGTGGGTATTGAATCTGGTGAGCATGGCATTCTCCCTCCGCGAACTCGAGACAAAACAGCCGGGATGCAATTTCCCACGGCACCTACCATTATAGTGACCCCCAGAGAAAAAACAAGTGGATGTGAGAAAAGAAGCGAAAAAACAGAGCTTTGCGAGCGAAGCTCGCAAAGCTCTGTTTTTTCAATTTTCCCCCTTCCTTGGGGAAGGGGGATCAAGGGGGATGGGGATTATGA
>CAIQQN010000152.1 GCA_903873975.1 uncultured Anaerolineales bacterium
GATGACCCTGCGTTTACGCTTTTCAGAATCAGATTGGGAACGCATCGAGCGCGACTGGTCAGCCTGGTGGGCGGGGGAGCTGGTGCGTCCCCTGGTGGTACTTGAATGCATTGAGGGCGAAAACCGTTATGACCTCCACTGCGCGGCCGTATTTCTCGGCAACTATCCAATGGATACACCTGCTGACACGATCCTGGATGAATTCGTTCCGCGGCTCGAAAATACGCATTATCTGGGGGAATCCTTCCCGCACTTCTGGCCGAACTTTGGACCCGGAATCGTTGCCGCTTTTGCCGGGTCGCAGGTCCATCCTGCTTGGGATACCACCTGGTTCACGCCCGGTCAACGTTGTTTAATCACTGATATGCGCGTAGCCAATAACTGGCAAAATCCATGGTGGCAACGAGTAGATGAAATCACGAGAGCGGCTGTTAACCGCTGGGGACGAGAATTGGCAGTGGGTTTCACTGACCTGGGAGGCAACCTGGATATACTTGCTTCGCTACGCGATACAAGGCAACTCCTGATGGATTTGGTGAAATCACCCCAAGAGATTGACCGATTGGTGGGGGAAACCACTCGCCTTTGGCTGGCGTGTTATGACCGGTTGTATGCCAGCATCGTCTCTGCAGGTCGCGGGGTCACTTGCTGGGGACCGTGCTGGTCAAAAGGACGAGGCTACATGCTTCAGAGTGACTTCTCCTATATGATTTCTCCTAAGATGTTTGAGCGTTTTGTCCTACCGGATCTGGAAACCTGCTGTGCTGTTATGGAATACCCTTTTTACCACATGGACGGAAAGGGGCAGCTAGTCCATGTGGATACTCTTCTTTCGATATCTCGTTTGCGAGGAATCCAATGGGTGCCGGGTTACGGAAAACCAACCTGTGAAGCGTGGCTGCCATTGCTCAAGAAAATCCGCGACGCTGGTAAGCTATGCCAGGTGACGGTCACACCAGAGAGTGCATTGACTATCATCCGGGAATTGGGCGGAAAAGGTTTCGTTTTTGTGATTGACGAGCCGCAATTAACCCCTGACCAAGGCGAGGCTTTCCTGGAGGAATTGAAGAACGTATTAAAATGACCGAGTGGGCAGTCCAACTAGCCGCCGATTCTTCTATAATACTTATTTTATCCGGAAAAACAGGTCAACCTAGTTCCCAAAATTGATTTACTCTTATCCCCGATCTTCCTCTTCCGATAATATCATCACTTTATACGCTTCAGCATAATCCAGCCCATGGTCTTTGCCTTCTTCGGCAGCCCACTCGCGGACCATTTTCTCGGGATCCCAATCTCCCAACTGGCTGACGTGTTTCTTCAGAGCGGAGATTTTAATACCAATCGTCCCTGCAATATCAACCCACGTATCGGACTTATCCGACCCATGGACATACAACCGTTTAACCTTGTGCGGCTCATAACCATCTGTGAGCAAATCCGTAAAGATGAGCCGTGTCTCAGAGGATGGGAAGACGGCGTAAAGGGCAGCCTGAGCGGCGGCGCGGTGGTCGGGGTGGTTGATGTAACCATTGCCATAGAACACACCCTGCGGGTCGCCGGTCACGACCGCCTCTGGTTTGTATAGCCGGATGAGCCGTGTCAGGTCGTGGCGCAGGTTTAAGGTCGGTTCCAGTTCGCCGTCCGGGTAATGCATGAAGACGGTCTCCCGGATGCCAAGGGCAGCGTTGGCGCTGGATTGCTCGGCTTCGCGCAAACGGGCAAGTTCAAGCTTATAACTACTATCCCTGGACGGTTCGTTCGATCCGGCTTCGCCACTGGTAACGATAACAGACACCACCTCGCACCCGGCCTGCACCCAGCGGGCCAACGTGCCGGCAACGGTGAACTCCTGGTCGTCCGGATGGGCGTGGATAGACATTGCTTGTCTAGGGAAATATTCTTTTTCGTTCATAGTAATGATTGTACCCGATTCGTCATGTGAAAATAAAACAAAGACCAATACAAGTCTCTGGTGTCGACGGCTGATGGACGAGGGTGAGTAGCTTTCTAATTAACCTTTCTCAACCCCGGCTCCATCCGCGGCACGACAAACATAAATCTCAGGTTTAAGACCGGTTTCCTGTGTGTAACCTGCAGACAAGTCGCGGGAAAAGGTTTCGACGGCTTCCCCAGCAACCAGGTTGACTGTGCATCCGCCGAAACCAGCCCCCGTCAGACGCGCCCCGTAACAGCCCGGTAAAGACTGGGCCAGCGCTGCCATTGTATTCAGTTCGGGACAGGAGACCTCATACAAGTCGCGCAGACTGGTATGGCAGACGTTCATCAGTGCCCCAAATCCAACGGCGTCGTTCTTCTCGAGCAGTTCGACCGCCTGTTCAGTGCGGGCAATTTCCTCGACGATATGTTGAGCTCGCTTTGCCACGATAACCGGCAGATGGCCAGCGTACCGACGAAATTCATTCACGCGCACGTCCCTCAGCGCCCGAATCCCAGGCAGATAATCCTGTAAAATTCGTACGGCTTCTTCACAGGCAGCGTGGCGCTCATTATATCCGCTACCCGTCAATGACCGGCGGACGGAAGTATCTGCAATAACGATGAAGGCCTTCTCCGGCAGGTACACCGTCCGCCATTCCAACGAACGGCAGTCGAGATACAGCAGACGGTCTTTTACGCCACAAGCTGAAGCGAACTGGTCCATGATTCCACAATGAACGCCCACGTATTGGTTCTCAGCCTTCAAGCCAATTTGTGCCAGTTGGATGGGTGCAACCGTCCAACTACCGAGTTTTTCCCAGGCCACGCCGAAGGCCATCTCGACCGAGGCTGAAGAACTCAACCCTGCCCCGCGTGGAACATCCGATGCAAATACAGCCTCCATTCCAGGCGTGTCCAGTCCAGCAGTGTTCATGCTCCACATTACCCCAGCCGGGTAACGCGCCCAAACTGAGAGCTCCGCGCCAGTAATATCCTGCCTATCAAGAACGGTTTGACAGTCGAATGATGTTTCCTCGCCCAGATCAAGTGCCAAGAGAGTGGAGTGCAACGACCTGGATCTCCGAAAAGCAACCAGTGTATCCCAGTTAATCGCGGCAGGAAGGACAAATCCTTCATTATAATCAACATGCTCACCGAGCAGATTGACCCGCCCCGGGGCACGCGCAAAAAACTCCGGATCCTCTCCGAAGCGCTGATGAAAGACTTCGAAAACGCGTTGTCGAAGATCCATGTTCAACCCTCGAAACAAAGGTGTTTCATAAAAAGTGGCGTGAAAGCCGCCTGTGAGGTCAATTCCACGTAACCGATCTGTCCGGCGATCGTTTCGGCTTCCCGGCGCTTATCCAGTGAAGCGAGCATCTGTTTTGCCCCCACTCCAGCGGCATTGCCCACCTGACGGAAACGCTCCAGTGGCAACGGTGGAAACATCCCTGTGCGAACGGCTGAACGCAAGTCGAGGTATGTACCAAATGCACCGGCCACGAGGAACTCATCCAGATCAGAATACGTCAGCCCGGCATTTTGCAGAAGGATCTCCACTCCAACCCGGATGGCGGATTTAGCCAACTGGATTTCGTGAACATCCTTGCGGGTGACAACCAGGTCTCGGCCCAGACCCGTCTGAGCAGCGGGTGCAAGAACGAGCTCAGATCCGGAGCCTGTTTTCAGCCTCCCTGTCGGGTTAATCAACCTTCCGTCCTGCAACGCCGCGACCACATCTAAAATTCCTGAGCCGCAGATACCAACCGGCGGCAAGTTATCGATGCTTTGCCACAGGATCTTCCCGTCGGACCAGCGGGCGCGCTCAATGGCGCCGGGCGCGGCTCGCATGCCTTCGTGGATATGCGCGCCCTCGAAAGCTGGACCGGAAGCGCATGAGCAGCAGGTAACTTTGCTGTGCGCTGTCAGGCTGATCTCGGTATTCGTGCCAATATCCAACGCGACAATGGTGCGTGGTGATTTCCATGTTTCCGTCGCCAATAACATAGCGATGTGATCCGATCCCACATACCCGGCAATCACTGGGGGCAGATAAACATTTGCTCCAGGGCCGAGATTTAATCCGATTTCGTTGGCGGGAATGGTCAACGACCGAGTTATCGCCGAGGCGAAGGGTGCATGCCCAAGTTGTTCCACCGGTAATCCGACGAACAAGTGGTGCATGATTGTATTACCGACCAGCACTGTGTCCAAGACAGTATCTGGAGAGATGTATGCAATGGCGCACATCTCGGCCAGCAATTTATTAAGTGTTTCCACGAGAACTTTCTGGAGTCTCTTTGCCCCATCGAGAACGCGACCAACATACGCGATGCGACTGATAACATCCTCGCCGAATGCGATTTGTGGGTTCATTGCCCCGGCTTTGGCTACCGTTTCTCCGGTTTCAAGGTGGATGAGATAAGCTGCCAGCTTGGTTGTACCGATATCCACAGCCAGACCATATGCACCCGGCGTAAGCACTGCCGGATTGACCGTGATTTGAGTCTCCAACCCCTCCACTTGAAGGCGCTGTTCGCTAGTGAGGGACTCGGGTGGGATGTCGAGTTTTACATCGCTGACTGGTTCGGCCTGACAGGCTAGGCGGTAACCAGAGACCAGATCCATAGTACTAAGAGCAGCTTGCTCCACCAGCGTGGGTGGAGTTAATCTCCCAGCAATCAATCGGAGGCGGCACTCTTCGCATGTCCCCGCGCCTCCGCAGACGGAAGCCAGCCCCACCCCGGCGGCCTGTGCTGCGTCCAGGAGAGTCTGCCCGGGACGCGCTTCAACGCGCCGCCCAAGCGGTTCAAAGTCAATGCGGAAGGTCTCAGGCATGGCGGTAGCGACACCTCTCGCTGAGGCTACAAAGCATGCACAGATCAGTTTGAACCATATCCGGCCCGATACCGACCACAAACGAGATGGATTTCTTCGGAACCATCATCCCACCGGAGGTGAGTTTGATCCCGACCTGGGACCGATCGAGCAAGGTAAAAATCTGCGGCTGCCCGACATCCACCGGCCATTCCGGTTCACCGGGACTGAGCGGCGTCGACATTGTCAGGCCTGCAGCCTGCGCTTTTTCCCCAATAGACTTGCATACTTGTTCCCCGAGGATTTCCACTGCAGCATTACCCAAGCCGTCGAGGGCTACTCCGAGGAGTGGATTCTTTTCCATCCAGGTGGAGGCGAGTTTTTCCAGCTCCTGGCCAATAGTGCAAACTGCCAGGGTGACCTGTTCTGCTCCTGCAAGATGGCGTGCTACCAGCGGACTGGTGAGTTCTTTACCGCCCTGTAAAAGTATCCGCTCGTGGCGATGTTCGACGACTCTGGTCGTGTGGATGAGCGCAGCCGGATGAATTCTTGTAAACCCTTCGTGCAGGGCGGCTGAGGCAGCCTTCAGTAAGGCTGGTTTAGTTGCGCGAACAATTGCCGGATCCGCGCCTTCGCCGCGCAGAACATCGTCTTCGCTGAGAGTGAAGTCAAAATCTTCCAAGAGTTCCATCAGGATGATTTTACCCCATACCCGCCACCACCCGGTGTGGAGATCGATAGAATATCCCCCGGCTGCAGGTCCGCGCACCCCTTTCCCGGAAGGGGCATTTCTTCCTCGCCACGGATGAGCAGGTTCGTGCCAGTCTTGCCGGGCTCTCCGCCATCCAGTCCATAGGGAGGAAACTTTCGCCGGTCGGTGAGCAGCGTAACCTGACAGTAGTTCAGCACCTGGAGCTCGCGGACAATGCCATCTCCGCCGCGAAATTTTCCTTTTCCACCTGATCCTTTACGGATCTCATAACGGAGAACGCGCAATGGATAAGCATATTCCAGAGCCTCGATGGGGGTATTGAGCGTATTCGTCATGTGCGAATGGAGCGCGGATGGCCCATCGGAGTTGGGCCGTGCTCCCATCCCACCGCCGATGGTTTCGTAGTACGTGAAGGGCCGACTCTCACCCTTTGCCTTTCCACCTGTAACGGAGAGGAGAGACTGTCCACCAATGGTGACATTATTCATAGTTCCCTGGCTGGCGGCCGGGATTTTCTCCGGGCAAGCCTGGGCTAGAGCACCAAGCAATACGTCCACAATGCGCTGGGAGGTTTCCACATTCCCACCCGCGACCGGTGCGGGTGGCAGGGCATTGACAACCGTTCCTGGCGGAGCAATGACTTCCAAGGGAGCCAGACAACCAGAGTTGTTGGGCACATCCAGTTCGAGCAGGCAGCGGAAAACATAATAAACTGCCGAAAGGGTGATGGCATAGACGGCGTTGACGCTGCCAGCCTGCTGCGAGGCGGAACCGGTGAAATCCACTTTGGCGGAATCGCCGCGGATGGTAACAGCAACAGTGATCGGCACGGGCTGGTCATTCACACCATCATCGTCAAGTTGATCAGTGAAACGGTATACACCAGAGGGTAGAGATTTGATCAAGCGGCGGGTCATCCGTTCGGTGTAGGCAAGGAGCTGCCCTTCAGCATCAGTTATTTCTTTCCAACCGTAGCGGGTAACCATTTCTGCCAGCCGCTCCGCACCACGCTGGTTTGCAGCAATCTGCGCCGACAAGTCACCGCGGCGCTCCTGCGGCGTACGGACATTAGCTAAAATCAGTTCGAGAATATCCTGGTCCATCCGGCCTGATCTAATAAGTTTCACCGGTGGGATGATCAAGCCCTCCTGAAATATCTCGCGGGCCACCGGCATCGAGCCAGGCGTCATCCCGCCGACATCCGCGTGATGAGCGCGGCTGGCAACAAAACCAATTAGAGATTCATTCACCACGCGGTTTACGGTGTCCATAGAGACTAATTTGGATTTTTCCGTGCTCTCAATGTATTCCGTCGGGAGAAAGACAGGAGAAACCATCGTGATATCCGGCAGATGCGTCCCGCCGCGGAAGGGATCGTTCAAGATGACCATATCACCTGGTTGTAAATCTCCAGTGAAATGTTCAATTGCTGCCTTGACCGAAAGGGGCATTGAACCCAGGTGCACCGGGATGTGCGCTGCCTGCGCAATCATCTGACCATTTTCATCGAATATGGCGCACGAATAATCCCTCCGCTCTTTGATGTTGGGAGAGTAGCTGGCCTTGCGCAGCACTGTGCCCATCTCGTCTGCAATCGCCGCAAACAGATTCTTGTAAATTTCAAGTCGGATTGGATCGTAGTTCATTGTCCCACCTCGATAAGCAAATCATCGAATTCGTCCACATCAGCGTGGGCAGCAGGACCAATCAGGATGGTAGTATCGGAACGGACAACGACAGCCGGACCCAGTATCCGGTTACCCGGTTCCAGCAACTCCGCCCGGTAAAAGGACGTTTCGAGAGGACCTTCTGGGAAGACAACGCGCCGGGATTCGAGATAGGCCGCGTTTGGATTTGGACCCTGATATGGGCGCGGCGAAAGGGGCGGGGGAGCACCCTGACCAACTGCGCGCACCCGCAAATTCACTACTTCGACCGGCGAATAATCATTCGCGTAACCATATTGATGACTGTGCTGACGATGAAAATCTGTATAGACGGTATCGCTAAAGGGGACAATCAGTTCGTACGACTGGCCGCGATAACGCATATCGAGGAAGCGCTCGATTCGAATTCGCTCTGCTGGAACGCTTTCAGCAAGAATTTCACTAAAACCGCGTTTGGCAATCGTCTCCAATTGAGCAGACAGGTCGGAAATAGGGGTGCTACCTGGAAGCATTACAGTACGCGTGTAATCCTTAATCACATCCGCGGCCAACATGCCAAAGGCAGAAAGGGTGGATGCCAGCGGCGGGATAAGCACGCGCGGGATTCCCAATCCACGGGCCAGGTCGGCGGCATGGAGTCCACCTGCGCCACCAAAGGAAAGCAAGGTGAAGCTGCGCGGGTCGTGGCCGCGTTCCACAGAAATGAGGCGCAAGGCGCGTTCCATGTGGACGTTGGCGACCGCGATCACACCCAGGGCGGCTTTCTCAGCGTTCAAACCCAATTTTTCACCAAGTTCCGCCAGCGCAGAATGGGCGCGGGATGCATCCAGAGGCATCTGTCCACCCAGGAAATGTTCGACGGACAGTCGACCAAGGACAAGGTTCGCGTCGGTGACAGTTGGCAAGTCGCCGTGCCCATAACAAGCAGGACCGGGATCCGCACCAGCAGATTCGGGCCCAACGCGCAGAGCCCCACCCGCGTCCACCTGGGCGATGGAACCTCCACCCGCACCGATGGTGTGGATGTCCAACATTGGGATGTGGATGGGGCATCCGCTGACGACTGCTTCGGTAGTAATTTGCGGCTTTCCGTCAATCAAGGAGACGTCCGTGGACGTACCTCCCATGTCGAAACCAATCAGATGGATGCCACCAGCAGGGGCGATGAGTTTGCCAACGTATTCGCAGCCTAACACACCGCCTGCCGGTCCTGACAAGATGCAACGTACACCGAACTTGCGGGCCTCGGCCGGGCTGATATTTCCGCCATTTGATTGCATAACACGCAAACGCGTCTGAGGATCGAGTGCCTGTTCGAGGTGTGAAAGATACTTATCCAATATAGGTGAAACATAGGCGTTGACGGCCGTGGTACTAGTGCGTTCATATTCCCTGTATTCGGGGAGAATCTCGGATGATAAGGAAACCAGAAAACCGGCAGCGCGTAATTCTGCCGCGATAGCCTGCTCGTGCTCCGGGCGTAAAAAAGAAAATAGCAAGCAGACTGCCACTGCAGATACATTTTGTGCTTTGAGTGCGGGTATGAGAGCTGCTATTTGGCGTGGATCGATTGCTTGCAGAATCTCTCCGGTGTGGGTGACGCGCTCGTCCATTTCGAAGCGAAGTTCGGATGGGATGAGGGTCGGAGCAGGGTCAGCAAAAAAATAATAGAGAGAGGGACGGTTCTGGCGTCCGATCTGGAGGACGTCGCGGAAGCCACGCGTAGTAACCAGCGCCACCCGCGCTCCTCTACGCTCCAGCAGGGCATTGGTAGCAACCGTTGAGCCGTGGATGACGGTGGCAGATTGCGTGCCTTGTTCCGCGAAAATTCTCTTCAAGCCTTCCAGGACTGCCATCGCCGGGTCGCTGGGCGTGGAGAGAAGTTTGAAGGTCTGGATTTGCTGTGTAGCAGGATCGTAGACGACAAAATCGGTAAACGTCCCGCCGATGTCAATGCCGATGTGAAGAGATGCCATGGGTAGATTATAACGTCAGTCGTTTGACATCCTCTGATATTGGCACTAAACTGGTGGTATTCCGGAGGTACCATGCAAACTGAATTGACCCAACTTGGCCTTTTGCTGAATTCCGAAGGCCGCCTTGCCCAAGTGGGCTGGGCGCGACAGCCTCTGCTGGACTGCAACCTTGAGGCGGCCCGCTTCTATGTCCTGCGACCCTTCCAGCGCTTTCGCATCAAGCGCTGGGACTATTACGCGGTCTTCACTCCGAAGTGTTTCTTCTCCGCCACCATCGCGGACCTTGGATATGCCGGCAATATCTTTGTATATATCATGGATTTAGAGACGAACGAACTTCATGAGGAGGGATTGGTTATTCCGCTCGGAAAAGGGGTGGAACTGCCACGGAATAGCACTGATGGCGACAGCCACTTTGAGAATGAAAAAGCGAGCCTGACATTTCGCCTGCGTCCCGACCAACGGTATTTATCAGTTTCCTGGCCCGGGTTCCACGAAAGGCGCGGCATCCAGGCTGATATCACATTGTCCTGTCCGCAGGGGTACGAGTCGATGAACATTGTTATCCCGATCGGGAAGAAGCGTTTCTACTACAATCGCAAGATCAATTGTCTGCCCGCCAGCGGGCAGATCAAATACGGCGAAACCACTGAAGTGGTCGATCCAAAGAACTGCGCAGGTTCCCTGGACTGGGGGCGAGGCGTCTGGGAGTACCAGTCGTACTGGAACTGGGCCAGCGCCTCCGGCTTTTTACATGACGGGCGGATGGTCGGTCTGAATCTAGGCTGTGGATTCGGCGACCTGTCGAAAGCTGGCGAGAATGCGCTCATCCTGGAAAACCGCATCCATAAATTGGAAAAAGTCAAGTTCGATTACATTTCCGGCGATTACATGAAACCCTGGAAATTCACTGATACCGAAGGCCGCTTGGAAGTGGTCTTCACACCGTTCAAAGACCGTACAGCACGAACAAACCTGGGCATCATTACCAGTGAAGTCCACCAGATGTTCGGACGCTATAATGGCAATACCATTGACGATAATGGCGAGGTAATTCAAATCAAGGATTTGATTGGATTCGCCGAAGAACATCATGCCAAGTGGTAGAACAAAGGAGACCGAATGAAGCCCAAATCAGCCTTGTCCCCAAAAATATGGACCGCCATTATCCTGCTCGCCTTCTCAGGCCAACTGGCTTGGGGAGTGGAAAACCAATACTACAACACATTCATGTACAACAAGATCACGCCTGACCCGCGTCCGATCTCATGGATGGTGGCAGCCAGCGCGGTGGCTGCCACGCTGACGACCATCCTGATGGGTACACTCTCCGACCGGACGCGCACACGCTGGGGCCGCAGGCGTCCGTTTATTTTGTTCGGATATATAGCCTGGGGACTCTGCACGGCGATTTATCCTCTGGCGTCCTACTTCCACCCGGTCATGCTGGCGGTAGGCATGGCCATCCTGTTCGATTGTGTAATGACCTTCTTTGGGTCCACGGCCAACGATGCATCCCTGAATGCCTATATTACTGATGTAACCACATCTGAGAATCGCGGCCGGGTGATGAGTGTGGTTGAAATCCTGACCTGGGTTGCCATCCTGGTCGTCTATGGCGGATCCGGGCCGATCATCGATCACTGGGGATACTTTGTGTTCTTCTACCTGATAGGTGGGCTGGTGCTTGTCCTCGGCCTGGTCGGCAGTTTATTTATTCACGAGGAACCAGTAACCGAGAAGCCACAAGGCACATACTGGCACCAACTAGCTGATAGTCTTCAGTGGAAAAACCTGGTTGCCAACCGTGATTTCTTTATGGTTTTAATCGGGATCTCGCTGTGGGCAATTGCGGAGAATATCTTTTTCCCGTATCTCATTATTTACCTGGAGCACTACGTTCAATTGGACACAACCAGTTCTTCCATCACAATTGCAGCCTGCATCCTGATCGGTGGGATAGCATTAGCCTATCCGCTTGGCGAATTGGTGGATCACTGGGGACGTAAACCGGTGGCACTGATCGCGGTCGGCGCGGAGATGGTCGGGTTGATCCTGTTCTCGCTAACCAGGACACTCGTCCCGTTGGTGATCACCGGCATCCTGTGGCTGGGGCCGCTCACTGCCTGGACGATTTCAACCGGGACCTGGAGCAAGGACCTATTCCCCGAAGACAAACGAGGTCAGTTCGCGGGGTTTTACCTGTTCTTTTGGGTGATGCTGCCAATGATACTTGGTCCACTGACAGGGAGCTGGCTGGGAACGCATTTTGGAATCCCGACCGTGATAGACGGGCAGGCCGGTTACATCCCGACGCCAATTTTGTTCCAGGTGGCTGGGGTAGCAACGCTTCTAGCAGCGATCCCGCTGTGGTTTGTGAAAGAAAAGAAGGCATAGGGCACGATATGTCGTGCTCCTCCCCGAGGCAAACATGACCTGGCAACCCGCCGCTGGAAACATCATGACCCGCTGGGCGAAGGATGTGACTCCTGAGAAAGCCTGGCGGGAATATCCGCGCCCGCAGATGACGCGCCCCGACTGGTTAAACCTGAACGGGCTGTGGGAATATAACATTGCACCTAAAAACCAAGATGTTGCACCTGAATTTTACGGCCAGATCCTTGTTCCATTTCCAATCGAGTCGGCGCTCTCGGGTGTCAAACGCCCGCTTCAGAACGATGAGCGATTGTGGTACCGGCGGAAATTTTCCGTCCCGCCAGCATGGTGCGAAAAACACATCCTGCTCCACTTTGGGGCGGTGGATTGGGAAGCGAAGATTTTTGTCAACGGACGACCAGCGGGGAACCACATCGGTGGGTATCTGCCGTTCTGGTTTGACATTACCGATGTGCTTGAGGATGGTGAAAACGAATTGGTCCTCTCCGTCTGGGACCCAACAGACACATTCTGGCAGCAGCGCGGCAAACAGGTGCTTATGCCTAAGTCCATCTGGTACACAGCCGTTTCGGGCATCTGGCAGACGGTCTGGCTGGAACCAGTCCCGCAGACATTTGTAGCAGGATTGAAAATCACGCCGGATGTGGACACGGGGACGGTCAGTGTGAAGGTGAATCTGGCCGGAACGCAAACAGGCGCGGGCAAGGTACTGGTCAGGGTGATGGAGACGGGGATGTTGATTGCTGCAGGAGAAACAGACTCAGCTGAAGCGGAGATCAGTGTCCCGATCCCCAACCCGAAGTTGTGGAGTCCTGATTCGCCATATCTTTATGATCTGGAAATCACCATGAGGGAGGACACGATCGGCAGTTATTTTGGGATGCGCAAGTTCAGTATGGAGGGCGGGAGGCTGTGCCTGAATAACAAGCCGTTGTTCCAGTTTGGTCCATTGGACCAGGGATACTGGCCGGATGGGCTATACACCCCTCCCACTGACGAGGCCATGCGTCGGGATATCGAACTGGTGAAGGGGCTGGGCTGTAACATGTTGCGCAAGCACGTCAAGGTGGAACCGGCGCGCTATTATTACCATTGTGACCAACTGGGTTTGATCGTCTGGCAAGATATGCCAAACGGTGGCAAGGCAGTCGGCGATGTGACTTCATTTTTGACGATCTTGTTTGGTTCGCATAAGCGGGATCGGAATTATCGTTATGCCGGACGGGAGGGCGAAGACTCACGCCGGGAATACCACCGCGAGTTGCAAGAGATGGTGGATCATTTGGGCAACTTTGCCTGTATAGGGGTGTGGGTGCTGTTCAACGAAGGCTGGGGGCAGTTTGATGCGAAAGCGACCGCGGAGTGGTTAAAGGAATACGACCCAACCCGTCTTGTGGACCATGCCAGCGGCTGGTTTGACCAAAATGCAGGGGACTGCAAGAGCCTGCATGTCTATTTTAAGGAACTTACGATCATCCGCCCTGAAAAGAGACGAGCGACGGTACTCTCTGAGTTCGGTGGCTACAGCCTGAAAATGGATGGACATCTTTGGAACCCAGATGCGGAATTTGGATATAAAAAGTTCGGAAAACCTGAAGCACTGACCGACGCTTATATAAATTTGCTAGAAAACGAGTTGCAGTCATGGGTGGATACGGGTCTCTCGGCGGCGGTGTATACGCAGACAGCGGACGTGGAGATCGAAGTCAACGGCTATGTGACCTATGACCGAGAAGTTGAGAAAATGGATTTTGAGAAAGTGCGGGAGGCGCACCGAAGATTATTGAAGCAGGGGATGTAATATTCGCGGACAGCAGTTCACCGCGATCACGCGATCCAGCCATGCCAGGTGAAAATCAAGTCGCTCCACACGGTATAATTGTCGCATGTCCAAAGCAAAACTAACCTATCCCGATACCCCCACCGGTAACCAGGTGGACGATTACCACGGCACACCGGTCGCTGACCCGTACCGTTGGCTGGAAGATGTTGACTCGCCCGAAACACTCGCCTGGGTCAAGGCCCAGAATGAATTGACTTTCGGATATCTGGAACAAATCCCGGCGCGTGACCGGTTGCGTAAGCGCTTGACCAGCTTATGGGATTTTAGCCGAGCAATGACCATCCATCACCGCGGCAATCGTTACTTCCAGTTTCGCAATAGCGGTCTGCAGAACCAGGATGTGATGTACGTCATGGAAAGCCCAACAGCACCCGGCCGTGTCCTGCTCGACCCTAATACCTTCAGCGTAGATGGGACAGTAGCCCTGAATACCTGGTCAGTCAGCGAAGACGGAAACTGGCTGGCGTATGCGATCTCCCATTCCGGTTCCGACTGGATGGAATGGCGCATCCGTAACGTTGAAAGCGGGGAAGACCTCCCGGAAAAGCTCGAATGGAGCAAGTTCTGCGGGGCTGCCTGGGCGCATGACCACAGTGGTTTTTATTACTGCCGCTATGCCGCCCCAGCCGAAGGGGAAGTGTATCTGGAAGCCAACTACAACCAGACTATCTACTTTCATCGCCTCAACACCCAACAGAGTGATGATATTCTTATTTATGTCCGGCCAGATCAGCCCGAATGGGGATTTGGACCAGAGGTCAGCAACGATGGGCGTTACCTGGTCATAGTCGTCTCGCAGGGAACGGACACGCGCAATCGCTTTTTCTATAAAGACCTGCAGGTGAATGGCGATGTGGTCGAGCTCATTCCTGGCCTGGATGCCGCCTATTATTTTATTGGCAATGATGGCCCTCTATTCTATTTCCGAACAGACAAGGATGCCCCGAAAAGCCGTCTGATCGCTATTGATGTCAACCGGCCGGAACTCCTCAATTGGAAAACGCTCATCCAGGAGAGTGGCGATACACTCGAAGCGGTTTCCATCAACAACAACCAATTTGTTACGATCTACCTACACGACGCGCATGAACTGCTCAAGCGTTTTGCCCTGGACGGCGGATTTCTTGGAGAAATCCAACTTCCCACACTCGGCTCGGTGACTTATGGCTACGAATCCACGCTGGCTGGTCGCCGCGAAGACAGGGAAATGTTTTATCTCTTCCACTCCTTTGCCCATCCGGTGACCGTTTTCCGTTACGATTTCGAGACTGGGAAAAGCGAAGTAATTTTTAAACCATCCATCCATTTTGATTTCAGCCCCTATATCACGCGGCAGGTCTTTGTCACCAGCAAGGACGGGACGAAGATTCCGATGTTCCTCATCCATCGGACCGGACTTAAAGCGGATGGCCAGAACCCAACCCTGCTCTATGGCTACGGCGGGTTCAACATTTCGCAGACCCCGGTATTTGCTGTCAGCCGGCTGGCCTGGCTGGACATGGGCGGTGTGTACGCGGTGGCTGTTTTGCGCGGCGGTGGGGAGTATGGTGAAGAGTGGCACAGGGGTGGGATGATCAAATCCAAACAGAATGTTTTTGATGACTTTATTACCTGTGCAGAGTGGTTGATCAACCAAAAAATCACTTCCACACCCAAACTGGCGATCGAGGGCCGCTCCAATGGCGGACTCTTGGTTGGCGCATGCATGACCCAGCGCCCGGACCTGTATGGAGCCTGCCTCCCAATCGTGGGCGTTATGGACATGCTGCGTTTCCACAAGTTCACCATCGGTTGGGCATGGGTCAGTGATTATGGCTGCTCCGACAAGCCGGACGAATTCGAGACCCTTTTTGCGTATTCACCTTACCATAATCTCAAGCCCGGCACGAAATATCCACCCACGCTGGTCACGACCGGCGATCACGACGACCGTGTGGTACCCGGGCATTCATTCAAATTTGCCGCACGCCTGCAAGCCTGCCAGACGGGCGAATCGCCGACCCTGATCCGAATCCAGACGAGAGCCGGTCATGGAACCGGGAAACCAACCGCCATTTTGATCGAGGAACTAGCAGATATTTATACGTTCTTAGTGAAGAACCTGAGAATGGAGTGAGATGGGAATTGCACCCCTGCATCAGGGGGTGTATGTTGCATCATAAATACGTCCGGGCTGGCTCCTTACCGGGCGGATTACTTGGTGTAAAAGGCGTTCACGACCCCGCCATTTTTGAGCAGAACCTATAATTCTGAGGTGGTTTTCACAAATTCAAGCACTTCACCTATTTTGGCGAAAGCCATTGCGGTTACCGTATCGGCTCCGCCATAATAGATGGCAATCCGTCCTGTTGGCTCATCATAGAGAGTTGCGCAGGGGAAAGCCACATTAGGCACATCGCCTACACACTCATAATACGTTTGAGGGGAAAGCAGGTAAGGGCCGCCACGATGGAGCACTTTCCAGGGCTGTTCCAAATCGAGAAGGGCGGCACCAAAACTATAGACGAACCCGTTGCACGAAGTCAGCACGCCGTGATAAAACAAGAGCCAGCCCTCGGGCGTTTCGATTGGAACCGGGCCGGCTCCAATCTTTGTGCTTTGCCAGCCGCCCTTGACGCCCATCACGAAGCGGTGCTCTCCCCAATGGATCAGGTCCGGGCTCTGACTCAGATAGATATCCCCAAAAGGCGTATGGCCATTGTCACTGGGACGACTGAGCATTAGATATTTGCTGTTGATCTTGCGGGGGAAGAGGACACCGTTGCGGTTGAATGGCAATAGTGCGTTTTCGAGGAAGTGGAATTTTTCAAAGTCGAAGGTGTAACCGATGCCAATGGTCGGGCCATGATACCCATTACACCAGGTCACGTAATAGCGGTCCTCCAGCCAGAGCACACGCGGGTCATAGCGGTACTGGAACCAACCAATTTCGGGGTCAATACACAGCCATTCAATGGGATCATTTTCCAATTCCCAGGTGATTCCATCTTTACTGAAGCCGCGATTCAGGTTCATGTCGCGCTTTTTATTGTCACAACGGAAAACACCCGCAAAACCGTCCTGGAATGGAACAACTGCACTGTTGAAAATGCTGTTCGAGGAGGGGATCAGGTTGCGGGGAATGATTGGGTTGGCGCTGTAGCGCCAGACCACGTCTGAACAGCCCGCAGACCGTTCTTCCCAAGGGATATTTGGCAGGGGAGGATAAGTCATATAGAATAGCTCCTTTGTCTTTGTTTTAACGTTGATGATACCTTATTTTATGGTGATCTTTCTTACCTTAAATTTTCATTAAGCAATTGACTCACAGGAAATATGTCTGTATAATGTGTATGTTGTTGGGAGCGCTCCCAACAAACCTCATGCCTCTAACCCTCGAAGATATTGCACGTCTCAGTGGTGTTTCCCGCTCGACTGTATCGCGGGTGATTAATGTTGATGCCAATGTCAAAGAGGGAACCCGCCAGAAGGTTTTGCAAGTAATCCAGAACTTCAATTTTCAACCCAATCTGGCAGCCCGGGGACTTGCGGCAGGACGCACAAACGTTATCGGCCTGGTCATTCCCGCAGGCGTCGCAGCCCTCTTTTCCGACCCTTATTTTCCTCAACTTATCCAAGGTGTCTCAGCGGCCTGTAATTCACACAACTATTCCGTCATGCTCTGGCTGGCAGAACCCGAATTCGAACGGCGCATGGTCTCCCAGATCTTACACAACGGCTTGCTGGATGGAACGGTCATCGCAAGTACTCTTATGGATGATCCAATCGTGAAATCGTTATACGAGAGCAAGATGCCATTCATGTTGATTGGACGGCATCCCACTCTGGATGTAAACTACCTCGATGTCGACAATGTCCGGGCGGCGCGAGAAGCCACCTTGCACCTCTTGCATATCGGTCGTAAAAACATTGCCACCATTACAGGTCCACAGAACCAGATCGCTGGTTATGATCGATATCAGGGATATTTAACCGCTCTGCACGAACGCAATCATCGCGTTGATCCCAATCTAGTAGCCGAGGGAGATTTCTCCGAAGCGAGCGGTTATATTGCCATGTTGCGTCTCCTCCAGCAGAAGCCGGATGCAGTTTTTGCAGCGAGCGATATGATGGCCTTTGGTGCCATGCGGGCTTTGCGCGAAGCAAACTTGCATATTCCCGAAGATGTAGCCGTTATCGGTTTCGATGACATTCCCGCTTCCGCCAAGACAGAACCGCCTCTGACCACAGTCCACCAGTCAGCCAGCGCGATGGGGGTGTTGGCAGTAGAGACTTTGATTGATATCATCGATCACCCCGGATCAGAAACCCGGCATATTGTTATCGCAACCGAATTTGTGATCCGGTCATCCTGTGGCACATTGAAATCCAAATCTGAAGGAGGTGATGAAGGGAAAAACCCAGTTGAACAATCAATCCCAATGCTTTATCAGTCTCACCAATGAGTCGGCAATTCTGCCGGCGAAAACCATAATCTAAGAAGGAGAGTGAAGAATGCGTAAGTCATTTGGAATATTGGTTGCGATCTTTATGGCTGCAACCATGGTGCTGAGCTCTTGCGGCCCGGTAGCCACCACCGTAGCGCCCGCCACGAATGTACCACCAAAAGCCACTGCGGTAGTGCCGCCGACTGCTATCCCGACGCAATCAGCTGCGGATATTGCCGGATCGCTGCCCCGCAACGAAACCATGTACTTCAATGGGCAGCAATGGGGTGCGGTTGTAGGTTGGAATCCATACTCCAACAGCAACAATAACGCGATGGCGGTCAACCAGCAAGACAGCGCCCGCGTCCTCATGTTCGAAACCCCGTATGTGTATGACATGCTGGATGGCAAGCAGTATCCCCTGCTGGCGGATGGTCCCTGGGCATGGGATGCCGGTATGACCCAGATCACCTTCAAGTTGAAGACCGTCGCGCATTGGAGCGATGGCACCCCGGTGACCGCTGATGATTATGCTTATACCTGGGCAACCGAGCTCAAGTATAATACCGCTGTCGCTTCTGCCAACAAAGATTACATCGACACCATTACGGCTACTGATGCCCATTCGGTTGTGATCAAAGCCAAACTGGGCGCGGATGGCAAGGCTCTCAATCCTCTGTTGGCCGCAGCTTTCGTTAGCTCCAACTATGTCCTCCAGAAAGCCTGGACCCAAAAACTGGAAGCACGCTCTGCAGATGCCACTGCGTTGATGGCTGATCCCGCGATGGACGTTGTTTATTCCGGTCCCTATCACTATTTCTTCGCTGACGATTCGAAGGTTGTCCTCATCCGTGATGACAACTACTGGGGCCAGGATGCTTCCATGTTCGGCAAGCTGCCTGCTCCAAAGTACCTGGCGCATACGATCTTCAAGGATAACGCGGCCGGTTCAATTGCTCTGGCACAGGGTGAAGTGGACGTCAGCCAGCAGTTCAACTCCAATATCCAGGTTTTGTGGCTCAACTATGCGCTGCCCGTCTCCACCTACCTGCCCGATGCTCCCTATGGCATTGGTGCCAGCCTCCCAACCGCCTTCTACAATCTGAAGTCCAATGGTTTGGACAATGTTGCGATCCGTAAGGCGATTGCCATGGCAGTTGACTATCCCACCATCATTGCCAACGCCATGACTAACCAATCGGCCACCTTCGATCAGGTTCCTCGCTCGCTGATGAACCCAACACCTGGCGAACAGGCCCTGTACGACCACGCGACTGTGGCAGACCTGCAGTGGGCAGGCAACGACATCGAAGGAGCCAAAGCACTCCTTGATGCAGCCGGGATCAAAGACACCAATGGTGATGGCAACCGCGAAGCCAATGGCAAGGAACTTCACTATGTTGCGACCTGCCCGAATGGCTGGTCCGACTGGCAAGCCGCGATCGAGGTAGTCGCTGCCGCCGGGAAGAAGATCGGTATTGACATCGTGACCAACTACCCTGAATGGGCCGTCTATCAGACCGTCGTCACCAAATCGGATGCACCTCTACCCGATGGCTATGACATCTTCATGATGTGGAGCGACGGTGCTGGCCCGACCGAGCCCTGGGGACGTGTCCGCCATTTGCTGAGCTCTGAATTCATTGGTATGGCGAGCAACTGGAACGGAAACTGGGGCCAGTATAGCAATCCTGATGCGGATGCTTTGATCAAAGAGATTCCCACTTTGACCGATCCCGCCAAAATTAAGGATGACTATACTCAATTGGTCAAGATCTACCTGACCGATGTTCCGTCCTTCACACTCATGTATCGACCGCAGTCGTTCCACGCTGTGAACGAGAGTGTTTGGACGAACTTCCCCCACCAGGGTGATGGTACCAACCCGCCCGTCCCGCCGCTGGACTGCATGGACGGTTGGGGTGTCGCCTGTCTCTATAATGTGACACTTGTTAACCCGTAAACAATAATTCATATCGAAACAGCCATGTTCCGCCAACCCCGGGACATGGCTGTCTATTAATATCATTTATAATGGGCAGGCGAAAGTCACTTTCCCAATAAGGTAAATCTCAGAAGCCGCAGACTTATATCTGGACCGGCCGAGTGAATATAACCTTATTACCGCTAATTCCCATTGCAGTTATGAGGAGGCGTGGCGTTGAAAGGATACCGAAAGTATTTCCTTAACAAGCTGACCTGGTTCCTGGTCACTTTTGTTTTTGCCTTCATATTGAATTTCATCCTGCCCCGCCTGATGCCGGGAGATCCTGTGGCAGCCATTGTTGCAAGATATGCCCAAGGTATGACCAATACGACCGGTGTCCAGGCGATCTATCAACAATACACGGAACTGTTTGGAACCAACAGACCCATGCTCGAACAATTTTTCATCTATATAAGAAATGTGTTGCATGGCAATTTTGGTTTCTCGTTCAGCCAATATCCCAGAACAGTCGCGGACACTCTCAAATCTGCCATCTGGTGGACGGTGTGCCTGCAGTTCCCGGCGATCATCGTCGGCTGGATAATCGGGAACACACTCGGCGCGTTGGCAGCTTATCTTAAGAAAGGTTTTGATAAAGTGGTCATGCCGGTCAGTATTTTTGTGAGCAATTTCCCGGCATTTGGCATGGCAGTCATATTGCTGGTCATTTTTGCGTTCGGATTAAAATGGTTCCCAGCCTCGGGCGGTTATGGGTTTGACCTGGTGCCCAGCTTTACCTGGAAATTCATGTGGTCAGTGATCGTTCACTACCAGCTGCCGTTCTGGTCGATCGTGTTAATCGCGATCGGCGGCCAGGCGATCGGCATGCGCTCCATGTCCATCTATGAACTGAATGCGGATTATGTAAAATACAGCCGTTATCTGGGAATCAAAGACTGGAAGATCGTCGGCTATGTATTTCGGAATGCTATGCTTCCGCAGGTGACCGGCCTGGCGCTATCGATCGGTACCATGGTCGGCGGCGCGCTGGTGGCGGAGATCATCTTCAGTTACCCGGGGCTTGGTACAACGCTCCTGCACAGCGTATTGGGACAGGATTATCCGCTGATCTCGGCAACCACACTGATCATCACGGTGATGGTGCTGGTTGCGAACTTTGCTATCGAAATCGTATATGGCTTTATAGACCCTCGTATTAAAGCAGCCCAGTCTGATTAAGGAAAGATGCTGTCATGAAACATATAATTCAACAGGTTTTTCACTCCGGTAAATTCATAGTCGGTTTTTCTATTTTCATGGCATTGCTGCTGGTCGTGATCGTTTATCCGCTGATCATAAGAGGTGATCCATTGGAGATTATAGGCCAAGGTACTTTCTTCCCACCCGGGATCTATGTGAGTTCTTATGATAGTATAAATTCCCCTATTACCTATATCCTAAATCTGGATGATGCCGCGACCAAGCGGATTGCCAACAAGTTGAGCAATGATGATCGCCTTGCCATTAAAGAATGGCTGGTAGCGGATGGGATCCCTGACACCCAAATAGATACATCGGATATCACCAGCCTCTTGGATCTGTGGGAAAAAAATTATGACCCCAACAAGAACTTCCCCGGGATGACCTATGCCAGGCAAAGATACTACCAGAGGGTCAACACTTCGATCCAAGGTATTCTGTCATCCTCGGGGGCGATCATTGCAGTGCAAGACCTACAGACAGGCACTCTGCAGCAGACAGGCATCGTCAACCAATCTGATTATGTGAACATCAGCAATGTTGCGAATGTACGAGTGCTGCCGCTGGGAACCGATAACTTCGGCAGGGATGTGCTGAAGGAGCTGGTAAAGGCCACCGGCGTTTCGCTGGTGATCGGTCTTGTCGCCGGTAGCATTGCAACCTTGATCGGCTTGACCCTGGGGTTATTGGGGGGTTATATTGGCGGATTTGTGGATGACATCATCATGTTCATCACGAATCTCTTTACCGTCATCCCTGGCATTGTATTATTGATCCTGATCTCCTTCAGCATCGGGCAGGAAAAACGCGGCGCGGTTTTGATTGCGGTGGTGATCGGGTTCACCGCCTGGGTATGGACTGCCAGGGCAGTACGATCTCAAGTGATATCCCTGCGCAACCGCGACCATGTAAATCTGTCGAAACTATCCGGGCACTCGATCGTTCACATCATCGTTGCAGATATCCTGCCTTACATCGCCTCTTATGTTGTCATGGCGTTCATCCTGCAGATTGCCTCGGGCATCCTGGCGGAGGCAAGTTTATCAATCCTTGGGCTGGGACCCAGAACATCTGATGTGCCAACGTTAGGTTTGATGATGAACTGGGCGATGATCTACGAGGCAGAGATCCTGGGAAAATGGTGGGCGTACTTCCCAGTAGTCGTGGTCATTGCTCTAATTACATTCTCGATGAATTTGATGAATACAGGCCTCGACCAGGTATTCAATCCGGCCTTGAGGGACTAGGTGATCGATATGTCAAGAGTAATGTTAGAGGTCAAGGAACTGACAACAAAGTATATCACCCGGTTTGGGGAGAATGTTTACGCGGTTGACCACGTTTCTTTGAAGGTCGAGGAAGGGAAATCGTTGGGAATTGCGGGAGAATCCGGCTGCGGAAAGTCGACGCTGGCGCTCAGCCTGATGGGATATTACTTCGCTCCGCTGCACTATACGAGTGGAGAGATCATCATCGATGGACGTACAATTTCTGGAATGGCTCCTGATGACATTCGTAAATCGATATTGGGTACGCAGATTTCCTATATCCCACAATGCGCGATGGACGCGCTCAACCCCACCCGGAAGATCATCAACTTTGTTGAGGATGTTATCAAAGCTCATAATACATACATCACCAAGAAAGAGATTTATGATCTTGCCAGAGAACGCTTCGAGATTCTGGGGCTGCCAGCGGAGGTACTGCAAAAATATCCCGTTGAACTTTCGGGAGGTATGAAACAGCGCACGGTGATCGCGGTTTCTGTGATCCTTTTACCGCTCGTCCTGATCGCGGATGAGCCTTCCTCCGCACTGGATGTCACTTCGCAGAAGATGGTCATCAAGATGCTGCGGGATTTGATGGAAAGGGGTTTCATCAAAGCGATGATCTTCATCACCCATGAGCTTCCGCTGCTTTATAATGTGACCGATGATATTATGGTCATGTACGCAGGGCAGATCGTGGAGAAGGGCACCGCAAAGGAAGCCGTGTTCGATCCACTCCATCCATATTCCAAAGGTCTGATGGGCTCGATCATCGTGCCTGAAAAAGGTCTGCGGGGAACAAAACTGGCTGCCATTCCCGGTGTGCCACCCAATCTAAAAAATCCACCGGCTGGCTGCCGGTTTGCCGAACGCTGTAAATATGTTGTGGCGGAATGCAAGACGCGTTCCATCGATCTTCGTGAAATTGAAGACGGCCGTGCTTATCGCTGTATCTTTTCAGAAGAACAACTGAGAGAGGATTATAAAAATGGTTGAGAAAGAAAAATCATGCCTGAGCGGATCAGGACTTACCAAGGTATTTGGGCTTGGCGGTCAGAAATGTGTAGCCGTTGATCATGTGGATTTCGATTTTAACGAAGGCGAAATCATCTCGATCGTGGGCGAATCGGGCAGCGGAAAGACCACTTTAGCGAAGATGCTTTTGGGATTGATCAGCACCACCGAGGGTGAGGTTTACTTCCAAGGGAAGAAGCGTGATATCAGAACTCAAAAAAAGAGACAGGAATATTGGAAAAACATTCAGGCGATTTTTCAGGATCCGTTCTCTTCATATAATATATTTAATAAAATCGATGCCGTGCTTTTAGATTGCATTTATATGCGCGGCGGTCGAAGACTTCCGCATCCGAAAAAAGTGGAGTTGATGACAGAGGCATGCAGCTTTGTGAACCTGAAGTTCGAGGAATTGACCAACAAGTATCCTTTTGAGCTCTCCGGGGGACAGATGCAGCGTTTAATGATTGCCCGTATCTTCCTGCTGAAGCCGAAGATCCTGCTGGCTGATGAACCAACCTCAATGATCGATGCCTGTTCACGCGCGACGATCCTGGATATGTTAATGAAGCTGCGTAATGATACCGGGATGACGCTTATTTTCATTACCCATGATATCGGCCTAGCGTATTTTGTTTCTGACAGCGTATATATTATGGAGCATGGAAAATTTGTTGAAAGCGGATGTGCCGATGATGTGATATTGCATCCAAAAGAGGCTTACACTCGACGCTTGATCAGTGATGTTCCAAAGATCCATGAAGTATGGGATCTCTCAACTGTGTAACGCATTCCCCTTGAGTTTGAATTCAAGCGAAATAACGGTTTGCTCTGAATACCAAACATGAAACACCCCTAGTCTAGTCCAGGAAGGGTTGGCGACCAGGACCTTCGATGCCAAGAAAGTGACCTGGTAGACCAATGCAAGCTCGTGACAGAAGTAAAGCTTTTAATCATCCCAATTCCAACAGAAGAACATGATGCAAATTCAACCCTTGACAGGTAAATGGCAATTTCAGCAAGTTGGGGCAGAAGAATGGTTACCAGCCAATGTACCCGGAAGTGTCCATACAGACCTTATGACAAACGGACGTATCCCGGATCCCTTTGTGGCGGATAACGAGAAACGCGTCCAGTGGGTCGCTGAGTCCGATTGGGTGTACCGGACCAGCTTTACCTGCACAGATGAGCTACTCTCAGAGGAAAAGGTTTTGCTGGTTTGCGACGGACTGGACACACTGACGACGGTTGTCCTCAACGGTCATGAGCTTGGCCACACGGACAACATGTTCCGCCGGTATGAATGGGAGGTTAAACCATTATTAAATGCAAATGGTGCGAACGAATTGACGATTACCTTCTCTTCATCAGTGAAATATGCGGCGAAAAGGCAAGCCATTCGTCCTCTGCCGGGTGTCCCTCAGGCGATCCCCGGCGGCCCACACCTACGCAAGGCTCCCTACCAGTTCGGCTGGGACTGGGGACCTCAGCTCCCACCGATTGGCATCTGGAAAGATATCCGCCTGGAGGGCAACAGTGGGGCCCGCCTCGCTGAGGTCCATCTGCGCCAGGACCACACCGATGGGCAGGTAACGGTCGAGGTCCGGGTTGCCGTCCAGCGGTGGGGGGAAGTGCCGCTCGTAGCGGTAGTACAAATCACGGCACCGGATGGTAGGATCCTCGAAAAAGAAGCTGCCATTACCGCTCAGGATGATGTAATTGTGAAAGTCCCGGTTCCCAGACCTGAGCTTTGGTGGCCCAATGGCTACGGCGGGCAGCCTTTTTACCAGGTGGAAGTTTCTTTAATGCGTAGCGAGGCTTCTAATATTGGGCTGCTGGACCGAAACGTGTACCAGGTTGGGCTGCGCAAGATCGAATTACGCCAACAGGAAGACCAGTGGGGACGCTCTTTTGGCTTTGTGGTTAACGACATACCGATCTTCGTCAAAGGCTCCAACTGGGTTCCGGCTGATTCCTTCCCTTCCCGGATTACAGACGAGCAATTGGAAGGTCTCATTCGCTCAGCAGCCGAGACACACCAGAACATGCTGCGTGTCTGGGGTGGCGGATTATATGAAGCAGAGCGATTTTACGATCTCTGCGATCGTTATGGCATCCTGGTATGGCAGGAGTTCATCTTCTCCTGCAGCATTTACCCCCTGGACGTCCCCGACTTCCTGGAAAACGTGCGGGCGGAGGTGGTCGAGAACGTCCGCCGCCTGCGCCATCGCGCCAGCCTGGCACTCTGGTGCGGCAACAACGAGATGGAATGGGGTTGGGTTGAGTGGAATTGGAAACGTCCTGAGCATCAGGAATTGAAAGCCGCCTATGACCTGTTTTTCCACCATATGCTGCCTGAATGGTGCCTAGCCGAAGACCCGGATCACTCCTTTTGGCCCAGCTCGCCATCCTCCGATACTCCATTTGATGATCCGAACGGCCAGCGCCAGGGAGACTCCCATTACTGGGACGTTTGGCATGGGCGGAAACCCTTCACCTCTTATCGCGACCAGTACCCACGGTTCATGAGCGAATTCGGCTTCCAGGCGCTCCCACCGCTGGCGACTATCCGCACCTACGCTGATGAGGCCGACTGGAACATTACCTCTTACATCATGGAGATGCACCAGAAGAACGCCAGTGGAAACTCCCTTATGGTCGGGCAGATGCTGGACACGTTCCGCCTGCCCAAGGATTTTGTCTCGCTGGTCTATCTGAGCATGGCGCTCCAGGCTGAAGGCATCCGTTATGGCGTGGAACACTGGCGGCGCCACCCCGATCGCGTCGCCGGAACCCTGTACTGGCAGCTCAACGACTGCTGGCCGGTGGCATCCTGGTCCAGCCTGGACTACTTTGGGCGTTGGAAGGCACTGCATTACGCCGCACGTCGCTTCTATGCACCGCTGTTGCTTTCCATCGAAGACAAACCGCCCGAACAGGGAGTTTATATCTCCAATGACCTGCTTGAGCCCTGGGAGGGAACCGTACGCTGGTCACTGGAGACGCTCGCTGGCGAGATCCTAACAATGGGAAATACACCGGTCAAGGCTGCTCCGCAGTCTGCGACCCATGTATGCACTTTGGACTTTTCTGACCGCATCTCGGATGATAACATTCGCAATCTGGTTTTCATTGCCGAACTATGGCAGGGGGAACGGTTTGTTAACAGCCAAACGGCGGGTTTCGCCCCAATCAAGCACTTGTCTCTGATCGACCCGGCAGTGACCGTGGACCTTCGTGATGAGAGGGGTCAATTGATCATCGAATTGACTTCCCGCGCTCTGGCGCTCCTGATGGAGGTTTCTCTGACAGGCGCCGACATCGTCTTTAGCGACAACTACTTTAACCTGCCTCCTGGTCGAACAGCCCGAATTACCTGCCCGCTACCAGGTGGTTGGACTCTAAGTCAGGCACAAAAAGCAATTCGCCTACGCTCCGTCTATGACTCTTATTCACACAGTGATGCAGTTTGAGCCTTTGACTTGCCAATTTGTCTCATTAGAATATCAATAGCTGATATCGATGCTAGCCTCCTGCTTGTAGACCAGGCTGTCAAAAAAGTGTGACTCATGACTAAAGTAAACGACCTTATTAATATAATGACGATAGAAGAAAAAGCTGCCCTGTGTACCGGGGCTAGTCCCTGGACGACGACCTCGATTGAACGCCTAGGCCTGCCGGAATTGACCGTATCGGATGGCCCGCACGGTGTGCGCCGTGTAGCAGACGTTAACGACTTTATCGCGGCAAGCCTGCCCGCCACCTGCTTCCCGACAGCTTCCTGCATGGCCTCCACCTGGGATGTGGATTTGATCCACACAATGGGGCAAGCACTGGCGGAGGAGTGTATCGCACTGAAGGTTGACGTGGTTCTTGGCCCCGGGGTGAACATGAAGCGTACTCCCCTGGGAGGGCGCAATTTCGAGTATTACTCCGAAGACCCTTACCTCGCAGGGCAGATAGCCGCCTGCTTCATCACCGGCGTGCAAAGCAAGGGCGTGGGCACTTCCCTCAAACATTTCGCTGTCAACAACCAGGAGTTCCAACGCCTTACCATAAGCGCTGAAATCGATGAACGTACCTTGCGAGAGGTTTACCTTCCTGCCTTTGAAACCGCCGTCAAGAAAGCCAAGCCCTGGACAGTGATGTGCGCCTATAACAAACTTAACGGCACCTACTGCTCCGAGAATCACAGGCTGCTGGTGGATATCCTCAAAGACGAGTGGGGCTTCGAGGGCTTTGTCGTTTCCGACTGGGGCGCTGTACACGACCGGGTGGCTTCCTTGAAAGGTGGCTTGGATCTGGAAATGCCCGGGCCGAGAGAGCGACGGGTGAAAGCGGTCGTGGATGCTGTCCGTTCTGGTGCGCTGGTTGAATCAGTTCTGGACGAGTCGGTGCGCAGGATACTGAACATCGTTTTCAAAGCAGCCGAGACGTCCAAAGGCGGGTCATTTGACACCGCCGCGCACCACGCTTTGGCACGCAGGATAGCTACGGAAGGCATGGTCCTGCTCAAGAACAACGGAATCCTACCTTTGAAGGAACATCAGCACATCGCCGTTATCGGTCGCGCTGCCGAAGAGGCGCACTTCCAGGGTGGAGGCAGTTCGCACGTTAACCCCACCCAGGTGGATAACCCCTTTACTGAACTTCGAAAATTAGCAGCGAATACCGAGCTGACCTATGTTGAGGGATATCCAGCGGGCACCGCTTTCGACCAGGTTCTTATAAACCGAGCGGTCGAGGCTGCCCATACAGCGGATGTGGCTTTGCTCTTTATCGCCCTGCCGGGTTTCATAGAGTCAGAAGGCTATGACCGGGCTGACCTGGACTTAACCCCACAGCAGGTTGCGTTGATCAAAGCAGTGACGGCCACCCAGCCCAGTTCCGTCGTCATTCTTAATAATGGCGCCCCGGTGGTGATGAACGAATGGATAGACGGCACGGCTGCCGTCCTTGAGGCATGGATGATGGGACAGGCCGGTGGTGGGGCAATCGCAGATGTGCTCTATGGAAAGGTCAACCCCTCCGGCAGGCTGGCGGAGACCTTCCCGCTTAGGCTGGTAGATACACCCACCCACATTAACTTCCCCGGAGGAAACGGCGAGGTGCGTTACGGCGAGGGCATCTTCATTGGCTATCGTTATTATGACGCCAAAGAAATACCGACGCAGTTCCCCTTTGGTTACGGGATGAGCTACACCACTTTCACTTACAAGAATCCCAAAGTGTCAGCGGCAACCTTCAGAGATGTGGATGGCCTGACCGTTTCTGTGGACGTGACCAACACCGGCAAAGTGGCCGGCAAGGAAGTCGTCCAGGTGTACGTACACGACCAAGAATCTGGCTTGGTGCGCCCACCAAAGGAGCTCAAGGCCTTTGCCAAGGTCGAGCTCCAACCCGGTGAGACCAAGACCGTGGCCCTGGCACTCGATTTCCGCGCCTTTGCCTATTACCATCCCGCCTACAAGCAGTGGATCACCGAGGACGGCGAATTCGACATACTAATCGGGGTTTCATCTGCCGACATCCGCTACACCCAGACCGTCACGCTGAAGTCCACACTGGAGCTTCCCTGCCTACTGAACCGCGAATCGACCCTGCGCGACTGGATGGAAGATCCGCGCGGCAAGCGCGTCCTCGGTCCACTCTTCCAGCAAATGACTGCCCAGATGCAGGCCGCCTTTGGCGGGGGCGAAGGCGAGGGCGTTGGGATGGACACCATGGGTTTCTTGATGCAAATGCCGTTGCTGGGCGTGCTCCACTTCCAGGAACGTGCTCAGCTGATGTCGCCTGAAGATTTGGTAGATGGCTTCCTTGCGCAAGTAAGTCAAGGTAACTAGCTGGTCCATGATTTCCAGAACTATTAGTCCGCGCTATTGGCAGGCATTATTTTCAGCTTGCATCTGTGGCTGAAGCCAGATCGCACTTGGAGATACCTTTTCGTTAGGCTTTTACTTACGCTGAGAGGATAACATGCAGTTTGGATATTTTGACGACGAGTGCCGTGAATACGTCATAACACGACCTGATACTCCTCTGCCATGGATCAATTACCTGGGTTGCGAGGAATATTTTGGCGTCATTTCCAACACAGCTAGCGGATATTCCTTTTATAGAGATGCACGCCTTCGCAGGCTGATCCGCTACCGTTACAACAATGCACCCCTCGATTCTGGCGGACGTTGCATCTACTTGCGGGATGACGATCCATCCAGTCCCTTATTCTGGTCCCCGAGCTGGCAGCCGGTACGCTGTAAGCTGGACGAGTATGAGTGCCGACATGGAATGGGGTATACCACCATCCGCACCAAACTGACCGGGATCGAGGCCCAGACCCGCTTCTTTATCCCAATGGGCGGAAACCTGGAAATCTGGGAATTGACCCTGACAAACCAGCGTGAAGGACCAGCAACCTTGTCCGTTTTCTCGGCAGTAGAATTCTGCCTATGGGACGCCCAAGACGATGCTACCAATTTCCAGCGGAATTATTCCATAGGCGAAGTTGAAGTAGTTGACGGTGTAATCTACCACAAGAGTGAATATCGCGAACGGCGGAACCATTTCGCCTACTTTGCATGCTCCGAGCCACTGGCCGGGTTTGACACTCAGCGCGAAACCTTCCTGGGATCCTACCGGGGATGGGATTCACCCCGGGCAGTGGAAGAAGGGCAAATGTCCAACTCGCTTGCCCTAGGTTGGCAACCGATTGGAGCCCAGCATGTCAAGGTCCAATTGAAGGCAGGGGAACAAAAGAAAATCATCTTTGTACTGGGATACCATGAAAACGCACAGGCTGAAAAATACGATCCACCGAATTCACAAACGATCAACAAGCGTACAGTGAAGCCGGTGATTGCCCGTTATTTGCAGGTCGATGAAGTGGAAAAGGCCTTCCAGGAACTCCGGATTTACTGGGATGGTCTATTAGGGAAACTGCAGGTGAGCACACCGGATGATCATACAAATCGGATGGTGAATATCTGGAATGCCTACCAGGTGATGGTGACGTTTAATTTCTCACGGTCAGCTTCGTATTTCGAATCAGGAATCGGGCGCGGAATGGGCTTCCGTGATTCCAATCAGGATCTGCTAGGTTTTATGCACCTGATCCCGGAACGGGCCCGTACCCGTATCCTCGATTTAGCCTCCACCCAACTACCAAGCGGCGGAGCCTATCATCAGTACCAACCACTCACCCGGCGGGGCAATAATGATATTGGCAGCGGTTTCAACGACGATCCCCTTTGGCTGATTTTATCTGTGGTCGCTTACATTAAGGAGACGGGCGACTGGGGAATCCTCGACGCAGCCGTTCCCTATGACAACCAGGTTGGTACGGAGGAACCGCTTTACGGACACTTAAAACGTTCGATCCAATACACGATGGAACGCATTGGCCCGCATGGTCTGCCGTTGATCGGACGCGCCGACTGGAACGACTGCCTGAATCTGAACTGTTTCTCTGATCAACCCGGTCAGTCTTTCCAGACGACGATGAATAAAGACGGCAAAGTAGCAGAAAGCGTATTCATCGCCGGGTTGTTCGTGCTGGCGGCGCAGGAAATGGTGAAATTGGGTGAGAAGTTGGAGTCTGCAAAAAATGAGGGGAAGGCTGTCGGCGACTTCTCCCTGCTTCCTTCTTACACTTTGATTGAAAAGATTGCAGAAATGGAAAAAGCCGTCTGGGCTGCCGGCTGGGACGGGGAATGGTTCCGCCGTGCCTACGATGATTTTGGCAAGCCGGTTGGTTCCAAAGAATGTGAGGAAGGACAGATATTCATCGAACCTCAGGGGATGTGCATCATGGCTGGGCTCGGAGTAGAGGATGGCCGTGCGGCCCAAGCCCTTGACTCGGTGTCGGAACGCCTGGCTACCCCGTATGGTATTGTTCTGCACCAACCGGCTTACACACACTATTACCTACATCTGGGAGAGATTTCATCCTACCCCCCTGGATACAAGGAAAATGCTGGTATTTTCTGCCACACGAATCCGTGGATCGTAATTGCTGAAGCAAAAATCGGACGCGGGGACCGTGCCTACGATTACTACCTGCGCATCAACCCGTCAGCGCGAGAAGATTTGAGCGAAGTGCATCGCTGCGAACCATACGTCTATGCCCAGATGATTGCTGGTAAGGATGCTCCAACGTTTGGCGAAGCCAAAAACTCCTGGCTGACCGGCACGGCAGCCTGGAACTACATCGCCATCACCCAGTGGATTTTGGGTATCCGGCCGAATTATGATGGATTGGAAATTAAGCCAGTTCTGCCATCCAATTGGAAGGGTTTTGAGGCGAGGCGGTTGTTCCGCGACGTCCGCTACCTGATCCAGGTGGAGCGACGCGGACCCGGGAACAGCGTCCGGCTAGAGGCAGACGGGAAGCAAATAGAAGGCACAATCATACCCATCCCACATACCGGAACCAAAGAAGTACACGTACTTGCAAGGATCACCTGATGCAATACGGATATTTTGACGATAAAGCGAAAGAGTATGTCATCACCCGGCCGGATACACCTCAATCATGGAGCAATTATCTTGGCTCAACCGAGTATGGGGCAATCATCACCAACAATGCAGGCGGTTATGGATTTTACCAATCAGGAGCGCGCGGCCGTTTTCTTCGCCTGCGTTTCAACAATGTCCCTTTAGACCAACCAGGGCGTTACATCTACCTGCGGGACTGCCAGAGCAAAGACTACTGGTCAGCATCCTGGCAGCCAGTAGGAAAATCGCTTGAGCAATATGAATCCACATGCAGGCATGGCACTGCGTATACTGTCATCGAATCGCGCTATGCGGATATTGCCACCGAGACCACTTACTTTGTCCCAGTGGGGCAAACATTTGAGTACTGGAAGTTGAAAGTCACCAACGAAAGCGACCGCCCGCGCGAACTCTCACTATTTTCGTTTTGTGAGTTCACCAACCAGTGGGATACCTTCCAAGACCAGGTAAATTTGCAGTATTCACTCTTTATCATTCGCGGCGAACGAACTGCGGACAACCTATTACGCATTGCCATTCAAGATAATTTAACGCCTGAGAGTGGAAGTTTCTTCATCCATGACATTGCGCATCATGCCTGGATGGGGTTGGTTGGTGCTCCTGTGGAAGGCTTTGACACCAGCCGGGAGACTTTTCTTGGTCCCTATCGCGGTTATCATTGTCCGCTGGCGGTGGAAAGGGGAGGCTGTTTCAATAGCAGCGTTTATGGAGATAATGCCTGCGGCAGCCTGCAAACGAACTTGAGCCTTCAGCCGGGGAGCAGCCGCGAGATACTTGTCATGCTGGGTATCGGGGATGCCCGCACCACGGGAAAGAAAACGCTTTCCGCATATGGTTCCCTGGAATGTGCCGCCATTGAATTACAAACGCTAAAGGACCACTGGCATAAAAAACTGGGCAGCCTGGTGGTGGAGACACCGGACGAAGATTTCGATCACATGGTCAATGTGTGGGGTCTGTACAATTGCCTGGTGACCTTTGCCTGGTCGCGTTCCGCCAGCTTGGTCTACAACGGTGAGCGCGATGGACTTGGTTTCCGCGATTCGGTGCAGGATATCCTCGGAGTAACAGCGGCAATTCCAGACGAGGCCAGGCAGCGATTGGAATTAATGCTTACCGGCCAGGTTTCCAATGGCGGTGCGATGCCCATTGTACAACCCTTTGAACATCACCCGGGACATGAGACGCCTCCAACACTCGAGGAATACCGCTCCGATGACTGCCTGTGGTTTTTCAATACTGTTCCTGCCTACGTGGGAGAGACAGGTGACCTGGATTTTTATAACAAGATATTGCCTTATGCTGACGAGGGCGAAGCCTCCGTATTTAGCCATTTGCGGCAGGCTTTGGAATTCAACCTGGAACGCACCGGCAAGCACGGACTGCCCTGTGGATTGTTAGCTGACTGGAATGATTGCCTGAAACTGGGCTATTATGGCGAGAGCCTGTTTATCGCGTTTCAGGTGCGAATGGGGCTGGCAGTCTATGCTGGAATAGCAGAGCGGTTGAACAAACCCAAAGAGACCGCTTGGGCGCTGGGCATGCTCGAGAAGTTGGACGCCAGCATTCAAGCCTGCGCCTGGGACGGGGAGTGGTTCATCTGGGCTATCGGAGACGATGGCACAGTTTATGGAACAAAAGAATATGAGGAAGGCCAGATCTATTTGAACACCCAGGTCTGGTCGGTGATCAGCGGCGCAGCCACACCTGAACAGGCTATATCATGCATGCAGACTGTGAAGGAACGCCTGGCCACACCATACGGGCTGATGCTCTCTTCACCTCCCTTTGTGAATTCACCCATCGATGTCATGCGCGCAGTAGTTTTTAACCCCGGTATTAAAGAAAATGCCGGAATCTTCAACCATACCCAGGGATGGGGTATTATGGCGGAATGTATGATGGGTAATGGAGACCGGGCGTATGCATATCTCCGTGCCTTCATGCCAACCGCCTATAACACCCGTGCTGAAATCCGTCAATGCGAACCTTATGTGCAGGGTCAGACCACCTACTCGACTTATTCTCCGCGCCCCGGCAATACCCGTACGCCCTGGCTGACCGGTGCGGCAGCCTGGGCATATTTCAGTGTTACACAATACATCTTAGGCCTGCGGCCAGAGCTAGATGGTCTACGAATTGAACCGTGCATCCCGTCAGCATGGAACGGTTTTTCAGTGGTACGCAGGTTCAGGTCACACTTATACCGGATCGTTGTACACAACCCCGACCATGTTAGCCACGGAGTTATTCGCATTACGGTGAACGGGCGCGAGGTCAGAGGCAACCTGATCCCACCTGATACGGATGAAGCGGAACAATTAGTGGAAGTCTGGCTTGGAGAATTGTGAGCTGTATGAATAATAAATTGCTTGATATTTGTGAATTTACGGGCAAAGGATTCCAACCGTTGGTCTACTTTGGAACCTGGCGAGTGGCTGTGCTGAATTACATAGAGGAACTTCACCCAGCGAAGATCGACAAACTTGAGCGCCATCCGGAAACGGATGAGGTTTTTGTACTCACCCACGGCCAGGGTATCCTGTTCCTGGGTGATGGGGAGCCACAGGTTGCAAATTTGTACCCTCAGGTGATGGAAGAGGGAAAAATCTATAATGTCAAGCCATCCACCTGGCACACGATTGTGTTGAGCCGGGACGCCTCGGTGCTGATCGTCGAGAACGGTGATACCTCCGAGGATAATTCAGAATATGTTTCGCTCACGATGGAACACCGCCGCTTCATTCTTAGCATCGCGCATAGTGAACAAGCAGGAGAATGGGGAAAATAATATAGGTATAATGGATGAATGTCTGATTTACGCAAAGCCAGCCTCCACATTACAGGTATCGTGCAAGGTGTTGGTTTTCGCCCTTTTATTTATGGGCTGGCAACCCGTTACACCTTGAAAGGCTGGGTACGAAACACTTCTGCCGGGGTGGACATCGAAGCGGATGGGACTCAGGAAACATTGAATTCATTTATCCATGCTTTGAAGACCGAACTCCCGCCGTTGGCGCGTATTGACAGCCTTGACATTTCTTTCGGGATACCGGGGCTGTTTAACACGTTTGAGATTGTTCGCTCTGAAGCGGTGGAGGGTGACTTCCAACCCGTCTCCCCGGATGTTTGTGTCTGTGATGATTGCCTGCGCGAACTCTTTGACCCTGCTGACAGGCGCTATCGTTACCCGTTCATCAACTGTACCAACTGCGGACCGCGATTTACCATCATCACCGATATCCCCTATGACCGTCCCAACACAACAATGGCGTCGTTTGCGATGTGCCTGGACTGCGCCGTTGAATACCAGAATCCACTCGACCGGCGTTTTCATGCCGAGCCTGTAGCCTGTCCCAATTGTGGTCCGACGGTCTGGCTGGAATGGACGATTGAGAATGGACGACAGACGTTGGAAGGGGACAGAGCAATTCACGCCGCGCAGAAGATGCTGGCGGATGGCAAAATCCTGGTTGTCAAAGGCCTGGGTGGATTCCATCTTGCATGCGACGCAACCAACGCAGAATCTGTGGCTGAATTACGCCGCCGAAAACTACGTGTGGATAAACCCTTCGCGTTGATGATGCCTGATTTCGCTACCATCGAAAAACATTGCATTGTCAGTTATGCTGAGCGCAAACAGCTTGAATCGCGAAAGCGGCCGATCGTCTTACTCCACCAAAAGCCAGATTCAAATATATCCGCCGATGTTGCCCCGAAACAGGATACCCTTGGCGTTATGCTTCCGTATACGCCGCTGCATTATCTTTTACTCCACACTAATGGCCAATCGCCAAATGTGTTGGTAATGACAAGCGGCAACCTATCTGAGGAGCCAATTGCCATCGGAAATGATGAAGCCCTTGAGAGGCTCTCTTCGCTGGCGGATGCCTTCCTGATGCACAACCGAGATATTAATACACGCTGTGACGATTCGGTAGTGCGGGTATTTGACGAGAAGGCTTATTCGCTGCGTCGTTCGCGCGGTTATGCCCCCGACTCGCTGCAACTTCCTTTTGAAAGCCCATCCATCCTGGCAACCGGCCCAGAACTCAAGAACACATTTTGTCTCACCCGCAAACACTATGCTTTCCTCAGCCAGCATATCGGCGATATTGAGAATTACGAGACCCTACGCTCCTTTGAGGATAGTATTACTTATTTCGAGCGCTTGTTCCGCATCCAACCCGAGGCCATTGTCTACGACCTGCACCCAAATTACCTATCCACCCGCTACGCGCTGGAGAGAGCTGAACGCGAGAAGCTCCCGGCGATTGGTGTTCAGCACCACCATGCTCACATTGCGGCTTGCATGGCAGATAACGGACTGGATGGCAACCACCCGGTCATTGGCGTGGCGTTCGACGGGACTGGTTATGGCAAAGATGGGGCTATCTGGGGTGGAGAGTTTTTATTGGCAAATTACTCCAGATACGAGCGCAAATCCCATTTAGCTTATTTTCCTCTCCCAGGTGGCGATACAGCGATCAGACGTCCGGCACGCACGGCGCTTGCATTGCTCTGGTCGCTGGGGTTGGAATGGGATGAAGAACTCGCTCCCGCGCGGGACCTGTGCTACGAGGACCGGTTGGCGCTGCGCGTCCAGTTGGAGCGGCGCCTGAATACTCC
>CAIQQN010000153.1 GCA_903873975.1 uncultured Anaerolineales bacterium
CGTGCAAACTCTCGACAGCAGTCTTATGGGCAACCACACCAGCATAAACGAGAGTCGCATTCCAACTTACGGTAGTCAGGGCAAAACCGGTTAAATTTCCCTGGGCATGTTCATTGCGGATGGCCGGGACCCTGCCATCCTCGTACAGGTGCTGTACGGTTGGGTCACTGACCACTCCCGTTATCTTCCAAACAAGCACGCCGGCATTTTGATTTTGTAGTTGTTCATTGATGTACCGAGTCAACTGCCAGTCCGCCAGTCCAATATCTACGGACGGGAAAGTAATCACGGTTTCGCCGTTCTTGATGGTGATGGTGCGGGTGCTGTAATCCAGCTCAGCCTGGACGAGTGCCCATGCCTTTGCATCTTTTAGCTCCTCTGTTAACTGGGCGCCAGGGAACGGCACGAGAATCGCGGTCCCGAAAGGAGCATCGGGCAACACTTTGACTACTCCAAACTTACAATCCCAATCATAGAGCAGACCGTTGTTATGGTTTGGGCGATAGGAACTGCGCTTGACGCCTTCCAGTTCCTCCAGGCGTGGAAGAAAGTATTTTTCGTACTCGGTAACCAGAATACCTCCCATCGCCGTCGCGCGTTCTTGAGCAGCGACAATGTCTGTAATCTCGTTTCTTATTTGTTCGTTCACAAAAGGTTGATCAACTAATTCGTACATCGTTCACCTCCTCAGACATCCTGGATTTGAAGCGCTTCGAAGAGAGTCATCTGTCGAACGCCGGTCAGTTCCCCATTTGGAACGCTGGCGTCTGCGGCTGCTGCAGCAATTGCTACGCCGATAGCAACCTGTGCGAGTTCGGCATCAGACCGGTTACGCATGACCAGGGCTGGCAAAGGTAGCACACCGGCAGTACGGCTGTGATATGAGACGCCCTGCATCAGCCGGACCGCGCTTGCGTCATCCTCCTGGCCGGCGATCTTGAGCAGTTCGGTTGCCAGCAGTTGGCTGTTCATGCCGGGATCGATGAAGTGATTGGGCCCCATGGTCTTTGTGCGATAGGAGACTTTTCCTGCCTTACGTACACCATTATGAGGGGCCTCGCGTTGGTGTTGGCGGGCCATGATGATCACGCCATCTTTCCGTCCGCTGAACGGGATGGCTGACGCACCGATGGTGCAGTAGATGATGTTGAGCGTGTCAGCAGGTTTCCAGAATTCAGCATACACGTCACCGGATCCAGCCACTCCCGACTGGTTGACGTGAATATCGCATTCCGTCCATCCTAACCGAGTCAGGAACTCGCCGGTTTGCTTGAACAGCGCGCGGGCATCATGCAGGAATTGTTCTTTAAGTTCTTGCCCGGCCTGGTCATATCCGCTGATGGACTGATCGCCACAGCAGTATGACCCATCCGGCGCGAGCGATTTGATCTTTATCATTTTTCACCTCCGTATCGTTAATAAGAAATTCCCGCCGGTCCAAAAGGGCGGGATAAGGAATTTTTTGGATTCGAGTCCAGGTTAGTAAAACCTGCAAAATACGAAAATCAGAATTTCTCGGAAAATCGCCTCGGTTTTTAGGGAGCAGATTTTATTGCAAGTGGCTATTAAAAACACCACTTGCAAACCACTTGCATGATTTTTAGCAGCCACTTACACGCCCACTTACAC
>CAIQQN010000154.1 GCA_903873975.1 uncultured Anaerolineales bacterium
CCTCTTTGAAGAAGTCGCTGCCGGGGTGGGATGGGCCGATAAGGAGAACCGATTAATTCTGGCCAGCGGGCCTCTGGGCGGGACCAGGATAGGTGGCTCGGGCACTGTGTCGGTGGTTACCAAGGGCGCCCTGACAAATGGTGCGGCCGCCAGTCAGGCTAATGGTTTCTTCGGCGCTTACCTCAGGTTTTCCGGCACAGATGGTATTATCCTGCAGGGCAAAGCTAAAAGATGGCTCTATCTCTATATCCATGATAATGAGGTGGAATTTAAAGATGCCTCGGCCCTTTCAGGTAAAGATAATTGGGAGACCAACGACTTTATCCGGAAGGAACTCGGGGCAACAGAGCGAGGCGTGGCAGTTGCCAGTATCGGGCCGGCCGGTGAAAACCTGGTGAGATTTGCCGGCATATTCTTCGATAAGGGACACGTCGCTTCACATAACGGAGTAGGGGCAGTCATGGGCTCTAAAAGACTCAAGGCTATCGTTTTGGCACGGGGCACGGGGCGCCCGATGCTGAAGGATAAAGACCGTCTTGCTACCGTTGCCGACCAGCTCCGCGAAAACATTCTTGGTAACCCGTCATCCCGGGGTACATATGAGTACGGCACGCTTGACGGTGTAATACGTTCCGTAATGTCCAAGGATGGCACGGTGCCGGTGAACAACTACACTACTAATGTCTTTGATATTACTCCCGACAAGCTGGAAAAGTTCAGCGGTCCCTATGTTCGCAGCCACTTTGAGCCCAAGCCCAATCCCTGCTGGGCCTGCCGATTTCATCACTGTCATACGATTACCCTTACTGAGGGACCATTCAAGGGCTATAAAGGTGAGGAGCCTGAGTATGAATGCTTGGCTGCCTTCGGATCTGTTATTGGTGTTACCGATGTAACAGCAACTATCTTCCTTTGCAATGAGGCTGATCGCTTGGGTATAGATGCCAATGAAACAGGCTGGACAATCGGTCTGGCGATGGAGTGCTTTGAGAAGGGACTCTTAACTACCAAAGAGACAGACGGATTACAACTAAACTGGGGGAATTATGTCGCCGTAAATGAGCTAATGCACAAAATTGCCCGGCGTGAAGGTTTCGGGAATATACTCGCTGAGGGCACCATGAGGGCAGCACAGCATATTGATAAGGAAGCTCCGAGTTTTGCTCTGCATACGATGAAAGGCAACACTCCTCGTGGTCACGACCATCGCAATACCTGGCCCATGCTCTTTGACACCTGCGTCTCCCAGATGAGTACCGATGAGGGTTATGACCTACGAAAGCAACAGGATATAGGGCTTAACTTGGCACCGCTCGCCAGACCCAATCACTCGGCGACGGATACCATCACCTATAATGTCGCTTTCAAGGGTGCCGCACAGTTTGAGGATTGTCTCGGGACATGCCGCTTTACATGTCGAACGGACCTTAAGCTACTTTGTGAAGCAGTGAGTGCCGCCGCAGGCTGGGACTTCACACCCCAGGAGGGAATGGATGTGGGGAAGCGTATTGTCAACCTGCTGCGTTGTTTCAACATGAGACACGGGCATACCGCGGCTATGGATGCCCCTTCTCCCAGATATGGCTCAGCTCCAGCGGATGGACCTTCAAAGGGTGTCAGCATTATGCCTCAATGGAACGAACTTAGAAGCCAGTACTACGAGGGAATGGGCTGGGACAAGGAGAC
>CAIQQN010000155.1 GCA_903873975.1 uncultured Anaerolineales bacterium
CTTCCTGCTCAACATGGGCCAGCAGATCCGCATCCTGGACTTGGCCGAGGACCTCATCCGCCTTTCGGGACTTGAACCCGGCAAGGATATTGAAATTACCTTCACTGGCATCCGTCCCGGCGAGAAATTGAGCGAGGATCTTTGGGAGGAAGGCACCGAGTATCAGAAAACAACCCACCCGGACATCTTCCGTGTCGCGGCCGAGGAGTCAAACATCCCGCCCAAACTGTCCCGCACTGTGGAAGAACTGAACCATCTGTCCAAAGAGGGCGAAACTTCTGCCATCATTTCCCTGCTCGATGAGACCATTCCTGACGGGAGCCTGCGAGTCACCCCGCCGCCGGAACTGAACTCGCTTGTCTGATTGTCTGAGTCTTACCCCATGCCCGAGATAAGTCTCTCCGAATGGAACCTCTTCCTGACGAAACACTCCGCTGCCCATCTCCTGCAATCAGGCGAATGGGGCGAACTGAAGTCCGCTTTTGGGTGGGAGGCAGTGCACATCGTCGAGGGGGAGACCGGGGCACAAATCCTTTTCCGCCGCCTGCCGCTGGGATTTACCTTCGCCTACCTGCCCAAGGGACCGGTGACTACATCCACACCCGGACCCGGTTTCTGGTCTGCGGTGAACCAAGCATGCCGCTCCCGCCGTGCGGTCTTTTTGAAAGTCGAACCGGACGGCTGGGAAGAGCAGGCTCAACCGTCTGTTTTCAACATGCAGGCATTCGTGTCCAGCCCCCAGCACATCCAGCCGCACAGCACCCTGGTCATTGACCTGCACGGCAGTGAAGATGAAGTCTTCAACCGCATGAAGCCGAAGACGCGTTACAACATCCGGCTGGCAGGGCGCAAGGAAGTTGTTGTCCATCCTTTGAAAGACATCGAGAGCTTCTACCGGGTGATGACCGTTACCGGACAGCGCGAGGAATTCCACGTCCATTCACAGGAATACTACCGCCGCGCGTATGAACTCTTTTATCCCAAAGGGATGTGCGAACTCTTTGCGGCCGATTTCCAGGGTCGCATGCTGGCAACCCTGATGGTATTTGCCCATGGAAAACAGGCTTACTATTTTTACGGTGCCTCCTCCGACGAAGAACGCAACCGCAAGGCCACCTATCCTCTGCAATGGGAGGCCATCCGCTGGGCGCACGCCCGGGGCTTTGAAGAATACGATATGTGGGGCATCCCGGACGAAGCAAAAGATATAGACGAAGATGAGGCCGAGGCACGCGAGGACGGCTTGTGGGGTGTGTACCGCTTCAAACGTGGTTTCGGCGGTTCGGTCAAACACGCCATACCAACCATGGACCAGGTCTACAACCCCCTGCTCTATAAGCTCTACCGATGGCGTTTCTCCGGTTCCGGCGCGGACTGACAGCATGATCCCATTCACCGGCACACCCCAATCCTGGAACGAACTCATCGCTTCCCTACCCCTCGCCCATCTCTTGCAGACCTGGGAGTGGTCGCAAGTCAAGGCAAAATACGGCTGGCAGGCCATGCCGTTCGTCTGGCAGGATGCAATGGGAAAACCTGTCGCGGCTGCAATGGTGCTCAAACGCAGCCTCCCGGTCGGTGGGTTTGCAAAGAAGATGTGCGTGCTGTATATCCCGAAGGGTCCGCTCATGAACTGGGAGAATGCCGCACTGCTCGGCCACGTGCTGGACGATCTGCAGGCCTTCGCAAAACGCCAGGGCGCCATTTTTATCAAACTTGATCCGGATGTGGTGCTGGGGACGGGTGTGCCCGGGACGGAAGAGGCAATTGAGTTCACGGGCGGGCAGGCGGTCCAGTCCGAACTGGAACAGAGAGGGTGGAAATTTTCGCAGGATCAGATCCAGTTCCGCAACACCGTCCTGGTCGACCTGGCCCCATCTGAAGACGAACTGCTGAGGCGCATGAAGCAGAAGACGCGCTACAACATCCGCCTGGCACAGAAGAAGGGCGTCACGGTGCGAGCCGGGACGGTGGATGATCTGCCGCTGCTGTACCGCATGTACGCAGAAACGTCGGTGCGGGACGGTTTCCTGATCCGGGAGGAAGGCTACTACCAGACCGTCTGGCACAGTTTTATGGGCGTTTCTCCTTCCGTCGTCACCCTTCCACCCTTCACAGAACCCCTGATCGCCGAAGTGGACGGCGAACCGGTGGGGGCGGTCTCGATGTTCTATTTCGCCGGGCAGGCGATCTATCTCTTTGGGATGTCGCGCGAGACAGCCCGCGAGAAAATGCCAAACTACTTGCTCCAGTGGGAAGCCATCCGGCGGGCGAAAGCGCTGGGCTGCAGGATCTACAACCTGTGGGGTGCGCCGGACGAGTTTAACGAGAGCGACGGCCTGTGGGGCGTGTTCCGCTTCAAGGAGGGATTGGGCGGAACTGTTTCCCGTACGATCGGGGCGTGGGATTTCACCCCGAACCCATTGCTGTATAAGTTGTATACGGAAGTTCTGCCGCGCGTGATGGATATCATGCGGGCGCGTGGCAAAACCCGCATGCGGCAAAGTTTAGGAGCTTGAATCCACGAAGAACACGAAAAAGCACAAATATATTAGGAAGGCTGTATGGAGTTGATCTTCAAGGATGAGGTCTATGCTATCATGGGCGCGGCGATGGATGTTCACCGCGAACTCAGTTCCGGCTTCTTGGAATCGGTCTATCAGGAAGCCTTGGAAATGGAATTAAGCCATCGCGAAATTCCTTTCGAAGCGTAAAAATCAATAAGAATCGTTTATAAAGGGGAAATGCTCAAAAAAGAATTTTTGGCCGACCTGATCTGTTATGGGAAAATTGTCGTCGAATTGAAAGCGCAAGACAATCTATCCGGCAAGGAAGAGGCTCAGATCATCAATTACTTGAAAGCGATCGGAATTAAACTGGGATTGGTCATCAATTTCGGCAGCCATCCAAAACTGGAATGGAAACGCCTCGTTCTGTGATTTCTTCGTGAACTTCGTGTTCTTCGTGGAGAATAAATGATCCCTCGCTTAAAATTCGCCCACCTTCCCACCCCCATCGAACCGCTCCCACGTTTATCCGCATTCTTAAACGGCCCATGCCTGCTTGTCAAGCGCGACGACCAGACCGGTCTCGCTTTCGGCGGCAACAAAACCCGCAAACTGGAGTTCCTGGTGGCCGAGGCTCAGGCCCAGGGGGCAGACACGCTGCTTTCGGTCGGGGCGCTGCAGTCCAACCACTGCCGCCAGACGGCAGCTGCGGCAGCAAAATTCGGTTTTAATTGTATCCTTATACTTGTTGGACAGCTTCCCGTGCAAGCCAGTGCCAACCTGCTGCTCGACCAACTTTTCGGAGCTGAGATCGTCTGGGCGGAGAAATCCCGCCGCGACCAGGTCCTGCAGGAAACCTTTAAGAAAACGATTGCTCAAGGGAAAAAACCTTATCTCGTTCCTTACGGCGGATCCAGCCCGACCGGAGCGCTGGGGTACGTTTTTGCGATGGAGGAATTTGTCGGGCAGAAGGTCAAGGCTGATTGGATTGTCTTTGCCTCCTCCTCCGGCGGAACGCAGGCCGGACTGGTGCTGGGTAAACGGGTTTTCGGCTACGAAGGCAAAGTGCTCGGCATCAGCATTGACGAGCCGCACCGCATCCTGCAGGAGCACGTGGCAAAACTGGCGTCCGAGACAAGCGAACGGCTGGGGCCGCGCCTCGGGTTCGCCCCACAAGAGGTGCTAGTCAATGATGAATATGCCGCCCCCGGCTACGGGGTCCTGACCGGAGCGGAGCGCCAGGCGATCTCCCTGTTCGCAAAACAGGAAGGCCTGCTGCTCGACCCGGTCTACACCGGTCGCGCCGCCGCGGGACTGATCGACCTGGTCCGCAAGGGATTCTTTAAAAAGGATGAAACCGTGCTGTTCTGGCATACCGGTGGGCAACCGGCGCTGTTTGCCGAGAAATACCAGCCCGAACTGGTATGAATACTCTTACTATTACAAAAGACAAGGATTTGCGAGCGAAGCTCGCAAATCCTTGTCTTTTAATACTCCCACTTCCTAGAGGAAAAGGGTTGGGGCTTCAGTCTATGGCTGCAATACCAGATGCGCCTCTGCATTGGCGATGATAGCCTGCTCGTTCCACAACATCGGGTAATACTGGATGTTGCGCCACAGATCCGCCATGTCGATGTAATGGGGACTGTATGCATGTCCGGACTCACCCGTTGTATGGACGGTAAGGGAACTTCGCAGGTCGCCCAGGTCGACGATCATGCGCATGGACGGCAGCCAGTCCACAGAGTAGCCGAGGGTGGCGGACCAGCCAGTGGCGTTGACGATGGCATCACCGCCATTCGTGCGGAACGGCCCGCGGTTGAACAATGCCTCGATAGGGGCAATGCCGGATTCTCCGAGTGACTGGTTCACGAAGGTGGCGGTATGCAGGTCGCCCCAGTTCCACTTGGCTGGATCCTTGCCCTGGGATTTCTCGATCTCTGCCACTGCCTCTTTGAAGGCCCTGACGAAGATATCGTCACGGTTCTCCACCTTATCCATCGTCGACTTGTCATCCCAGAAGAAGTCCTCCGGTTGTTTGACGAGGTTGCGCATCACTTCGACCCAGCGGGAACCGCCTTCCGGCCAGTAATCCTTGGGCAGGTCATCATCGAAGATATCGGCCAGCAGGTTCTTCCAGAAAACCTCGAACACTGCCGCGGGAGCGGAATCCATGCGGGCCTGGTAATCCCAGTTCTTGAGCAGGTCCAGGGCTAACGCCTGGTCCGGCGTCCCCGCCTGGAAGGTCAACTGCGCCAGGATGGGCACGAGCGTGGCGGCGTTGGAGTCATAGCTGTCGCCCTGCATCTTCTGGATGTAGGAACTGTCGATCGGACCGGGGGCATTCGTGATCATGTTCGCGATCCGGTTGGCGCGGAAGCCGTAGTCCCAATCCGTGGTGATCAGATACGGGTAGCTCGCCCCGACCACGGCGTTGTTGGCCGTGACAATGTACCCCTTGGATGGATTGAAAACGTTGGGCAATTGATCAAAGGGGATGGTGCCGGTCCAATCGTACTCGTCCGTCCAGCCGGGTACGGGCAGCCTCCCATCCCCGTTCTTGCGGATGGGGATATTGCCCGGCATCTGATAGCCGATATTGCCTTGGGTATCGGCATACAACAGGTTTTGGGCCGGGACATTGAACTTGCTGGCTGCCTGTCGGAACTCGTCCCAATTGGCGGCCTTGTTGAAGCCCCAGATGGCCTGGAAGATGGTGGAAGGCTCGAGCGCTGTCCAGCGCAGGGATATGGCATAATTTTCGGGCAGCGCCACGCCGGCCGTCGTGCTGAAATCCTTCAGGTCGCCGTAGGAATCCGAGATGATCGGGCCATGCCGGGTGGAACGCACGGTCAGGGTGACCGGCTTCCCGCCGCCGACCGCGATCGTCTCGGTTCGCAGGGTCATATCCACCCACTGGCCGTTATATTCGTACTGGTCCGGATTATCCGGGTTGATCTTTTCGATGTATAGGTCCATCACGTCCGGGCCGGTGTTGGTGAAGCCCCAGGCGATGTTCTGGTTGTGGCCGATCACCACGCCCGGCACGCCGGCAAAGGAGAACCCGGCCACTTCATACGGGCAGGTCGCAGACACGGGGCGGCAGTGCAGGCCGATCTGATACCAGATGGACGGCATCTGGATGCTCAGGTGCGGATCGTTCGCCAGCAGCGGCATCCCGCTGGCGGTAAGTGACCCGGAGACCGCCCACGAATTGGACCCGATGCCTGCTCCGGATGGACCCAGGAGTGCATCCAGAGCGGTGAAACGGCTCTCCACCGAGGCCCAGTCCAGGTCCGGGAGGCTGCGGGCGGCGGTCGGGAGCGCGGAGACCTGCCCCAGCTCGGGGATGATAAGCGGGTGGTCGGCTGGATAAGCGGGGAAGAGTTCCGCCACCTGTTCCGGGCTGAACGTCTTGAGCAGGATGGCGCGCTGGATTTCCTCGTCCATGTTGCCGCGCAGGTCCCAGGCCATGGCCTTAGCCCAGGTCAGCGTGTTGACCGGGGTCCAGGGTTCGGGTTTGTAAGCGGGGGTCAGGATCTTCAGGATGCCGTATTCCAGGCTGATGGCCGTACCCTGGTGATTCGCCAGGTAGGCATTGACGCCCTCGGCATAATCGTTCAGAATGGCAAGCGACTCGGGGTCATAGCTAGCCAGTTCCTGTTCGGCCACTTGGCGCCAGCCAAGCGTGCGCAGGAAGGTGTCGGTGTCCAGTTGCGTTTTGCCAAACATCTCGGAGAGACGGCCGGAGCCGATGTGCCGCCAGAAGTCCATCTGCCAGAAACGGTCCTGGGCATGGACGTAGCCCTGCGCCATGAACAGGTCGTGCAGGGTGGTGGCATAGATATGCGGGATGCCCATGCCGTCCCGGTAGACATCCACCGGGCCATCCAGGCCGGAGAGCTGGATGTTTCCATCGGTCTGCGGGAACGACCGGCGGGCGGTCACCACGCCGAAGGCGGAAAGCAGGATGGCCAGGACCACCAGCCCACTCACCAGCCAGATCAGAAAACGAGACCATTTTTTCTTCATGAGCGCTCCTCCAATGGACGAATTGGTATGTACCTACAACACACAAGCGTGAGTAAAGACGCGAAAAAATGGGGTATGAGGGTTCTTCTCGCGACCCATTTTTTCGCATCTACCCCAGCTTGACCCTCACATCCAGTGCCACCGCCCCCTGGCCGGGAGCCAGGGCCCGCAGGGGATTGATCTCGATCTCGGCTATTTGCGGGAGATCGGAAACCAACTGCGCCAGGCGCTGCAGGATCTCCTTCACAGCCTCACCATCCGCGGGAGGAATGCTCCGGAAACCCCTCAGCTTGCGCCCGGCCCAGGTGTGCTCCAGCAACCAATCGGCATCGGATGGTAGCAGCGGGGCCAGGGCGAAAGCCACATCCTTCAAACCTTCCACTTCCACGCCCCCGGAGCCGAACATCATCAACGGGCCGAACTGCGGGTCACGCGTCGCTCCGAGGATGACCTCCTGCCCGTTGGGTACCATGCGCTGCACCTGGACCCCTTCCAGGCGGGCCTCCGGCCTTGCTGCCCGGGCGCCTCCGGTGACGGTCCGGAAACCGAGGCAGGCTTCTTCGGCGGTCTGGACGTTCAGCAGAACGCCGCCCACGTCGGATTTGTGGGGGATGTCAGGCGAGGCAATTTTCAGTGCAATCGGATACCCCAGTTGCGCAGAGAGGTCAGCGGCTTCGGACTCCGTCCGAGCCAGCTTGACGGGCGCGGTCGGGATGCCGTAGGCGGCCATTAAACGGTCCGCAGACTCAGGGTCCAGGAAAGAGCCGGGCCGGGCTTCCGCCAGGGCGGCTTGCGCGAGGGGGGGGTTAATAGCATCCCAGGTGCGCGGACTCTCCAGCGGTTTCTCCAAAAACTCCGCCCGCCTGACCAGGGCGGCCAGGGCGGAGACAGCCCGTTCGGCGAAACGATATTCGGGGATACGGGCCAGGCGGAATAGTTCAGCGGCCTTGCGGATCGTTGGTCCACCCGTCAAGGCCACCACGACCGGCTTGGAGGAGGCCTGGATGAGCGGGATCATCGCCTCGGCGTCCCTCTCGGCGGTATCGACGGGCGGCGGTGGGAGGATGACAAGCACAGCCTCCACGCCCGGGTCGGCCAGCAGGAGCCGCAGGCAATCGGCGAACATTTCGTGGGTGGCGCCGCCCAGGATATCCACCGGGTTGTGCAGGCTGGCGGCTGCTGGAAGAAAGGCGGCCAGGCCGTCCAGGGTTTCGGGCGTGAACTCGGCCAGCCTCAGGGAGTTGGCTTCGAGCGCATCGGAGGCGATGACACCCGGCCCGCCAGCGTTTGTCAGGATGGCGATCCGGCGGCCGCGCGGCAGCGGGCAGGTCGCCAGCGCCACAGCCCATTCGAACATTTCTTCAATGGTCCCGGCCTGCAGGATACCCGCCCGGCGGAAGGCGGCTTCATAGGCAGATTCGGAACCGGCCATCGCTCCGGTATGCGAAGCGGCCGCCCGCTGACCGTTGAGGGTCCTACCCACCTTCATGGCAACCAGCGGCTTGCGGCGAACCGCCTTAGCGGCTTCCTCTACGAAGCGCCGCCCATCGCGGATACTCTCAATATAGAACGTGATGGCACGCGTATTTTCGTCCGCCGCCACGCCAGGCAACATATCTGCTTCAGAAATATCCGCCGCATTGCCCAGGCTGAGCAACCGCGAGAAGCCAAAGCCCTGCTCCTGCGCCCAGTCCATGATCAAGCCGCAGACGGCCCCGGATTGGGAGATGAGCGCCAGGTCGCCTTTGGGCGGCGGGGGCAGGGTGACGAACGAAGTATCGAGCGGCAGGTTTAGGTCGATCAAGCCGATACAGTTGGGACCGATGAACCGCAGATGGTGCTGGCGGGCGATCTGCAGGCATTCGGATTCGAGGGCGGCGCCTTCCGGACCGACCTCCCGGAAGCCCCCCGAGGCGATGATGGCGGCCCGGATGCCGCGCCCGGCCACCTCCCTCAGCGCGGCGGGGGTGGCGGGTGCAGGGACGATCAGCACCGCCAGGTCAACCGGATCGGGGACCTCGGCGAGTGCCGGGTAGATGGGACGCCCGTAAAGTTCGCCGCCTTTGGGGTTGACATAGTGGATCGCACCCGCATACCCGCTGCGGCGCATGTTGCGGGCAACTGCCCAGCCAAGCTTGGCGGGGTCGGCTGAGGCGCCGACGATCACCACGCCTTTGGGATTGAAAAAGGGAGAGATGGAGGGTTCCATAAGAAGATTATACAGCAAGAGACGAGGCAGAGTGCAAGCGGACCACCAACCTTTTTTCGCACATTAATACCTTCTTGAATTTCCTCCAACTTCGCTGTATAGTGTAACCATAACATTCCCTTCAATCCTTTGGCATTCGGGCACACTGAGGAAATCATGAATATCAGAAAATTGTGGCTGGCAGGTTTTGCCATGCTCGTGACGGCAGCTTGTGTGCTGTTATATTACACTCCCACGCCGGAGCCGACCCTGCCATCCCAGACCCCCAGCCTCACCCGGATCATGACCCCCACCATTACACTCACCCCCCTCATGTGGTTGGGACCGGGTCACCCCTGGTGGGTGCGGTCCAAAGATGCCGGGCTGATGGTCCATGTTCCGCAGGGGGAATTCATCATGGGAGTGGATGAAGAGGCTGCCATAGCCATCTGCCATCAAACGCTCAGCTATTGCGATCCGACCTGGTTCGCGGGCACGGGGCCGGCGCACACCGTGACGCTGGGAGCCTACTTCATCGACCAGACCGAAGTGACCAACGACCAGTACGCCCGCTGCGTGAAGGCTGGAGCCTGCCTCCCGCCGGTGCATTCCGCCAAGCTCGCTGCGGTGGAGTACTATTATGACGGCCGGCATGGGAATTTCCCGGTCGTCTACGTGAGCTGGTACTACGCCGAGGCCTACTGCGCCTGGGCGGAAGCGCGCCTGCCGACCGAAGCGGAATGGGAGAAGGCGGCTCGCGGCACGGATGGGAGGCTGTTCCCGTGGGGAGACAGCCAGCCGGGGGCGGACCAGGTCTGTTTTGATTCGCGGCGTAACCTGGAGGGGGTGGGGAGCTGCCTTGTCGGGGAAAGCCCCTACGGCGTGCTGAACATGGTCGGGAACGTGTCGGAGTGGGTGGCCGACTGGTACGCCGCGGATACCTACAGCCAGTCACCCGTGGAGAACCCAACCGGCCCAGTCAGTGGATTAACCAAGGTGCTCCGCGGTGAATTTGGTCATGAATTTTACGAACTTTTCTCGACCGGCCGTTATGGGGTCGATCCCAACGAAACAAATTCTTACATCGGTTTTCGCTGTGCACGCGAGGCGACCGGCCCTTAAAGGAGGAATGCCATGCAACTCAAGATGAAACGCACCACCCACATCCCCCTCATACTGCTTTGCCTGCCAGCCCTGCTGCTGGCCTGTACGCTGGAGAGGCTGTCCATCTCCACTTCTACTCCCGGATCCACTCCCACCCCCGTATCCACTCCCACGCCAGCGTTGCCGGTGCTCACCGTCAGCGGGATCCTGCAGGATTACGCCACCTATCAAGATCAACTTGTCATCGTGCAGGGTTACGGTGTGGTCGAGGCGATGATGCCTCTCTGCGATGGTTATGTGGGCATTGACACGCGCACGATTTTTGTCGACAAGGAAGGGAAGGACCTCACCGCCAACCTGGCGGGGAACCTCTGGGAAGCGATGAAGGGGGATACTCTGCGTGACTTTTTGGGTTACGTCCGCATATTTAACGGTGATCTTGGCTGCCCCGGCAGCGTGGCGAATTCCACCTTCCCCTATTTCGAGATCGTGGAGGTCAGGTAGGCAAAGCCAATATTCCACCTCCCGGAAGAGGGCAGGGACGATGGAACAGGATGCGGGCGACACTTGTACCCGTAAGGGTAGGCGCGCCTCGCATCTGATGGAAGGACTGATTGAATCGAGAGAGCCGGGGGCTCCAAACCCGGCTCTCTCGATCTAAGGAGGAGAAGAGAAATTGTCTCGCGACAAAATCTTACCATCCTTAATCTAAATTGATCCTGATGCTTCCCATACACTTACCCTACGCCAATTTGACGATTTTGGTACCATTTTTCGGTTTTTGGAGCATTTCATGTCATTCCTCTGCCCCATTTCCTCCCCCCTCCCCTAAACCGTGACCATCCCCACGAGTCGAGGCAGCCACAAGCTGCCATCGACCGGTTCGGCGAGATGACTCGCCGAACACGGCTGGTAGACGACACGAGTCGTCAAGTCGCTGGGATCGGCTGTTTCGGCGCCACGTGTCGAAGCGGCGTCTCGCCGCTATCGACCGGTTTGGCGACTCGTGTCGCCAAACACGGCTGTTTCGGCGCCATCGGCTGAGGCGGCTTCGAGCCGCCATCAGCCACATCGACGCCATGAGGCGTCGATGTGAGTCGTCGAAGACGGTTTCCTTTTTTCCGACTTCTGTGTTGGTTTCCTAAGGCCTTCTTGTCAGTGTCCCTTTGAAATGTGATACTCTAGGGTGGTTCCATATGCTGTTGAGCCACCAGATGGCGATGTAATTCAACAGGGGGAGGGTTGGGTCAAGAAATGAGACCCGATTCAAATGACGGGTACTTCCTTCGCTCCGTATTTGTCTACAATACACTCGACGATCTCGGCTGCATGGGGAACTATATCGACAATATCAAACCCAATATAGTATTGGCAGGGCTCGATTGTATCAGCTCGGCACCATTTACTTCTGGCGACGAATTCTATGAAATCTATATCAGCTATCTCTGCCGTTGTATTCAGACCGAGATTAAAATCCTTTTCCACAGGGATCTCGTATTGACTATCCAACTTGAATCCTTTTAGTGAGATATCTGCCATGCACCCGATAGGATGTCGTGTGGCACTTTCGATGACCGGAATGTAATAATTCAAATTTCGTCGTTGATATTTACGCCGTTCCCGCGAGTTTTTTTCATTCATGTCCTGTACCTTTCACTTTGTGATTCTATTATAAGGAGAAACCCCTTGAGAATCAATACCCTAATGATGAATTTTTGAATCATCCACAATTCTTATCACATAACAAAAAATGGTTCCGTGTTTTTTTAAACTACCAGTTGACTTTACCAAAATCTGACCTATAATGATTATGCAATCCATTTCACCTCGCAGGCGGAAAACCGGTCGAGCAGTTTACATTCCAGCCGCTGACAGCATGTCAGCGGCTTTTTGTATGTTCCAGACAAAGGAGGAAATCCTCCCGTCTGTTCGCCTTTGCATGATTTTGGAAACAAATTGTTAGTGTTCGGCAGAACGAATACCGAGTTGGCTCTTTGAAAAGGACATCTAACCAGCGCGTTTATACAGGCAAAAACCGCCCAACACCGAGACGGTTTGCGACAATATTGGGATCGCCCTAAAATAGAAAGAAAGGAGAATACATCATGAAACTAAAATTCTGGATGACCGCCAAGGCGGTCATCGTAGGGATCTTTGGGATTGGCTTCGTGCTGATACCCTTGGCATTAGCATCGCTATACGGCATGTCCGTGGATCCTGCTGGAGTCTTGATGTCAAGGCTTTTCGGAGCAGGGTTCATCCTCGAGGCTATTGTGCTCTGGTCAGCCAGGAACACGGATCGATCTGATGTTGTATGTCGAGGGATCATTATCGGTGTCGTCGTGAGCAATACAATCGGGTTTATCGTTTGCCTCCTTGCGACGTTGGCTGGTACCTGGAATGCCCTCGGTTGGCTATCAGTCGCATTGTACCTGGTGTTCGGATTGGCTTTCGCATATTTCCTGTTTGTCAAGAAACCCTCTTAGTATGCACCTCCGAGAACAAAGGCTGTATCGGTGTGCCTGATCTGGGCGGTCCCAATTTGCGTTACCTGCCCTCCGCCGGAGCTTGAGTCAAACCGGATAGTCGAGCACAGTGCCAGTCAAGAAGTTGTGCGAGATCAGCATATTGAGTGAGCTCTTCCAGAAAGGAGTTAAGAACATGGCTAAATTAGAGAAGTCCGTAATGATCAAAGCCCCCGTCAAGAAGGTATTCGATTACATGGCCGATCCCAGGAACCTGCCCGAGGTCTGGCCCAGCATGGTCGAGGTGAAAGACGTGAAGCCGTCGCCCACTGGCGGGTACAACTTTAGCTGGACCTATAAGATGGCCGGCATGCGCTTCGAAGGGGCCTCAGAGACAACCGAGTTTATCGCCAACCAGCACAACGTTACCGAGAGCAAGAAAGGGATCCAGAGCAAGTTCACCTGGGACTATAAGCCGGAGGCTGGCGGTACGAAGTTGACTGTGCAGGTGGAATACACTGTGCCCATCCCCCTGCTTGGCAAGCTGGCTGAGGCGTTCATAATTAAACAGAACGAGCACGAGTCGGACGCGTTGCTGGCGAACCTGAAGGTAAGGATGGAAGCCTGAAATGTCGGCAAGCACATAAGAGCTGATTTCGCACAATCTTCATTTCCAGGCCACGCCTCGTTTCCTTATTTATAGGGTTCATCACCCCAACCCTCGAGCCGTCGCCCGATCAAGGGCGGGGCGTGGCCCAATCCCGTGACCTGCTATGATGATTAACTGATAAAACCTCAATATCATCCTCTAAGGTGCTGTGCTCCCCCCTCCCTAAACCGTGACCGTTCCCACAAGTCGAGGTAGCGTCATGCGCGCACTGTGGCCTTTGCGGAGCATCCCCGTGGGACAAGTCGCCACGAGTCGAGGCAGCGTCAAGCTGCCATCGACCGGTTCGGCGAGATGACTCGCCGAACACAACCACATCGAAGGCATCGCGAAGCACATCGTCCCCGCTAGGGGATCCCCGTGGGACGAGCCTTCGATGAAAGCCATCGACCGGTTCGGCGAGATGACTC
>CAIQQN010000156.1 GCA_903873975.1 uncultured Anaerolineales bacterium
CAATTGGATTGACTGGTGTAATGGTAGATATCACCGAACAGAAGCAGGCTGAGGTGGCACTGCGCCAGCGTGCTGAAGAACTGGCCGCATTCAAGGCTACCGTGCTCGATTTGGCCATACAGCAGGATTTCCTCTCCCTGTTGCAAATGATTGTTGAACGTTCCATATCATTGCTCAAAGTACCCAGTGGCTTCATTTACTTGTATGATGAAACTCAAAATGATCTTGTACTGACAATCGAAAAAGGATTCGCTGTTGCTCCCGGAGTGCGTTTGCAGATGGGAGAAGGCATGGCGGGCCGGGTGGCGCAAACCCGGCAGAACCTTATTGTTGATGATTACAGCAGCTGGGAAGGGCGCTCGCCCATTTATCAGGATATACCCTATCATGCTGTAATCGAAGTGCCAATGCTTTTTGGAGGTCAGTTGATTGGGGTTTTGGGAGTCAACGATTCCATTGAAATGGAGTGCAAGTTCACTGAAGCAGACGCGCACTTGCTGTTACTCTTCGCGGGGCAAGCTGCGAGCGTGGTTCATGATGCACGGCTTGTTCAAGGACTCCAAACGGAACTGACCGAGCGTAAACGGGCGGAGGATTCACTGCGTGAGGCCGAGGCGCGTTATCGCACATTGGTGGAACAGATTCCTGCCATCGTTTATACAGACTCGGCAGAGCATATCGGCCAGACTCATTACATCAGCCCACAAATTAAATCAATACTGGGCTATGACCCGGATGAATGGGCAGTCAATAATGACTTGTGGATCAAGGGAATACACGCGGATGATCGTGAGCGCGTATTGACGGAATATAACCTTACTTTTAAAACTGGCGAGCCATTCACCGCCGAATATCGGATGACTTCCAGTGCCGGGAAAATTGTATGGGTTCGGGACGAAGCTGTCCTGGTACGCAACCAATCTGGCCATCCGTTGTTCTGGCAGGGGGTCATTCATGACATCACAGAACGCAAGCAGGCCGAGGTGGCTCTCAAAGAAAGCGAAGATCGTTATCGCCAGTTATTCGATCTTTCTCCCGATGCGATTGCCGTCCACAGCGGTGGCAAGATCCTGCTGGCAAATACGACTGCGATGAACTTCGTAGGTGCGGCAACGCAGGATAAAATCATCGGAAAGCCATTATTGGATTTCGTTCACCCCGACTATCGTAAACTGGTCATTGAGCGCACGCGACAGCAGATTGCCGAGGGGAAAGTCGTTCCTGTCATGGAAGAAAAGTTTATTCGCCTTGACGGGACAGCAATTGATGTTGAGGTGACAGCCGCGCCTATTCATTTTCAGGATTCTTTGGCATCGTTGGTCATTTTTCGCGACATCACCGAACGAAAGCAGTCTCAAGCTCTCCAGGAGGCAGTATACCGGATTGCCATAGCGACCGAGACAACCAAGTCTTTGAATGACCTGTTTACGCAAATCCATGGAATTATTTCGTCGGTGATGCCTGCCGAAAACTTCTATATCAATCTTTATGACGAAGAACGTAATGTACTGCGATTTCCCTATTTCAAGGATATCAAGGATGAGCCATATCTGAATGAGATTCAGCCCGGACAAGGATTGACTGCCTATGTCTTAAGGACCGGCAAATCCTTGCTCTGCACACAAGCGGTTCATGACGAATTGGAACGACAAGGCGCAGTAAAACTGCTTGGAGTGCCATCTGCGATCTGGCTGGGTGTGCCGCTGGTAATTGAGGGGAAAACAATTGGCGTAATGGTAGTTCAGCATTATTCCGATCCGAATGCTTACGGCGAACGCGATCAGCACATGCTTGAGTTTGTGTCTACTCAGGTGGCAATAGCAATCAGCCGTAAACAGGCTGACGACGCTTTGCAGCGGCAGTTAAAGGAATTAACCGTTTTGCATACTGTTTCAATGACCGCAGCCCAGGCCACCAGTGTTGATCAGTTGATTGAGCAGGTAACTCAGATTATTGGCAATGCAGTTTATGTGGACGATTTCGGTGTAGCTTTGTTTGACCAGGCACGTCAGGTGTTACAGCCTCACCCGTCATACCATGGAGAAACTTTTGAAGCGAAGGCCACTATTCCTCTTACAGAAGGGATTATGGGCTATGTCGCTTCCATAGGGGAATCGTATCACGCCGCCGACGTGCGGAATGATCCACACTACCTGAACACTGTTCCTGAAACCCTCTCTGAATTATGCGTTCCGATTAAAGTGGGTGAAAAGCTGATCGGTGTCATCAATGCCGAAAGTCGTCAACTCAACTTCTTTAACGAAGATGATGAACGCTTGCTCAATACGATCGCCAGTACACTTGGGACTACTATAGAAAAGTTGAACTTATTTGAGGCAGAGCATGCCGGCCGCCAGGAGGCCGAGACTCTCCGCCAAGTGGCTCAAGTTGTAAACACGAGCCTTGACGTCAATGAAGTGATCCGGCTGATGCTGGATCAGCTCAAACATCTATTGACCTATGATACGGCTTCAGTGCTCCTTCTTGGAGAATCGGGGCAGCCAGATCTCATTGCAGGCCTGAACATAACAAACGAAAAAATGATGAGCCTGGCGGCCAACGAATTGCTGAAAGACAGCCCAATATTGAAACAGATGGCGCAGGATCTTAAACCGCTGACCATCTCCGATGTGCGTGAGCATCCGGGGTGGATTTGGGTTCCCGGTGCCGAACACGTGCGTTCGTTTCTTGCAGTGCCACTGATCGCCCGCCAGCGTATGATCGGCGTGCTGATGGCAGACAGCGTTACCCCTGCCTTCTTTTCTGAGGACGAATTGCGCGTTGCACAATTGCTGGCACAGCAGATGGCAATTGCCATCGAGAATGCCCATTTATATCAAGCTGCATTGCAGGCCGCTGAACGCCGTGTCATATTACATCGTGTCAGCCAGGACATGGTAACGGCGATTCAGGAACCGGAACGAACATATCAATCCATCCATCAGGCCACCCGCCAATTGATGCCTTGCGATTCTTTCGTGATTGCGCTCCATGATGAGGCCTCCAACGGAAACACCATAGTCTATGCCTTGGAAGGGAATAATCGTTTCCCTGTGCAGCATGTTCCAGCAGGGCGTGGGCTGACTGGCAGGGTGGTAACAAGCGGCGAGTCGATTATTATTGACGACCTGTGGACAGACAAAACAGAAGTGATCCATCTTGGGGAGCCGCAGCCGGTCCGCTCGCTGGTGGCAGTTCCCCTGCGGGTGGGGCAGAGAACCACTGGTATGATCTCGGCCCAATCCTACAAAATTCATGCCTTTGGCCAGGAAGAGCAAGCTCTCTTGGAAATGCTGGCTTCTTATGCCGCCGCAGCCATCGAAAATGCCCGTCTGTACCAGGAAGCAGTCCGTGCTTCCAATCGGCGCTCAATCCTGCACGAGGTCAGCCAGGAAATTGTAAAGGTCGGGTTGGATTTGGAACGGGTCTATGAAGCCGTTCACCATGCGGCGGAACGCCTGATGCCGGCTGAGGCATTTGTGCTTTCGGTGCTGGACGAGGTCCATAACGAGATCCTGTTCGCGTATTTGTATGACGAAGGGAAACGCTGGCCTTCTGAACATTCTCCTGTCGGCAGTGGGCTTTCAGGGAAGATTATCGAAACCGGAAAGGCGCTGATAATAAACGATTTGCAGAGCAACCCTTTCGTTGGAGGAATCATCTTTGGGGAAGGGGAGGAGGATGTCCGCTCCCTCCTGGCAGTTCCGTTGCGGCTGGGAACAAAAGTCTTCGGGATGCTATCTGTTCAGTCTTACCATCCCTATTCCTATACGGAAGAGGATCAAGCCCTGCTTGAAATGCTTGGCGCGCATTCGGCAGTTGCGATTGAGAATACCCGCCTGTATGAAGCCGAGCAACGCCGCCTCCAGGAATCTGAAATACTCCGCGAAGCAACTGCAGAGGTGGCTTCCACTCTGGATCAGGATCATGTTGTTCAACTAATTCTCGATCAACTTGCCCGCGTTGTCCCTTATGACAGTGCCTCGGTATTGATTATGAGAGATGGCTATTTGGAAATTGTCGGTGGACAAGGGTGGGAAGACCCATCTGCTGTAATCGGCCTGCACTTCCCCATTCCCGGTGATAACCCGAACACATTAGTTGTTCAACAACGTTCTCCTGTGATTTTGGGGAACGCTCCGCAACAATACGCCGGTTTTCGTCAGGAGCCGCACAAACATATTCTGTCATGGTTGGGTGTGCCGATGATTGTCCGTGATACTGTGATCGGGATACTTGCGATTGATAGCCAACAGCCCGATTATTTTACTCAAGAAAGTATCCGGTTGGTCAGCGCATTCGCCAGCCAGGCGGCTACGACGATTGAAAATGCCCGCCTGTACGAGGAAGCTCTTCGGGCGGCGGAACTTCGTGCCGTCCTGCACCGGGCCAGCCAGGAGATTGCTCATGCAAGCCAGGATCCGGAACAGGTTTACGCCGCGGTTCATCGGGCGGCAGTGCAGTTGATGCCGGCAGAAGCATTTGTCATCACCTTGTTGGATGAACTAAGCCAGGAGACGGTTGGTGTTTATTTGGTGGATAAGGGCGGACGCTGTCCGGTGGATCGCGCCCCTGCTGGTGTTGGGCTATCCGCGCTGGTGGTCTCAACGGGCAAGCCGGTGATTACCAATGATTTGATGGTGGATCCGATTCCTGGCAGTGTGCACTTTGGTGAAGAAGATGAGGTCCGGTCAATCCTGGGAGTACCTTTGCGCCTAGGCGAAAAAGTGATCGGCATGTTGTCAGTCCAAAGCTACCAGCCTCATGCATATACTGGCGATGATCAAACCTTGTTGGAAATGCTGGCAGCAAACGCCGCCGTCGCCATAGAAAATGCGCGGCTTTATGCCGAAACCCTCCGACGTTTGAAGGAACTGGAAGCGGTCAACCACATTTCGACGGCTTTGCGCGCTGCCCAAACTGTTGACGATATGCTGCCCAGCCTACTGGACGAGACCCTGCATGTTTTGGGGAGCGACTCAGGGATGATCTTGCTCTATGACCCGGCTGGCGGTGTATTGAAACAAAAAGTTGCACGCGGCTGGTTCACAGCACTACCGAAAACTCCTGTCAAACCTGGCGAGGGGATTGCCGGTACTGTCTTCAAGACCGGGCAGGTAAGTGTTTCAAAGGAATTCGCTACCGCCCTCCTTACTCGCGAAAGCCTGCGTAACCAGCTCCCTGTTGGATGGGGGGGGGCATGTGTTCCGATTCGGACAGTGCGGGAGACCATTGGTGTCTTGTTTGTCTCGGTCGAGTTGCCGCGCCAGCTTCAAGCGGATGCGGTTGACCTGCTGGTCACTCTAAGCGAGATGGCAGGTAATGCCATCCGCCGTGCCGACCTTTACGAGCAGACGGAGCGCCAGTTGCAGCGCCTGGCTTCATTGCGTGCGGTTGATATGGCAATCAATACCATCCTCGACCTGCGAGTGACACTGGGCATCCTGATTGACCATATTATTTCACAGTTAAGAGTGGATGCAGTCAACATCCTGCTCATCAATCCAAATACCCAGACACTTTACCATGCAGCCAGTTCCGGTTTCCGCTCCGACACTTTCAAGAACACACGCTTGTATATTGGTGACAGCCTTGCCGGTCAGGCCATCCGTACGCGCACAACCATCCATATCCCCAACCTGAGCGACAGTAAATTGCTACAACGTGTACAGTTGCTAACCGAGGAAGGTTTCGTGACTTATTTTGGCGTGCCGCTCATCGCCAAGGGACAGATCAAAGGCGTCCTTGAAACATTCCATCGTAGTCCGATGGAACCAGATTCGGAATGGCGGAGTTTCCTGGAGACCCTTGCCGGGCAGGCGGCAATCGCCATCGATAATTCGGTATTGTTCGAGGAACTCCAGCAGACAAACCTGAATCTCTCCCTGGCTTACGATGCGACCATCGAAGGCTGGTCGAGGGCACTGGACTTGCGTGACCGGGAAACGGAAGGTCATACACAGCGTGTTACCGATATGACCGTACAACTGGCCGATCTCTTGGGCATCAGTACGTCTGACCTGGTCCATATCCGGCGCGGCGCACTTCTGCACGACATCGGTAAAATGGGTGTTCCCGATAGCATCCTGTATAAAACCGGCCCGCTGACCGAAGAAGAATGGGCCATTATGCACCGCCATCCCGAATTCGCATTCGAGATGCTTTCTCCCATTACTTATCTGCGCCAGGCGCTTGACATTCCCTATGGTCATCATGAGCGCTGGGATGGTTCCGGTTATCCGCGCCATTTACCCGGCGAACAAATCCCTCTGGCGGCGCGTATATTCGCAGTCGTAGATGTGTGGGATGCCTTGATATCCGATCGCCCCTACCGGAAGGCCTCCACAAAGGAGGCAGCGGCCGAATTTGTCCGCCAAAACAGCGGGATACTATTCGACCCCCGGGTGGTTGAGACATTTTTACGAATGCTTGCGAATGGCCAGGCTCGCTAGATCTTTCGGGTGACGGTGTAACGCGCCAGGTCTTCCAACGCCTGACGCTCAACCCCGTCCGGCATCCCAGCCAACACCTTGAGCGCTTTCTGGATGTATTTCTGCGCTTCATCCAGCGATTTCTTTGCCCCGGGACTCTTGCGCACTGTTTGCACCAATCGTTCCATGCGTTCGTGTTCGCTGTAACACCCGCTGGTGAGACAGATGACATCCGGGTCGTCAGGATGGGCTTCCGCGTAATAAATTGCCGGGAGTGTTACCAGGCCCTGTAACAGATCAGAACCGACCGGTTTGCCCACTTCCCCCTGTTCGCCGGTAAAATCCAGCACATCGTCCACGATCTGAAAGGCCATGCCCAGGTTGTAACCATACACCCGCATGGACTCGACAACTGTTTCATCCACCGGGCTGATCATGGCCGCAGTGCGCGTGGCCATTTCGATCAGCGAGGCGGTCTTGGCATAGATGCGTTTGAAGTAATTTTCACGATTGGTCAGCCCGCGGGCGGTGAACAACTGGGTCAACTCACCGTTGACGATGACTGCCAGCGTTTCGGCGAAGAGTTTCATCAACAGCAGGTGGTCGGTGTCGGCGGCCAGTTTGGCAGCCCGGGCAAAAATATAATCGCCGGTCAGAACGGTGGCCGGGGGCGACCAGCGTGCGTTCAGGGTGGGGTTGCCGCGCCGCAGCAGGGCACCGTCAATCAGGTCGTCGTGGACCAGGGTGGCGGTGTGCAGCAGTTCCACCGCCGCAGCCAGGGTGATAAGTTTATTGTCGGGCGCGCCCAGCATCTGTCCGGTAAGCAGTACGAGCGCCGGGCGGATACGTTTGCCGCCGGAGGAAACCAAATACTCCAGCGTAGCTTCCAGGTCTGGGTGAGCGCCGTCGGATTGGGAGCGCAGAAGCGCTTCGACTTCTTGGAGTCCCGTTTGGACGGGCGTGAAGAATGAGACAGTATTCAAACCATTATTCCCAGGCAAAGAGTCGCCGCGCATTCCTGCTGGTTGCTGCAGCAACCTGCTCGGTAGTGAACGCGTGCACAAAAGCAATTTTATCAGCAATCAGGCGCACGTAGGCCGGTTCGTTGCGTTTTCCTCGATGGGGATGCGGGGTCAGGAACGGCGCATCCGTTTCAATTAAAATGCGATCCAGCGGCAGTGCCGCGACAAGTTCTTGCCGACGCTGGCCGTTCTTGAAGGTGACGGGTCCGGTCACACCAATGTAAAAACCGAGGCTCATAGCCGTCCGAGCCGTTTCCAGCGTACCGGAGAAGGAGTGCAGCACCCCCGGCCTTTCTGCCAGCGGACTCTTTTCCCGCCTCAAGCCTGTCCCCCATTCCTCCAGGATTTTGATCAAATCAGAGGCACAGTCCCCGCCAGAGGCGTCACCCTTTTCCCGGAAGTGGATCACGACCGGGAGCTGGAGTTCGGCAGCCAGGGCAAGTTGTTCTTTCAGCACTTTCTGCTGATGATCGTGCGGGGTGGAGTCCCAGTAATAATCCAGGCCGATCTCACCGATAGCTTTAACTTTGGGATGTTGCGCCAGTTTTCGAAATTCGTTCAATGTTGAACGTTCAATCCCAGACGCTTCCGTGGGGTGGACACCGATGGCGGCATAAAGCAGCGGGTGGCTCTCCGCCAGTTTGACGGCAGATAGACTCGAAGTCAAAGTGAGACCCGGAATTAAAATACGCTCGACTCCGGCCTGGATGGCGCGTTCCAGCACTGCCTCCCGGTCGGAGTCGAATTTGTTGAAATCCAAATGGCAGTGGGTGTCGGTAAGCACATTGCACGTTTACACGTTGCACGTTGGCACGTGATAACCTGCTAACCTGCCAACGTGATAACGCTATTTGAGTCCCGCTACTTTTAGCCCATCCTGTAAAATAGCCTGGACCTTGTCTTTGTGCATCGTCTCGCAATAGACGCGCATGATGGGCTCGGTACCAGAGAAGCGGATGAGCATCCAGCCGCCATCTTCCAGCTTGAACTGGAACCCATCCACGGTGACCAGTTCGGTCACTTTCAGGCCGCCGATGGTTTTGGGGTTGGCCTTCAGGATCATGGATTCGCGGTCCTTGCGGTTGCCTGTGAAGGGCATGTCAATCCGGTCATAGAAGTGCTCGCCGACTTTGGCGAACAGCGTCTCGAGCAGTTGGGTGGGCTTCTTGCCGGTGCGTACCATGAAGTCGAGCATGTACAGGCCCGCCAGGATGCCATCCCGCTCGGGGACGTTGCCGCGGAAGGCGTAGCCGCCACTCTCTTCACCGCCGATGAGAGCGTTGGTCTCGGTCATTTTGGGGGCCACGAACTTGAAGCCCACGCCGGTCTCGATAACCGGAACGCCGTAAATGCTGCCCAGTTTATTGAGCATGGTGGTGGTGGAAAGCGTCTTGACGATAGTGCCGCGCTCGCCACGGATTTCGAGCAGGTAGTAGGCCAGCAGGGCGAAGACCCGCAACTGGTTGATGAACTCGCCGTTCTCGTCGCCGATACCGCAGCGGTCGGCGTCACCATCGGTGATGAGCAGGATATCAGCATGGTTGTCTACTGTGGCTTTCAGCCCCACATTGATGTTCGGCGGGATGGGTTCGGGACGTTTCATTTCGGGGAAGGATGGGTTGCGCTCGTTGTGGATTTCGAGCACCTTTGTCTTGCCGCCAGCCAGGAAGCGCGGGAAGTAACCTGCCCCGTTGCCCCACATGCAGTCCACCACCACGGTCAGGCCGGCATCCTTGACAGGCTGCAGGTCAATCAGCTTGTTGATGTGCTCGATGTAGGGAGCAGCGGCGTCGAACTTGACGATCTCGCCGCTTTTGGTTGCAGCGTCGAAGGTCGAACGTCGAACGTTGGCGATATTATCGGGGATCAGCGCCTCGATTTTGAGCAGCCCCTGCGGGTCAATGGCCCCGCCGGTGAGGTCGCGGACCTTGAAGCCGTTATCGGTTGACGGGTTGTGCGAGGCGGTGATGTTGACCGCGCCGCAGGCGTGTTTATTGACCACCGCAAAAGCAATCACCGGGGTGGGGGTGGCGCTGTCGGTCAGGTAGACCTTGAAGCCGTTGCCCGCCAGCACTTCGGCGGCCGCCGCCGCGAAGAACTCGCTGTCGAAGCGCTTGTCGTACCCGACCACGATCCACTGGCCCTGTTTGCCCTTTTCGAGCATATACGAGGCATAGCCCTGCGCGCAGCGGCGGACATTATCGAAGGTGTAATCTTCCGCGATGACGCCGCGCCAGCCGTCTGTGCCGAATGTGATTTTAAAAGCCATGATGATACTCCTGTAAATAATGACAACTATGGGATTATATCAGGGTTGGAAAGATGACTAAAAAATTTTAGGAGTGAGAGGATGGTGTAAATGAGAAAGCAAAAAGCGGCGCTCACACGCCGCTTTTTTATATAAACTTACTCAGTAATTTTACCGGATGTCTCCACTTTCTGTTGGGACTGTTTTACGGGAGGGTTACC
>CAIQQN010000157.1 GCA_903873975.1 uncultured Anaerolineales bacterium
AGGCTCTCCAGTTCTTCCCAGGTCTGGTCATTGATTTCCGTTGCGCCAAAAAGGCCAGCCAGCCTCCCAAAGACGGCTTTGCTGCTTCGTGATAGTCCGGTTTTCCAACGGGAGAATAGGTCTGGCATATCGGGCAGATTATACTGCAAGTACACAGTACGCTGCACTGCAAGAATACAGTACTCCGTATTTAAAAGAAATTGAAGGCGAGTTCCCTCCGAATTTAGGTCACTTTTTTGGAAGTCAAAACGGAACGAATCTCCTTGCATAGACGCTAAAGAACGAAATTAAAAGAGACAAGGATTAACGAACCTTCCTTTGCTACTCACCATATTACTACTCAGACCAACCTTGCGAAGGCAATGTTTCTGACAAACCTACGGAAAAATACTAGTTCTTCGCTCGAAAGCAATTCCTGGATGCGCCAGAACCTTCACAAGGGTAAGCTGTTATTCAATCAGTATAATACATTTGTTCTGGTATGCAAATAAGGATGTAAACCGCACCCATGGATCGAAGTTCCTTCATTCACACGTTGGTGTAACATTCTTTCTGTAAAATGCTGGACCTTAACAAGAGTGGTGAGTCAGAAGTATCCTATAGAAGTCGCAAAACTCAAATAGGAGAACATAATGACTCACCAAACAGATTATACCTTTCCCAGTGAACTTGCAGAAAAGGGACTGGAAACCGTCCCCGAGCTTCTGCGCATCCTGATCAATCAGGCGATGCAGTCGGAACGAGCGAAATACATCAATGCTGAACAGTATGAACGTACAGAGGACCGGAAAGGGCACGCCAACGGCTTCAAACCGAAGACAGTCCGGACCAGGGTGGGCGAGATCACCTTTGCTGTGCCACAAGTAAGGGAAGGTGGTTTTTATCCTTCCGCACTGGAGAAGGGTCTGCGGAGTGAACGAGCCTTGTTGCTGGCGCTGGCGGAGATGTACGTCCAGGGCGTCTCCACTCGCAAGGTCAAGGCGATCACGGAAGAACTTTGCGGAGTGGATGTCTCCGGCATGCAAGTCAGTCGGGCAGCTGCCCAATTGGACAGTGTCCTGCAGGAATGGAGAGAACGTCCATTGGGAGAAATCACCTATCTCTATGTGGATGCCCGTTACGAGAAAGTGCGGGAAGCTGGACAAGTGCGTGATGTAGCCGTTCTGGTGGCTTCCGGCATCACTCCAGAAGGCGAAAGGCAGATTTTAGGGGTTTCTGTGTCTCTCAGCGAGCATGAAACCCACTGGAAAGCCTTTCTGAAGGGCTTGAAGGAGCGTGGTATGAGTGGTGTCAAGCTGGTAACCAGTGATGACCACGAAGGCTTGGGAGCGGCCAGGCGAGCTGTGTTGGGCAGTGTCCCCTGGCAGCGATGCCAGTTCCACCTGCAACAGAATGCAGGAGCCTACCTGCCCAAACAATCCATGCGCTTGGAGGTGGCCGCTGATATTCGCTCCATGTTCAACGCTCCAGACCGACAGACGGCAGAGACATTCCTGCAATCCGCCATCCAAAAGTATGCCGTCTCAGCTCCGCGCTTATCCGCCTGGTTGGAGGAAAACCTTTCTGAAGGGTTTTCGGTCTTCGATTTTCCTCTGGAGCACCGGCGCTCCATCCGAACCACCAACAGCCTGGAGCGGATCAACAAGGAGATCCGCAGACGCACCCGGGTGGTTGGAGTGTTTCCAAATGAACCATCCTGCCTTCGGTTGATCTCCGCCCTCTTGATGGAGATCAGCGAAGAGTGGCAGATCGGAAAGCACTATTGTGCTGGCAAGTCATTAGTTTGCTAAAGTACGATGGATACTTCTTACTCATATTTACAGAAAAAAGGTTGCGTAATCTTTTCCTTTTATCATACAGACAAATTTCATTCCACCCTTTGCTTACAATCATACGATTTAGAAGAATATGCTCTTACACCAAATCAAATATGTTGGAATTATCAACCGGTCCTGTCCTACGATGAGTAGCTTTAGTATCTTGATAAGTTTGTTTTAGATATCTCTGAAGTAAGGTAATCCCCTCATGTCCCATCAGTTTTGCTAAGGTATATACATCAGTTCCATTTCGGAGCATGGCAAGAGCAAAAGCCCGTCTGAAGTCGTGTAAGGAGGGTTCTTTAACTTTAGCCTCTACAGATCGCAGATGG
>CAIQQN010000158.1 GCA_903873975.1 uncultured Anaerolineales bacterium
CCCCTGCCGCTGGTGGGGATTGGCGTCATTATTGGCAGCCTGGTATCGATGGGCATGCCCGGTTTCTCCGGTTTCGTGGCTGAGTTCCCCATCTTCATGGGCATCTGGAAAACGCAGTGGGTGGTGGCGGTTATTGCGGCTATCTCGATCGTCGTAACCGCCTCGTACGTTTTACTGGTTGTCCGGCGGGTCTTCTTCGGCAAGATGCCTGAGGAGTTTGAAGGACACATCAAGCCAATTAATACACTGGATAAAATTGCGCTGGCGTCCCTGATGGCGCTCATGATTGGCATCGGCCTGTTCCCGGCGCTGATGGTTCCGTGGGTTCAGTCAGGGGTATTGCACGTACTCACCCTGCTGGGAGGTGCATAAGTGGCTGCCATCCTTCCCATTCTCCCTGAAGTCCTACTCCTAGCTCTGGCCGTCCTGGTGCTGATCCTCGACCCGTTCCTAAGAAAAGGAGCAAATCACCGCCCGTTCCTGGGAATGTTTACTGCGACCGGGCTGCTTGTCACTTTAGCTCTTAGCCTGGTCTTTGCACGCCCAATGGTCCCGAGCCTCGTTTTCGGAGGAATGCTGCGCTTTGACTGGTTGGGTTTCCTATTCAAGATGTTCTTTGTTTTTGCGGCGGCCGTGACAGCGTTATTCTTCATGGATACGGACAAGCTGAACCAGCGCGCCGAGGCTTATCTCCTGCTGCTAGCGGCCACCATTGGCATGTGCCTGATGTCCTCGTCCGCAGACCTCGTGATGCTATACCTGGCAATCGAGACTACTTCCATCCCGCTCTATATCCTGGCTGGTTTCCTGACTGATAACGACAAATCCAGCGAGTCGGGCTTCAAATACCTGCTCTTTGGTGCGTTGACTTCGGCGGTACTGCTCTACGGTTTCAGCCTGATCTATGGTTTTGCCGGAACAACCAGCCTGTATGAACTGAGCATCCACTTTAGCAACTTTGACCTGCTGGCTGTGGGAATCACCTTCCTGGTGCTGGCAGGGCTGGCTTTCAAGGTTTCACTCTTTCCATTCCATTTTTGGGCACCTGATGTATATGAAGGTGCGCCAACACCGGTGGCCGGTTTCCTTTCGACGGCTTCCAAGGCGGCGGGCTTTGCCGTTATCCTGCGTTTACTCACGGCGGTCTTCCCGGTCATCTCGGCAGACTGGAGCATGATCCTGGCCGTCCTAGCCACTCTGACCATGACGGTTGGCAACCTGATAGCCCTGGCGCAGAAAAACGTCAAACGCCTGCTGGCATACTCATCTATTGCACACGCCGGTTATGCCATGATCGGCGTAGTTGCGTTCTCGCAATTGGGCGTTGCCAGCACGATCTTCTACATGATCGCCTACATCCTGACGAATCTGCTTGCTTTCGGGATCGTTGGCGTTGTAGGGCACGTGACCGGCTCTGATGACATTTCTGCATATAATGGCCTGGGACGCCGCAACGCCACCCTAGCGCTGGCAGCGCTGGTGGCTTTCCTGTCTCTGTCCGGGATGCCACCCTTTGGTGGATTTGCTGCCAAGTTCTTTGTTTTTGCTGCGGCGATACAAAATGGCTGGATCTGGCTGGCAGTGGTAGGCATACTGAATTCCATTATTGGGTTGTACTACTACTTAAACATTCTAAAATACATTTACTTGTACCGGATGGAGAATCTAGATGAAGAACAACACCCGGTCCCAATGTCCCGCCCCGTGGCCATTGCACTGGTTGTTCTTTCATTAGGTATTCTTTTGGTGGGTACAGTATTTGGTCCGTGGTTCGGCTGGGCTAGTGCAGCCGCCCAGAATCTTTTTTAGAATCGTTTATTGACATACGGTTAACCTGTCAGTTATAATCGTGTTTCATGACACGACCGGAGCAGAAAGACCGCAACACTATCAATACCATCCTGGTCGTTATGATCGGGCAAGTGGGTTGTTTGACAATTGCGATACTTTTGCTTTCTGTGCTGGGTGGTTTGTGGCTTGATAATCTCTTCGGCACAAAACCAATCTTGACGGTGGCCTTGTTGTTGGCAGGAATTCCAGTCTCGTTATTCCTAATGATCGTTATTGCCCGCAGGACGCTAGCGAAATTAAAATCTAAATCCGAATCAGAAGGAATAAATTCTGGTTAGTGAGGAGGCGGTCTTGGAACAAAGAAAACGTAGGCCCTGGCGTCGCTGGGTCGTACTGGCTTTGATGATTATAGGTTGGATTTTAGGGAGTATCTTCATTCCTCTTCAACCGGAAATTTCGGTTAAGGCGGAAAACCTGTTGGGGGAGGGTATGGCTTGGTTTAAATTACCCATCATCGGCGATTTCTATCTGGTCAATACACTTCCCGTCATCCTGATCACGGTTTTATTAATCGTTCTCCTGGCACTGTGGGCCGGTAAATCGCTAAAGAAAAGCGAACAGACCGATCTTGTCCCGCATGGTATTGGTAACTTAATGGAAGCTTTTTTTGAATTGCTATACAATCTTACAGAAACTTCTGCAGGTGCCAAGTGGGCGAAAAAGATTTTTCCCTGGTTTGCGACTATCATGTTCTATGTAATGTTTGCCAATCTTCTCAAACTCATTCCGGGTTTCGAGTCAATCGGTATTTTGCGTCACGTTGCAGCGGGGAATCCCGTTCAGAACGGAATTCTTATGCCGGGTAAAGTGGAAAATGGTTATGTTCTTGTACCCTTTTTCCGTGGCATTTCTGTAGACCTGAACTTTACGCTTGCGATTGCCCTGATCTCGGTCTTCATGACCCAAGTGATTGGTTTTCAGGCACAAGGTTTTGGTTATCTGAGCAAGTTCTTCAACTTTCGCACGATGTTCAAGGTCCCGTTTTTCGGGGCAATGGATTTCCTCGTTGGATTGCTGGAGTTGATCTCAGAACTTGCCAAGATCGTCTCGTTTGCCTTCCGTCTTTTTGGTAATATGTTCGCGGGTGTTGTTTTGGTGGCCATTGTGGCAGGTCTGCTAGGAAAGATTTCCATTCTGCCATCGATGCTTACAATGTTTGAATTGTTCATTGGCATCATTCAAGCGTTTATTTTCGGTATGTTGACGATGGTTTTTATGGCACAGGCTACGCAAGGCCATAGCCAAAAAGAAGAGCAACCATAAACGCAATACTTTTATTATTCCGGGTTAATCTAAAGGAGACATGAAATATGGAAGGTAATATTGTAGATGCTGCTCGTTTTGTAGGCGCCGGTCTTGCCATGATCGGCGCGGCGGGTGCTGGTGTCGGTATCGGTCTAAGTGTGCAAGGCGCCCTGACGGGTATGGCTCGCAACCCAGATACATACGGTAACCTTTTGACCAATATGATCCTTGGCATTGCTTTCTCTGAAGCCATTGCCATTTATTGTATGGTCATTGCATTCCTGATGCTTTTCAAAGTCGTATAGTCGATCGGAGCGTTACATGGAAGCACTTGGTATTAATCTCGGTCTATTGATTCTCCAAATCATCGCGTTTATTATCGTCTTTTTATCATTAAGTGCATGGGTATATAAGCCCCTGCTCAATATGATGGAAGCCCGTAAACAGAAAATTACCCAGGGCATGGAAGATGCCAGGATTGCCGGTGAAGCACGCGCCAGTGCCGAAAAGGACGCAGCCAAGATTATTACGGAATCTCAGGCTAAAGCTGCTCAAATCATCACCGAGGCTACCGAACGAGCCGACGCTGCCATGCTCGAAGTAAAAGCCGAGGCTGAAAAAGAGATTGCAAATGAACGCGAAGCGGTCATGGCTGAGATTGAAGAAGAGCGTAATCGCATGTTGGCCGATCTGCGTGGACAGGTGGCTGCTCTCTCCATTGCCGCGGCACAGAGACTCATTGGGGAGGCGATGGATGCCAAGCGTCAGCATGCCCTGCTGGACGAGTTCTTCTCGGGTGTCAAGTCTGGCAAGCTTATCGTACTGGAAGGCGCTGAAGTGGCTGGAGACTCGGCCGAAGTGACCTCCGCTCTGCCGCTGAGCAAAGAGGAACAAGCCGCCGTCAAGAAGAATGTGCTGGATAAGATGGGCGCAAAGGCAAACGTCGAGTTCCGCGTCGATCCGCAGATTCTGGGCGGGCTGGTCGTTCGCGTAGGCGACAAAGTCCTCGATGGCTCAGTGGCAGGTCAACTCGAAAGCCTGCGCAAGTCGTTGAAGTAATATTTCCCCTGACTGATGGAGGGTTTTGGCGTAAAATAATGCGTCAGAACCCTCTTTGTCTTTAATGTTAAAAACATACACCCATCGCATACCAGTCCGGACGGGTAGTGCCTGGGAGTGCAGGCGAGAAGGCAGATGAACACCGATACGACCAATTCCGTAACTCTAGCGACCATTTTCGGAGAATTTCCCCTGAAAATGTTGGCAGGCGACCCCGACAACACCCGGATTTCCGGTATTGTGATGGATAACCGCCTCGTTCAACCCGGTAATGTGTTTGTCGCCATGAAAGGCGGCTCGGCGGACGGGCACGATTTCATCCTGGATGCCATCCAACGCGGCGCGGCGGCGGTTGTCGGCGACAAAGCTATAAGTGGCCTGTCCGTGCCTTACGTGCAGGTTGAAAATTCCCGTCAGGCCCTCACCTGGCTGGCAGCGGGTTTCCACGGCAACCCGGGCCGAAGATTGACTGTTATTGGCGTTACCGGCACAGATGGCAAGACCACCACCTGCAACCTGCTTTACCAGATTCTATTGGCTGCCGGTTTCAAAACCGGGCTGATTTCCACCGTCAATACTGTCATCGGCGACGAACTCCTCGACACCGGCTTCCACGTTACCACGCCGGATGCCCCTGATGTGCAACTCTACCTAGCACGCATGGTGACTGCCGGTCTCACTCACGTGGTGCTCGAAACCACCTCGCATGGCTGGGCGCAATACCGTGTGGATGCCTGCGAATTTGATATTGGGGTTGTTACCAACATTACGCACGAGCACCTCGATCAGCACGGGTCTTACGAGAACTACCGTGCTGCCAAAGCGCGCTTGTTCCAATCACTTCAAAGAACTTTGCCCAAGCCGCAAGGCAACCCACGTCTGTCTGTTTTGAACCGCGACGATTCGTCCTACGAAACCCTTTCCCGCATTGCCCCCGGACCTCAGGTCAGCTATGGTCTCGACGCAGCCGCTGACGTCCGGGCAGATTCCATAAGTTACTCCCCGGAGGGCATTCACTTTGAAGCAGTTGGGCATAGCTTCCACGTCCCGGTAACCAGTCCGCTGGTGGGGGAGTTCAACGCCTCGAACTGCCTCGCCGCGCTGGCAGCCGCCGTGTGTGGTCTGGGTGTTGACCCGGAAATCGCGGCGGGAGGCATTGCGAGGATGGCCGGCGTCCCTGGCCGGATGGAACGGATTGAGCTTGGCCAGCCCTTTGCAGCCATTGTGGACTTTGCCCATACGCCCAACGCGTTGCGCGTAGCCATTGATACTGTCAGAAGGATGACCAAAAAACGAGTAATCGTCATCTTCGGCTCGGCGGGATTACGGGACCGCGAAAAACGACGCATGATGGCCGAAGTCGCGACGGAACTGGCGGATTTCAGCATCCTGACGGCTGAAGACCCGCGCAGCGAGTCGCTGAATGGGATCCTCGAGGAGATGGCAGCGGGTGCCAGGTCGAAAGGTGGGGAGGAGGCAAGAACATTCTGGCGGATTCCAGACCGCGGCGAGGCCATCCGGTTCGGAATCCGGTTGGCGCAAACAGGTGATATTGTCATGGCCTGCGGGAAGGGGCACGAACAATCCATGTGTTTTGGAAAGACTGAGTATCCCTGGGATGACCGGACAGCCATGCGCGCCGCACTGTCCGAATTAATTCACATACCTGGTCCAGAAATGCCATCCCTGCCCACAATGGAGAAGAAATGAACGTAGAAGAATTATGGAAAATACCCGTCACCCTAGCAGGAACGGTTGTACGGCTGGAACCGATGACTACTGCCCATGTCAGCGGACTGTCTGTCGCGGGGAAAGATGCCCCAATCTGGAAGTATATGCTCTATGGTGATTTAACCAACCAGGACAGCATGTCTGCCTGGGTGGATGAACTCCTCCTGCGGCAGGCCGCCGATACGGATCTGCCTTTCACAGTCATTCACCTGGCGTCCGGACGAGTTGCCGGGGCAACACGTTTTATGGAAATACGCCCACCGCATCGTTCTTTGGAAATAGGCGGGACATGGTACGCGCTGGAGTTCCAACGCACAGCCGTGAACACTGAGTGCAAGTACTTGATGCTGAAATATGCTTTTGAAGAGTTGAATTGCATCCGAGTCCAGTTCAAAGCGGATGCGCGCAATGAACGATCAATCCGTGCAATCGAACGCCTGGGTGCCGTGCAAGAGGGGGTTCTGCGTAATCATTATGTTTTGCCAGATGGGACATTTCGTGATTCGATCTATTTCAGCATTCTAGACCGGGAATGGCCGGGGGTGAAGAGGCGATTGGAAGAAAAGCTAAAAAAATAAGAAATCCTGAAGGCAGAAAAAAGACAGTATTTTACAAGACGGGTTGAGGGTACCGCTGGCGAGCCGAAAGGATGAACAGACCAATGGTGCTGGCCAGCCCGATAGTCAGTCCGCCAATCCAGATCGAGCGCGGGCTGATATTGTCGTTAAGGAAACCGCCAATTAATGGGGCCGCGCCGCGGGCGATGGCCCAAGCAAACCAGTAAACGCTCATATAGCGGCCACGCATATCAGCAGGGGCCAGGTCAGCAATGTATTTGCTGACGGTAGGGATGAGGGTGAGTTCCCCAAAGGTCATCAGGACCATACTTGCCCAGAATCCCCAGAAGCTGTTCATGAGCGTGACACTGCCCACACCCAGGGCGTAAATCAGCATCCCGAATCCGGCAACGCGTAGAGGGCGGAACCGGCGTGAAACCTGCGTCACTGAAAACTGGACGAAAACGCACATCAGCGCATTGGTCGTCGGTAACCAGCCGTACAGGTTTTCGGGAAGCCCGAAATTTTGCTTGGTGTAAACCGACAACAGCGTCCAGAGCATGGAGGGGGCAATCAGACCGATACCAACCAAGAGTGCAAACACAACATAAGGGCGATCCCTGAGGACCCGGCTGTAACCCCCCAAACTTTCATGCATCGGTTCGTTTTCGGATTGATAGGCTTTATTCAGTGTTTCGCGGGCTCGGAAGAAAAGTAACATGCTATAGGTGAGCATGCCAATGGCTGCACCCAGAAAAGCATAAGTGTATGACCTGGTTGCCAGGAAACCGCCGATGGCCGGCCCGACGGCAATTCCGGCGTTATTAATCATGCGGATGATGGCGTAGGCATTCGTCCGCTTTTCAGGGACGATCAAATCAGCCAGCATGGCGTCCGCGCCGACTTGATAGAGAGGATTGGAAGCACCCATCAGAAACATAATGAGAGCAAATCCCAGATAAGAATGGGCCTGGCTCATGAACAGATAGCCAATACCATTGAAAGCCAAGCTGACGATCATTACCGGTTTACGCCCCAGCCGGTCGGATACCGCTCCGGCGATAAAGGAGGCGAACAGACCCGTGATCGCATTGATGGTAATCAATGTCGAAACGGTGCTGAGCGACAGGCTGAGTTTCTCGCTGACATAGATCATCAGGAACGGCCAGATCATGGACGCTCCAGCGGAGCTGATGAACAGCCCGACGACCATCAACCAGAACTGGGAAGGGTATTCAGCGATTGTGTTGCGGAGGCGGTTGAGCATAAGGGATTAAAAACCTTGCGAAGGTTCTGAACCTTCGCAAGGAAATTTAGGATTTATCGTCTGGGACCGCGGCGATCATCGCTGCGGCCACCGGGGCGCCGGTCACCGCCTGGGCGGCCTCCTCCGGGGCGTCCTCCCCCACTTTTGCGGGAGTCGCGCTCCTGGGCTTCCTCGACCGTCCAGCCTTCCAAGACGGCCTGGCGGGACAGGCGGATCTTACCCATCGGGTCAATACCGGTCACCATGACGGTGATCTCATCGCCCATCTTGACTATATCTTCTACCTTTTCGACGCGTTCGCTATCCAACTGCGAGATGTGCACCATGCCGTCTGTGCCGGGCAGGATCTCCACAAAAGCGCCGAAGTCGGCGATGCGAACAACCTTGCCGGTATAGATACGGCCCAGTTGCGGGGTCTCGGTGATCGCCTCGATGCGCTGACGGGCAATTTCTGCGCCTTCAGCATTGGTGGAGGCAATATAGACTGTGCCGTCCTCCTGGATGTCAATCTTGGTACCGGTCTCTTCCTGCAAAGCGCGGATGTTCTTGCCGCCGGGGCCAATGATAGCACCGATCTTGTCCGATGGAATCTTGACAGTGGTGATGCGGGGGGCGTGCGGTTTCAATTCGCTGCGGGGAGCGGGGATGGCTTCCAGGATCTTTCCCAAGATGAAAAGGCGAGCCTGGCGGGCCTGTTCGAGAGCCTGTTTCATTATTTCCGTGCTCAAGCCGGAAATCTTAATGTCCATCTGCAGGGCAGTGATGCCCTCAGCAGTACCGGCCACTTTGAAGTCCATATCGCCAAGGTGATCTTCGGTACCCTGGATGTCGGTCAGGATGACATATTTTTCGCCTTCCATGACCAACCCCATGGCGACACCGGCCACCGGAGCCTTGATCGGAACACCGGTGTCCATCAGCGCCAGCGATGAACCGCAGACGGAGGCCATCGAGGACGAGCCATTGGAGGCCATCACTTCGGACACCAACCTCAGGGCGTAGGGGAATGTCTCTTCAGCAGGGAGTACCGGCAGGAGTGCGCGTTCGGCCAGGGCGCCGTGCCCGATCTCGCGTCGGGATTGTCCACGAAGCATTTTCGTTTCGCCGGTGGAGAAGGGCGGGAAGTTGTAGTGGTGCATGTAACGCTTGGAATGAATCGGGGACAGAGTGTCGAGTTCCTGGGCTTCGGAGAGGGTACCGAGCGTAGCGAGAGTCAGGACCTGGGTCTCGCCACGGGTGAACAGGCCGGAGCCGTGCGCCCGGGGGCTGAACCCAACCTCGCACCAGATGGGGCGGATCTCGGTCGGAGCGCGGCCGTCGGGTCGGTTACCCTGGTCCAGGATGCGCGAGCGGACAATTTTCTTTTCTGCCTCGGCGAAGGCTTCTTTAATAGCTTCCAGGCTCGGGGTTCCCGGCATGGCAAACTCGGGCAGTGTTTCAACGTCCGTTTCGTCGGCGACTTTTACCTTTGCACCTTCGGAGGGGATGAGTTCGGCGACCAGGTTCTGCAGGATGGCATCCATCCCAGCGTAGAATTCGGCTTTCATCAATGGTTTGTCGAGCAGTGCGCTGATTGGGGCGCTGACGCGGGCGAACACTTTTTCCTGCAGGGTTTTGTCGGGCAGGGCGAGGGTCACTTCGCGCTTGGGCTTGCCGATTTCGAGGCGCATCTGGAGCTGCAGATCAATCAGCGGCTGGATGGACTTATGGCCGAATTCCAGCGCGGCAACCATGACGTCTTCGGGAACTTCATCTGAACCTGCTTCGACCATCAAGATTGCGTCGCGTGTCCCGGCGACGCGCAAGTCCAGGTCCGATTTGTCTATTTCAGAGAAGGTGGGGTTGATGACAAACTCGCCATTCACGCGACCGACGCGCACTGCGCCGACAGGGCCATCCCAGGGGATGTCGGAAATCATGACGGCAGCGGAGGCGGCGTTGATGGCGAGAACATCCAGAGGATTCTCGGCGTCAGCTGAGAGTGAATACATGATGATCTGCACTTCGTTACGCATGCCTTCAGGGAAGAGCGGGCGCAGCGGCCGGTCAGTGAGACGGGCTGTCAGAATGGCGTCGGTGGAGGGACGACCCTCGCGGCGGAAGAACGAACCGGGGATTATGCCACCGGCGTACATACGCTCTTCGTATTCGACGGTCAGCGGGAAGAAATCAATACCGGGCCGTATGCCACCCATGGTGGCGGCGGCAAAGATGATCGAATCGTCCAGGTGGACCGTGACAGCTCCACCGGCCTGTGCGGCCAGTCTACCGGTTTCAATGGAAATTGTCCGGCTGCCCACCGTTGTGGTGTAGCGTTTTACTTCGGGTTTCATACTAAATCTCCTTTTCCCGCCTAGTCAGGGACTGAAAGATGAGGGCAACATAAATTTCTGTTACCAGCATATTTCAATTCCTGACGGTCGGGCCAATTGTGGGGGCAAACACCCGAGTTTGCCGGTACCACAGATGAATAAAAAGAGTAGATGGGCCAGGCCCATCTACTCGGACGAACCATTTTCTATTTACGGCGCAGTTTCAATTGATCTGTCAGCGCAAGGTAGCGCTGATAGTCATTTTTGCGCAGATATGCCAGTAATCTACGGCGTTGACCAACCATCTGAAGCAGACCCCTACGGCTAGCCTCATCGTGCTTGTGGGTGCGCAGATGCCCGGTCAGTTGCAGGATGCGGCTGGTCAGGATGGCCACCTGGACCTCCGGTGAACCGGTATCGGTCTCATGGCGGTGGTAATCCGTAATTACCTTGGTTTTTACTTCCTTGTTAAGTGGCATGACGTTTGCTATTCCTTTTAATTTATTTTGAGCAGGTCTCCGCACCGGCAGGGTTGGCCGCGGGTGGGACCAGTCAAGCGGACAGGATTATACCAGAAAAAAAGAAAGCAGATAGGTCACTTTTTTCTCTTCAAGCTATCCAGCAGGCTACTCATTTCAGCTTCCTCCCCCTCCTGACTGATAAAGTATTCCATTATAAAATGCGACCGACGCAGCCGCAGGGCCATCGGAGCCACGGCTTGCAAATCCTCAGGAGTCACCCTGTGCCTGCCATCCGCAGCAGTGTAGGCACGCGCGGCTTCGAACCAGGAGATTTCAGCCCGCAGACTGTCGATGCCCATCTTCTGAACCAGTTTTATAGCAGGTTTGGCGACTTTATCCGGCAAAATCACTTTCGGCAACTGCAACCTGGCAGACTGAATTTCCTCCGCGGCGGCCAGCGTTTCCTCGCTGTAAGTGATGGCCATGCCGCGCGGATTCGCCAGATACGCTTGGACGCGACGGTAGGCCTCCAGACGTTCGGCAAGATCATCCAAGCCACGTACGATGACGCGCAATCCAAAGCGGTCGAGGATCTGCGGGCGAAGGCGGCCTTCCTCGGGGTTCATCGAGCCGACCAGCACGAAACGGGCATGGTAAGTGGCAGAAACAGGACCGCGCCGCACCGTGTATGATCCCTGTGCAGCCGCGTCCAAAATGGCGTCTACAATATCGTTAGCGAGCAGGTTAATCTCGTCAATGTAAAGCAGGTTGCGGTCAGCCTGCGCCAGGATGCCGCGCCGGACGCGCAGACGTTCGTGGGTCACGGCGAGGCGCTCGTCAATCCCGCCAACCACGTCCTCCAGCCGGGCGTTGAGCGGAAGTTCGATCAAGTGGACGCGATCCGGAGCGGACAATGGCTGACCTTCAGCATACTTCCTGGCACAATCGGGGCAAATGGCGTCGATGCCACCAGTCTCGATATCTTCGGGCAAACAGCCGTAATAACACAGACTGCGTTCGACCTTTGGAAGGAGATCCAGCAGGGAACGGACGGCGGTGGTCTTGGCAGTACCGCGCGGACCGACAAGCAGGATCCCACCTACCAAAGGATTGATCAGCCCGAGAAGGAGCGCACGTTTCATTTCCTTCTGCCCGACGATGGCGAGGAAGGGGAAGGGCAGGGCTTCGGTACGCAGCCTTTCTTCAGGTTCTGAAGGGGGCAAGCTCTTGCCGGAGACGAAGTCCACCAGTTCCCGTAATGTGCGGAACGGGTGGGCAACACGTTCTTTCGGTTCGGACTCTTCAGGAGGAAGTTCAGGTGTGATCATGACTTTTTTCCAATAATCGCAGATGAATCTGTGCCTATTTGTGTTCCGCCTTTTGTGCTAGCCGTCTATGCTGGCGTTCCACCGCAGCATCCATGCGGGCTTGCTCTTCGGGCGTCTCAGCCATCAGGGGCGGGATGCGGGTGGGTTTGTCATTATCGTCAATTGCAACATAGACCAGATAAGCGGCATTCGTGTGAGTTTGCTCTCCAGAGATGGGATTCTCGGCAATTACGTCCACCTCGACTTCCATTGAAGTATGTCCGGCGTAGGTTACTTCGGCGTTGAATAACACCAGGTCCCCGATGTGGATGGGGTGGCGAAAAACCATCTGGTCAATCGCCACAGTCACGGTCCGGTGGGCAGCGTGACGGGTGGAGGCCAGTGCTCCGGCTTCGTCCACCAGTTTCATGATCCAGCCACCATGCACATTCCCGTGCAAGTTGGCATGCTCCGGCATCATCATTTGTGCCAGTTGAATGCGCGAAGCGCGCATGGGTTTTGGGTGGTGGGAGTGCGGCATCGTTACCTAATCCAGGTCCTGCTGCAATTCCCCAGCGTCCAACGTATGCAGACGTTCCGGCTCTTCGAGCAGAACGTCGATGACACCGAAGTGGAGATCGCCCATCAGAGGGGCAAGCGGGATGGTGGCTGGGATAAGCAGGCGCGGCGGGCGTGCCGGGGGAGTCCTGTGGAGCTTCAGCGTGGCTGTAAAGCGTTTACGGGTGATGCGCGGCTCTGCGGTCAGGACACCGACGAAGAAGCCAAGTACCGAGTAGACCTGGCGATCGGCGGTGACCCAGCCAATCCATTCACCCAGCCGGTCAAACAGGTAGGGATAGACGAGGAAAGCATCCGCGTCGCCGCGCGAAGTGTAGATTGGAATCACGGAACGTTGGGCTTGTGTGTTCATGGTTTCACCTTGTCTATATCATTATACGTCCAATAACGGTTTACGAAGAAATTCCATAGCATCACCACGCTGACCGCCACCATCAGGGTTAAGTTCTTTCCCAAGAATACGGGTGTGAAAGGAGTGTTCAAGGCCAGATGTTCGAACAGTCTCTGGATGGGAGCTTCAAGGAAGTGAAGGATGGGAAGCCGGATGGCAAGCCCAGCTACGTTGACGATGAAGAACATTGTCAATTGCCTGGTGATAGGGCG
>CAIQQN010000159.1 GCA_903873975.1 uncultured Anaerolineales bacterium
CCTGAACGGCCTGACCGCCGGAATAGATACGCGTCCGGGTTCTTTACCGACTCCGCGCGTTTAAGCATCCGGGCCTCACGTTTCAATAGGCTCTTGATCTCGTTCATCAGACCGACAGGCACATTGGTTTGACCTTCATTATTGCGGCCCCAAGCGACGACATTTCCGTCGGCCGTCAGAGCTAAACAATGGTTGCCGCCAGCGGCAATCGCTACCACATTCGTCAACTGTAAAGGCACGTTCGTTAGGCCGTAAGAATTATTTCCCCAGGCAACAAGTGTCCGGTTGCCCTTGAGAGCAAAACACGTATCGCTCGCGGCAGCAATTGCCACGACATTCGTCAGGCCGGCAGGTTGATTGGTCACTCCAGAAATGTTCGCTCCCCACGTGGCAATGGTGTCATTGGCTTTCAAAGCCATGCTCTGATAATACCCTGCGGCAATCGCCACCACGTTCGTCAGACCCGGAGGCACATACGTTGGAACAAAAGCTGGGCCAGTAGGCATATATCCCCATGCTGTCACGGTGCTGTTCGCGCTTAACGCCAAGCTGTGAGAAAAGCCTGCGGCAAGCGCCACCACGTTCGTCAGGCCTCCGGGAGCATTCACCGGGACAAGTTGCACAGTGCTGTCTATGATATAACCCCACTGAGAGACGGTACTATCGGCGTTCAGCACCAAAGTGTAAAACCCACCTGCCGCGATTGCTGTCACATTTGTCAGACCCACAGGCACGTTGGTTTGGCCCTTGGAATTATCTCCCCACGCGACGAAAGTGCGGTTGGTATTCAAGCCCAAGCTGTGCCAATTCCCGGCAGCAATCGCCACTGCGTTCGTCAGGCCGGCAGGCACATCGCGCTGGCCAGTAGAGTTGTCGCCCCACGCGACCACTGTGCCTGGTAGGTTGCTGGCCTTCGCCGCCGATGGTCCAGACAAACAGAGCGAGATCGCAATCGCAATCGCCGGGCCATGAATCGCCTTCATGCCGTTCGGATTGATCCGATGCATGTGCAACGCAATTCCAAGAGCCACTCGCTCCTGCCCACGCATGTTTCGTGTTGCCATAGTGCTCATGGTTTTGCCTTCCAGTTCCCTTTTTCGTCATAATTAAGTGACTGCGGCATGCCACAAGCGTTCCAAATCGAGTTGAAAACGGGGAAAAGTGCTGACGAAATCGATTTGGGAATCGTATCGAAGATTGCTGCGGGCACGTAGATATGGTCACGGAGGAATGGATGCGCTCCTCGCCTGCCCTCCGGCCCTGATCGTTACGATGGATGGTGGATTTTGCGGGAGAAAGATTTTCAGGGGCAAAAGTTTTGGTGGCGGGCCGAGGGAGGTGGTTTGGAAAGAGTTTTGCGACTGGCCTCTGGGTTTGGCTGCGTCAAAATCGGGTGGGCGCTCGCTCAAGACATGACCCGGGTGACACCAACGGACGGTCGGTGTTGTGAGGCCCTTGATGGCGGATCGCGTGATCTTCAGCCGCTGGCAACCGTCAGACACGGACGTCCCGGGCCGTGTTCACCAGGCCAGGCGCGCTCGGCCCAGCGTTGCCACCAACACAACCACGCTCCGGGCACCAGCACTTTGACCACCCATTGCCGCGCCCGCTGGCTTAACCGTCCGGGCAGCATCACCAGTTTCTTCATCAGCGTTTTGATCCGCCAGCTCTGGCACTCGTCGTTCAAGTCCATCAGTTTGATCGCCACCATCAGGTCGTAGGCCAGCGCGGCGATCAAATAATATATCTGGTTGGCGATCAGCGCCGAGCAGGGCGGACGGTGCAAGTCCAGACCGCTCAAGACTTCGCCAAAGAGTTGTTCCTTCTCGCCCTTCAAATGATGTCGTTGACTGACCCGTGCGGCGTCGGTCTGGCGCGCGTCGCACGCGATGAAGCCGTACGTGTCAAATAAATCGGTTTTGCGCCGCACGGTCGCGAAGAGTTGCGGCGTGCCGCGGCCTTCGGGTTGATGGCGCAACAGGGTGTGGTGTTCGTCACCGATTGGTTTCCACGCCGAAGCGGGCTGTTCGCGCGCCGTGCGTTCCAGCGGCCCGGTCCATTTGTTGTAGCTGACGGTGTAGCGCCAGCCTTCGGCGTCAATGGCGTCGAGATATTTTCCGGCGCTGCTGCCGCTGTCGGCGTAGAAGTGGGCTTCCTTGTCCTGCCACAGCGGACGGTTGCGCGCCAGCATCGGCAGGAGTTGATCGCTCACGTCCTTGGGGCTGCCCACGTGACTGTCGGTGAGCAGCGGTCCCACCCAGAGCGTCTGCCAGGACAGCGCGAGGTCGCCGTTGTAATTGATGGCCGCGCCCTCGAAGTGTTTGCCCGATACTTCCAGTTGGGTGTCGTCGAAGAAGACTTCGCGTTGGCCGGCGTGTAACAAGCGGTCGGGCGGCGTTTGTTTCCAGACCCACGCCACGAACTCCTGGAGCAGTTGGCGCAAGGCCCCCACGCTTTCCGGGGATTGTTCGCGCAACCATTCGCCGACCTGGGATTGATCGGCGAACTTTTCCACGCCGAAAAGTTCCTGCGCCAGCGGATCGTCGTTGAGCGCCTCGCTGTCGGAGAGACAACCGCCGCCCGAACAGAGCGCGTAGATCAATTGGCCGACGATGACCTCCGGGCCGTAACCGCGTTTGCGATCCTTGCGCGGGTCCAGGCAGCGGAGTTCGCACAACTTGGCCCACAGACCAAATCGTCTGGCCATCGCCTCGACGGCGACCAGTCCGGCATGAATGGAATGATCGGTGTTGGCGACAAACTGAAGTCTGAGGCGCGTGTTTTTCTTGGTGATCGCTGGCATATATTCCAGACACTTCGCCGGAAAAAGAATTCACCGGAAATTGCAACATCAAAGCGGATCGTAATGATCAGGGTGTGTCACGGTAGTGCTTGTCAAATGTCAGTTGGTGGTGATGCAGGCGGGTTGGGGTTGAGGGTGAATGGGGTTTGGATTTCCACCAGCGGGTCCATGGGAGCGGATCGGCGGCCAGCCGTTTGAGTTGCAGGAGGCGTTCGGCGCGGATGGGATTCCCGCTACGGCCCTGGCGTTTGAAACGGCGATGGATGGCCACTTCGAGGTTCTTCTC
>CAIQQN010000160.1 GCA_903873975.1 uncultured Anaerolineales bacterium
AGCCTGGCTGCGTTCCTGGGCGTAATCAACCCTCCCGGCTTAGCAGCCAGTTCACCATCCGCCCAATCCCCCAGACCGTAAAAAACATCAGGATCACCACCCACCCAAACGAGGGTCTCATATGAAATGTCAATGCAAAGGCACTCAGGCCGCCTCCGGCAAGCACCACTATGACGAGTCGTGACAGGTGATGTTTTTCCAGCGCGGCTGTGTCATCATCCGGGGAAGCCAGCCGCAGACGCCTGTGGAACCCAGCCAAATCCCAGGCCAGGAGAGCGCAGAGGGCAGCGGGGATGAAAAACACAGGCGAAGGGTCAAGGAAGAGACCAAGGGCAGCAGCCCCGAAGGCGGCGAACAATCCCAGGGGCGGAATCCAGTCCCAGTGGAGAGCAAGCCCGACGATCCACAAAATTCCAAAGGCGAGCAGCCCCACGGCGGGCCAAACCAGGCCGAGCAGGAAATACCCGGTCGCCAGCAAACCAACCGACAGGATCGGGCAGATAAAACGGAGGAAGCGGGTCATCGCAGCACTCCACGGGGTAAAACCATCCGCTGCTCCAGTTCGCGCTTGGCGATCTTCTCAAAAGGTTGGGAGGTGTCCCAGTTCACTATATGAATCCCCGCCCCGCGCAGACAACGCAGCAACACAGCCCGCTGTAACTGGACAATGCGCCTCGCCAGGAGGTTGGCTCGCGTTTCGGCCAACCCGTCTGCTTCGAACGAAACCGGATCGGGGCTGACGACCAGCAGGTGATAACCGCTCATCCGCAGGGCAGCCAGCACATCATAATCTTCGGAGATAAGCGGGCTGACCAGCACCAATTGCGAGCGGGAAGGAAACAAATGGCGCGGTACATAAAGTTCACTGAAGTTCTGCGAATCACCCGGCTCCAGGCGAGAAAGATCATGCAAGATGCGCTCGCTCTGCATTTTACCGTAACCCGGCATGGTCCAGGTAATCTGCCGGCCATAGAAAAGCAGTCCCACCCGGTTCCCGGCATTCAGGAAAGTATCCGCCAGGGCAGCCGCGGCCAGGACGGAATTTTCGAAAATGGAACGCTCGCCAAAATCGTTCGTCCGGTGGCGTCCATCGAGGATGAGACCGACATCGGCGGCGCGTTCCTGTTCAAACTGATTGGAAAAAACATTCTGGGGGTGCCGGGCGGTGGCACGCCAGTTTATCCAACGGGGCGAATCACCCTGCTGGTACTCGCGCACGTCGAAGAATTCCACGCCCGAACCGCCCTGCCTGGCAGGGATGGTTCCGGAAAAGATGCGCGTACGACGCGGCTGGATGGACACCCGCCGCAGGCGCAGGACCGGCGGCAGGATGAACAACTGACCGTCAGTGGGCAGGTCCTGTTCAAGCCTCGCAAGGCCCAGATGTTCACCGGCAGTGGCGTGGACTTTTTTCAACCCGTAATATCCGCGCCGGCCCCGCAGGGTATACGTCCAAGTTACAGACCCGCCAGCAGGCAGCGCCACCAGACGCCACGCTGAACCATCAGCCACTTCCAGCCCCTGCGGAATTTGATCTTCCAGTAAGACCTCTTCGAGTGCAGAACCGGAATTGCTCACTATAAGCGTGACGGTTACATCATCGCCAGTCTTGACCCGCTCGGCACTGAGGGAGCGCTCCGCCCGCAAGTGCACCTGTTCAGGGAGGCGCCACAACCCCGCCAGCAGGTACAAAACGAGCGGCAACGCCAGCGCCACGATAGAAGGGCGGATGGTTGCCAGCCCAACAAAGAGCAGCAGGAAAACCAGGAAGGCGAGGAAAAAAGTACGGTTCATTGGTTAAGGTAAGCCAATTGAGCGGGCCACGGCGGCGCGGACGCCGCCTGAAGCGTGTTCTTTTTCAGGCACTCTCAGGCATCCTTCAACACCGGCACGGGGACCTTGGCAAAAATATCGGCAATCACCCGGTCCGCGACCTGGCGCGTCAGCCAGTATTCCGGCTGGAGAATAAGCCGGTGGCTGAGCACCGGGACACTGAAACGCTTGATATCGTCGGGCAGGATGTAGTCACGACCCTCGAGAGCCGCGTGGGCACGTGCCATCTTGAGAAAAGCCAGCGATCCGCGCGGGCTGGATCCGACCGCCACATGCCGGTCGTGACGTGTCTCCTGGACGATGGTTGCAATATAGGTTTCCAGGTCTTCGTCCACGTGGACGGTTTCAACCACCTTGCGCATCTCAACGATCTTTTTGGCATTGGTGACCTTCGTCAAAACCACATCTTCTTTCTGGCGTTTGTGGCGGCGGCGCAGAATCTCGGTCTCATCGGCCAGGTCGGGGTAGCCGACCGTCAGCTTGAGCATGAAGCGGTCCAACTGGGCTTCAGGGAGCGGGAAAGTGCCCTCGTATTCGATGGGGTTCTGGGTGGCCAGCACCAGGAACGGATCCGGCAGACGCAGGGTCTCGCCCTCGAGCGTCACCTGTCCCTCCTGCATGGCCTCCAAAAGCGCAGACTGGGTCTTGGGGGAGGCGCGGTTGATCTCGTCGGCCAGGATGATGTTGGCAAAGATGGGCCCCTGGCGCAGGTCGAAGCGGTTCTCAGCCCGGTTGTAGACATAGCCACCGGTGATATCCCCCGGTAAAAGGTCCGGGGTGAATTGCAAGCGCTTGAAATCCAATCCCAGCACGGTGGCAAAGGATTTGGCAATGAGCGTCTTACCCAGGCCGGGGTAATCTTCCAGCAGGACGTGCCCGCCAGCCAGGACGGAAGCCATGATAATCTCCAGCACCTTCCGCTTGCCGACGATGGCCTTTTCAACTTCCGAAATGACAGCCTGGCTCACTTTGGATGTTTCAGGAATGGTAATCATGTTCACTCTCCAGAAGAGACTCAAGGTATTTAATAACAGGTTCCAGGTCTTGATCGAACGGCGTGGGCGGCAGAGGACCGAACCGCTTTCGTTTTGGGTAATCGGTGTAATTGGTGGTCAGGGCGGCATCCAGGTAATTCCTGACTTCTGCGGGGGGGGGCCCAATCCGGGCCTGTCAACAGCTGGGCGTGTTTCTGGCGTGTCCCACGCCGGTCGAGGATATCGAGCGCCAGTTCGGCCAGGAGATGGGCAATATGCCACTTCGGAAAAATACCGCCCTTGCCACGCTGTATCCAGAAAGACATCTCCCGAACCGAGCCCGGCAAAGGCTTCCACTGC
>CAIQQN010000161.1 GCA_903873975.1 uncultured Anaerolineales bacterium
CGCGAGTAGTCTTCGCGTAACACTTTGACCGCTACCGGGCGTTCCAGCTCCATGTCGCGGGCACGGTAGACGACAGCCATACCGCCTCTGCCAAGCGGTTCCATGATTTGGTAGCGATTATTGAGGATGCGGTCTTCTGCCATGGGCTGCCTGCGGGGATTATAACACGGCGTCTTTACGGTTCATTCTTGCCACGCCACAAGTATAATAAAGGCATGGCTGACACACTGCTCATCTACAACCCCGCTGCCGGACGCATTTCGGTGCGTCCATTTATCGGCGGTGTGATCCGCACCCTGAATGACCACGGCTGGCGCGTGGAAGTGGCTGAATCGCTTAATGGACGCCATACCACACAACTGGCCCACATGGCCGCCCAAGAAAATTTCCGCGCTGTTTTTGCCATCGGCGGCGACGGCACCGCCGGGCAGGCCGCCGCCGGCCTGATCAGTTCATCAACCGCCCTGGGCATACTCCCGGCCGGGACGACTAACGTCTGGGCACAGGAGTTAGGGATTAACGCCTTCGTCTGGCCGCACATCCGCGCCCTGGTTCAGAACACGCGCATGTTGGCTGAATCCACCCCCTGTGCCATGGACGTGGGGATGTGCAACGGCCAGCCTTTCCTGATGTGGGCCGGGATCGGGCTGGACGCGATGACGGTCCGAAAACTGACACCGCGCAAGCGTTTTGAGAAATATCTCAATATCACGGAATATGCCGCCACGACCATTTGGAATGCCACCATCTGGCATGGTATGAACCTGCGCGTCACTGCCGATGAAAAACAGGTCGAAGGTCACTATCTCCTGGCAGTGGCAAATAATATCCGCCATTATGCCGTGGCAAAAATCTCCCCTTCAGCCTACCTGGACGACGGTCTGATGGACCTGTGGCTGTTCTCCGGCAGTACCCTGGCGGATGCCTTCCGAGTCATGTTCGACATCCTTTCTGGTCAGCATGGAACTTCAGGTCAGGCATGCTGCATCCCTTTCCGCAAAGCCTCCATCGAGTCCGGCACGCCTTTCTCTCTCCAGATGGACGGCGAACCGATGCTGGGTACACAGCAGGCATCGCTCGAAGTGCTCCAGGGCAGTTTGCAAGTGCTCATCCCGCCGCAAGCCAGGTATTTGCTGTGCGGTGAAAAGGTATAATTCATGGCAGGTCTGGCCTTTTTCCTGCTGCCGGTACAACGATGAAAAATATTCTGACTGGAAAAGTGTTGATTGCAGCTTTGGCGATTGCAGGCGTGTTGTTGTGCATCAGTCTCGTGTACATCCTGGTGAGGCGTCCTGCCGCGCCAATCCCGGACCTGACCTCTTCCTCCGCCGCTTTGACCGTCATCCCCGCCCAAACCTCCACGCCGCTCGCCCTGCCCCCCACTCTGACTCCCATCGCCCCCACAGGGATGCCTTCTCCCACCCTGGCACCCGGCGAAATTGCCCTTGGCGTTTATGTGCAGCCCAGTACCGGTGGCGAAGGGTTGCGAATACATACTGATCCAAGTTTAAATGCAACCCTGGCATTCTCCGCTTTTGATTCGGAAGTTTTCCAGGTCACGAAAGGACCGGAGCAAGCCGATGGCTATACCTGGTGGTATCTCACCGCCTCCTACGACGCTTCCCGCGCTGGGTGGGCTGTGCAGGATTTTCTGACGGTCATTCCATCACCGTGATTTTTTGTTGAAATTACTATGAAACCTGCCTCCATTACTGCCAACCGTGGGAAAAAAGAACTGGTCATTGTCTGGTCCGACGGTCATACCAGCCTGTATACATTCTCCTTGCTGCGGGCTGGTTGTCCGTGCGCCGAATGCCGCGGCGGACATGACAAAATGGGCGATACTCCTGATCTGTCTGTTTTCACCGCAAAACTGCCCAACTCTCCCGCCACCTGCGTAAGCAACGTTGTTCCGGTTGGCTGGTATGGGTTCACCCCGGTTTGGGAGGACGGGCACGAGGCTGGGATTTACCGCTGGGAGTATTTGCGGGCTTTGTGCCCTTGTGGGGAATGTAGGAATAAATATTTCGGCGGCAGATGACCTGCCGTCGAAATCGTTTCTTCGTTAAACGTCATTTTGATGCTACGTCTGGCAACTTATCTCGTAAAGACTGGATTTCCTCCCGTAGTTTCTTCACTTCCTGCTCGATCTGCTCACTGTGGCGGGATATTTTTCTTAGTGTTTTGAAAAGCAGCCATATAAC
>CAIQQN010000162.1 GCA_903873975.1 uncultured Anaerolineales bacterium
AGCAGTTCCAAGGCTTCTAACTTGAATTCTTCCGCGTACGTTCGGTATTCCCTTTTCTGTTCGTCCATGATCCTGTTCCTATCCTTTCTAGTGTACTGGATCTGGACATCTTTTGTGTCCACTTTATCGGGGCAAGCTCAATCCCCATTTGCAAGTACAGCAAATGGAGAGGGAGAATCTGACCCCAAACCCCTCAGCTTTGCTAGGAACATGTTCTTCGGATTTAGGGGAGGAAGTTCACAGGGCGACGGAACGTCGGCCCTACAGCAGGCACGGTTCCCGCGTACCCAGGGCGAGACGTATCTCGCCCCTACTCTCCGCCTCGGCTTGTGGGGACGTTCACGGTTTAGGGAGAGGGGAAGAATATCACGCTGGAAGCGTGACCTACAACAGGCATGGTGGCTGCATGCCCAGGGCGAAGCATGCTTCGCCCCTACAACTACAGATCTCGAAATAGGGGAAGGTGGAATTTACCACGCTGCCGGGGCAGCCAATAAGCCGCTCATGGGACCAGCCGCGTCAGCATCCGCGCAAAATGAGAAGCCCCACTTGATCACCGTGGAGTCGCTTGGAGGCGAATAGAGGAAGATAATCGCAACCCCCGCCCATTACGGGCGGGGGCAATTTCCCAGCCGCTTACGGGCCGAACACCAGCAGATAGAATTCGGCGTGCTGGCTTACGCCAGTATCAGGGTCCCAGATGCCAACTTGCACCCTATTGTCATGGGTGTCAACGGTACAGATTGCGTTGAGCGTGTCCCCATAACCTTGGTCAATTGTACATAGGGGATATCGGTTCTCCATGTTCATGCCAAACCAAACAAAGTAGAGGTTATTCTCATAAGACACACTCGGCGCATATCCAGTGACGTTATTGAACCAATCGTCGATGACCGGTGTGTCATGGGTAAGATCGCGGGTAATATGGACGCCAGCCACCACCTGCACACCGGCGCTGCGATGTAAAAAGGCCGCCATTTGGCCGCGGGTGACGTAGTCACCGGGGCAGTAGTGGCCGAGGGCATCGCAGCCGTGGGTGATCCCGTTTGCATCCAGCCAGGCAATGTCGTTGTAGAAATCATTACTTGGAGGGACATCGCTGAAGGGCCAGGCCAGGGCAGTGACGGCTCCCAGGCTGCCAGCCAGGATGGCGGTCAGGACGAAAGCCGTGATGACGATGAAGATCTTGCGCTTGTTCATGAGCTACTCCTTTTCTGAGACCTGCAACTGAAAATGAATTTTCGAGGGTCAGATTGCGTTCGCAGGGTAACCCGGAGTGGTTCAGTGGGATTCTTTGGATTGCAGCAAAGGAGCGCGCCGGACTACGATCGCTCTTGTGAGGAAACATCTTTTCGGAGGTTATATTATAGAAATAGTTGTCTCCTTTCCTGGTGCGCTTTGGAGGGTTGGCGGTGTTGCATGCACAGCGCAATGGTCTTGAACGTGACGAATTGGTCAGGTCACTCCTTCGGCACTATATAGGTTGGTATCCAATACCCACCTATATACTATACAAGAAAACAAAATTAATACAAGACCCCCTGGACCAGATCATCGGGTTTTATCTAAGTAATATTTTTTTACCCCGCCATCGGCCCTTCACCAGGGCTAAAGCAGCCCTCGCCCATTACAGGCAAGGGCTTTTCATATTTCGCGGGTTCGGGTGTTATTAACTAGTTCTTAACTTCTGGATATAACCCGGTTACAGGATGTTAAAAATCGGAGGATCAGCCGACACTTTCAACAGCACGGGCGTGGATCTGGGTAGTCAAGGCAATTACCAGTTGATCACCCCGTTTGAAATTAACCAAACCAATCCGCCAAACCAAACGGCAGCAAGCAAATAAAACAAAAACATCCCCCTATTGGATAGACTCCACGGACCTGATGATAACCTTAAGAATTTTCTACCAAGCAAACAAACCAATAAATAAGGAGGTCCAAACCACGCAATTATTATAGGAATAGAATACAGGATAAAACGCCCTATAGTGTTCCAGAACGAAGCGTGGCTCATAAATTCTCCTTTCGCTATGTTCGTCACATCAAACAGGCGGTGAGCGTAATACAACCTATTACAGTATATATCGGAAAGAAAAATAAACAAGTAGACAAAAAAACAAGCCCAGCGATCTTGCCGGGCTTTTTGTACTCTTGATGTCGCCAAAGTTGGTATATACTTCCAAAGCTAGTATAGCATTATTCTTGACTCCCATCCCGAATCCTGATAGACTCCCACGCCGGTCATTCCAGCCCGCCTCCTGCGTCCCAAAGGGAAGGAAGGTACAGACCGGTGGTCCGGCGCGTTAACCTTGTATGGACGGGGTGCCTTTGGTATAATTCCCCCGCTTAAGCCGGGAAAGGACGCCCGCCGACGTAGCTCAACCGGCAGAGCAACCGCCTTGTAAGTGGTAGGTTATGGGTTCAATTCCCATCGTCGGCTTGGATCGTTGACAAAG